>CAYULE010000035.1:0-18504 GCA_964445385.1 uncultured Smithella sp.
ACCGGCAAAATCCTGAAGCGCGAAATACGGGCAAAGTACTGGGCGGGTCACGAAAGGCAGATTGGCGGGTAGTGGCTTCGGAAAGCCCTGCGTGATATCGAACCCGGCGAGGAACTCTTTTACGACTATAGCCTGATCACCGCAGGCCGTAAAACCGCCAAAGTCAAAAGGAGTATGCCTCCCGGCGTGGAGCCCCGAGCTGCCACAGTAACATGCAGGGTGTTTAAGGCACCCATGTCGATACAGCCCTGATGGATGACTTCAATAACCAGAGATCATACGATTTCACCTGTCCATTTCGATAAATTCATCAAAAAAATCGAGCATCAAGGTGTGTCCTCGAACACACCAGGGCTTTGCGTGCCGAATGTCATGGACTGCAAATCGATGGTGTGCTATTATTCGGCTGTAAATAAGAGACGTTAACGGTTCATCTTTCTAATCTATCGTCAGAAATTATTTTGGGATTGTAAAAAAATAAATAAAGTAACCGTACCGGAAATGCTTAAGATTGGTGATCAATCGATGAGTGTTGTGGATCAATATTTTGCGGAAACCGGAAAAGATCCGCCAACGGAGGCTTTTAGCACAGCCGGAAGGATTTTTACCGGTTTGCTGCTGGCCAGTAAGAATGTTTCGCTATATCCACAGGGGCACAGCATTGCCATTAAGTCCATTATGCAGTTCCATGATAAACTCGACGCTTACCTGCAGCATCACGGATTTTTAAAGTTTGAAATCGAAAAGGACCGGATTGCATTCAGGGGGGAGGAGATCTTCGCGGGACCTTTCGAAGAAGGAACACTTCCTTTCACGCTATTTCGCGACGGCATGCGCTGGCTGGAATTCATCGAAGGCATAGAACCGGATGAAATCATAAATTTCCTGGCTATCGTTAATCAGTACTCCACATTGACGGCAGAACCGGAAGGCGATATTGTTACCGCGTTATGGGCTTCTCAATTTCCGCACATTCAATACGATGTCGCGGATTTTTTTATTGGTTCCGACGGGGAAAAGAAAGAAAGCATCTCGGCTTTTAAGGCAAGATCCGGATCGGAGGAGACAAGGCCCAGAGAAATGAATCCAGAGGAGCAAGAGTACCCGAGCGAACCTCGAATCGACCCGGCATTACTGATTCTCAGCGCCCAGGAACAGGCACAGTTACAGACCATGATCCGCCTTGAGGAAGAAGCCGATTTTTCCTCCTATGTAAACGCCTTACTGGACAGTTTATTCCTCAATCAGGATCAAGACAGCTTCAGAACGATCCTGGATGTGCTGTCGGAAGAATTTACCGATTGCCTTACCCGCGGAGAATTTGAGGCCCCTCTGAAAATCGTCTGGGGATTACGAAAGTTTCTGGAAAAATATGAAAAAAAGATTTCCTGGGCCGTTCCAGCCAGTGAAAAATTTTTTATTAAAACTTCAGGATTGGAGTCTCTCTCACCTATCGTTCGGGCCTGGGGCAATTTCAGCGAAGAACAGATGGACATTCTCGAACAGGTCTTTCGATATCTTGATCCGCAGGTGATTCACACCCTGGTGATCCTGCTGCAGGCAGAACCCTCAAAAAAACGGCAGCAGTCTCTGACCGATGCCCTGATCAACCAAGCCTCAAAGGACATGCGCCCCCTGGAGTCCCTGCTGAATCATTCGGATGAAAAACTTCTGCTGAACCTTATTCCCGTCATCATCAGGCTGAATGAAAAGCAAGCTCTGCGATGCCTGACGAAACTATCGCGCCACTCGTCGGCGCTGATTCATCAAAATGCCATCCGGGCAATCCTGCAACATCATCTTGTTCCTGTAAAAGATGTATTCCATTTTATCAAGGATTCGGATGAAACCATTCAGTACCTGGCATTGAAACAACTGGGGCAGTTTCGGGATCCGGCGATCGAAGAGCTTTTTCTCGCGTACCTGAAAAAAACAAAATTCGGCAAAAAGCAGGACGGGCATGTGATGGAATGTTTCAGAACTCTGGGGAAATGCGGCTCTTCAGCGTCTATCCCTTTTCTTCGCAAAACCCTGTTTTACAGGAAATGGCTGCCCGGAAAGTGGAAATCCGCGTATCGGAAAGGGGCCGCTGCCGCTCTCTACGCCCTGAACCGGCCTGAGGCACAACAAGTGCTGGAAGAAGCCCGTAAATCATTCTTTCCCAGCCTGAGGAGCCTCTTGGACGAGGCCGGTCAGGAATTCCAAAAAACGAAGGAGACCGGTAAGCATGTCTGAAAACTCATCATTACTGGAACGCTCCAGCCAGGAATTCATGAAGTTCCTGTATCACCTGATACATAATGCAAAGATATATGATGACAACAATCAATTAATCACGAAAAGCGTATCCCGGTTAAAGAACATGCTCGACGAATTGACCGGCAAGGGTGATGTCAGTATTACGCTCTGGCGGGGACGATTTCACGTGCAGGGAGAAAGGCTTCGCTACCGAAGAGATATCGCCGGCATCATCAACAGCATGGTGGAATATTTTGCCCTGAGGAAAATCGGACGAATCAATTTTTCCCGATCATTTAAAAACACGACAGCCGCGAACCTTCTGGAATTCGCACATCTTCTTAACGATTCCGTTTTGTCTGACGAGCCGAAGGACTGGCTTGAAAACAGACTTCGTGAACGGGAATTTTCATGGGTGCAGATCTATGAAAAACAGGATAGCGAACCGCCGGATATGGAAGTCAGCCTGGATGAGGAAAAGTATGAAAAAGCGCGCAACACTTACATTCATGCCGTGGAAACCGTGAAGGAAGTTGCGCAGAAGGCGTCGCAGGGAATTGTCGGCGTCCGCAAGGCCAGGCGACTGGCTCAAAACATGGTTGATCTGATCAAAGAAGACAGCTCCCTGATGCTGGGGCTTTCCAGCATCAAGGACTATGATGATTACACCTACGCCCACTCGGTTAATGTTGCCCTTCTGGCAACCTGTCTGGGAAAGCAAATCCATATGTCCGATGTTTCTCTGGAATACCTGGCCGTGTGCGGACTGTTACATGATTTGGGGAAAATAGGGGTTTCCAAAAAAGTACTGCACAAGCAGGGTGAACTGAACGCCGAGGAATGGGACGAAATGAAAGCACATCCCCTCATCGGTGTCAGAAAAATTCTCCGACTGAACGCGCCACACAAATTAAGATCGAGGATCATCCTCGGACCCTTTGAACATCACCTGAATCCCGACATGAGCGGTTATCCCCAGACCCTCTTCATGAATAAACTGAGTCTGATCGGGAAGATTCTGCGAATTGTTGATGTTTATGAAGCTCTGACCGCCCAGCGGGATTATCGTTCCAGAGCTTATGCTCCGGATGAAGCTCTGAGGAAAATGTGGACGGAAAGAGAGAAATGCTTTGATCCCATTTTATTGAAATGCTTTATTCAGATGATGGGTATTTATCCTGTCGGGTCGATGGTAGAACTGAGCAACCGTAGTTTTGCGCTGGTGCTGGACTATCCGGAAGATTCTCAAAAAGAATTGCCGCTGGTTTTGCTTCTCGTGGATGACGGCAAGGGATCCATGATCCGGGGCAATACGGTTAATCTGGCGGACCAGGTTCTGAAGGATGGTTCACCGCAAATGGAAATTGTCCGAAGCATTCAGCCCGCGCTTTTCGGCATCCAGACCGCGGAATATTTTCTGCATGAAAAGTAACGATTTCATGATCTTCAACTTTTGTCGCAAGCGTCCCCGGTTTTTCTTATCCGGATAAAATCTACAAACACTTCAGGAAGCGGCGCCAGGATAACCATTTCCTTTCCCGTCCGGGGGTGCAAAAAAACCAGGCGGGCCGCGTGCAGCGCCGATCTCGGCAGCAAAAGGCTTGCTTCCAGTCCGGCAGTGAATCCTTGCCTGATAAAAGTAAGAAACGCGGTTTCATCCCGGCCATAGAGCTTGTCGCCGACAATTGGATAACCCGCGGCCAGCAGATGGGCGCGTATCTGATGGAGCCTCCCTGTTTTGGGGAAACACCGGACAAGGGAAATATCTCCGGCGGCAAGGACTTTCCGGAATTGCGTCAGAGCCATTTGCGTCCCGCCCGGCCATGCTTTGCGTTTCTTGCTCACCTCGGATTCATGATCACATCCTAAAGGCAAATCTACGATCATTTCGTCCTCGGGAAAATTACCATGCACCAGCGCCAGATACTCTTTTGATCCCTTTGCCAGTGATTCGGACAGAGCGCCCGCGCTTTTTCCATCAAAGGCCAGAAGAATAACACCCGATGTTTCACGGTCAATGCGGTGCACCGGATAGACCTTGCGGCCATAACGATCCTCGAGGATTGCCACCAGGGTATGATTGAAATAACGACCCGAGGGGTGAACCGGCAAATTCCCCGTTTTGTTGACCGCGACAAAGCCTTCGTCCTCATAGAGGATGGTGATCTTTTCATCAACCTCCGGTTCAACAATTCCACTGCCGTCCCAGGCCAGCGCTTCTCCGCCCCGCAATGTCACCGCGCGGTCAGTAACTTTCATCCCATTGATCGATAGCTTTCCATCGTCAATTTCTTTACCCCATTGATCCTGTGTGAAATAGGTAAAGCGGCGGGCACAATAACAATCAACCGCTTCCGGCGATGGAAGCCGCGGAATTTCAGAGGTAATGATGCGCTTGGGCGTCATGGTTTATCAACAGGCTTTCTTTGAATTTCGTTTTCCATTTTAAGTTGCCTGACTAAAAAGCTGTCCAGCTGATTGGCAAATGCCTGACGGTCTTTCTTGCCGAAGGCGGCGGGACCGCCGGTAATCATGCCGCTATCTCTCAGATCGCCCAGCAAATCACGCAGGGCCAGCCGGTCTTTGATGTTATGCTCGGTGTAAAGCATACCGCGGGGATTCATCGCAAAAGCATTTTTCGTGACCACGCGGTCGGCAAGCGGGATGTCAGCGGTAATCACAAGATCTCCCGGCTGCACAAGCCCGGCGATGCGGTCATCGGCCACGTCCGGACCTCCCGGAACCAGGATCAAAGAAAGGTTGGGCAGATTCTCCAGGCGCAAAGGTTTGTTGGCAACAAAAATCAGCGGGATATTCAGACGCAGAGAAGCTTTGATCAGGATATCTCTGATCACATTCGGAAACGCATCCGCATCAATAAATATCCGCATAAATTCTCTGTTTAATCTGTTTTTCCGACCAGGCAACGATTAATTTTTAGTTTTACTAAATCTACCAATGGCTGTTAATATAGCATTGATCATAGCTTCCTGATGATCGCTTCTTGTCACGTAGGCTTCATCACTTCGGTCGACAATCACCCCGATTTCCAGCAATACTGCCGGAAGTTTATTTTTCTTCAGAATAATCAGGTCATCATATTGATAAATTCCAAGACTGGCATCTAATAATGTGCGTCCTTCTCCGGGGATGGGTTCCGCGTGGTGCAATGCAGGTTTCCGACCCAACTTCAATAATTCTTCACCTAATAATTTTGCAAAAACTAAAGAACTTTCAAATTGCCGGTTTTTCCTGGAGACAAAAATAGAATACCCCGAAATGGGTTCGCGTGTTCGATAAACTTTTTTGCCATGGAGATTAACGGATTCTAAATGCACCAGCTGCGCCGAGTCATGGTGAATGGATAGCATCACCAGCGCATCGGCTGAAGTGGTAACATTCACTCTGTTTTCCTGTTTGATTTCCTGGCTTGGCTTACGCGTCAGAATCGGAACAAAACCGGCTTTCGTTAGAGCCATCGATAACTTGGAAACAAAAATATCATTGTACTCAACTTCATACTTACCGGTAATGCTGATAGCGCCCGGACTCTTGTTCGTATGTCCCGCGTCAATAATGATAAAGGGTTTGATCTCATCTGCGGAATGCGCATGAATCCATAATAGTGGACCTGCTAATATCAGCACAGCACAGCAGATCACTTTCTGTATTTTCCATTTCATTTTGCAGGCCCACCATGAATCAATATGATATCCAGCTCTTCTTGACAATTATATCTTCACGGCAGTTGCCTGTCTTGCACTCCCGAAGACGGTCACGGAGGTATTCCGCGCGCTGTTTATTAACCCGATAATTACAATCAACCATAATCGTTCCGGGCCTGCTCTGGCAGGCATTATCCCGATATTTTATCCATTCCCGCTGGATTTCGGTAAGATTTTTCTTCAAATACGGATTAAGCATTTTCCTCAAATCAGTATACACAAGATTCAGCTCTTTATCAGACTCAACGAACAATTTGCTCATACAATAGGTCTTGTCATAGGCAGTCACATATTTATCGCACTCTCCCTGCGCGTGTACAATGCCTGATGTCATAACACACAAACCCGCTACAATGATGCCCAGCAACTTTTTTTTCATTTGATTCTCCTTTCATGATTTTATTCCTTTGGTTAAGGTAACGGTCACCTTCTAATGAAAAAGAATATGGTAAATCACATACACCCACGAAAGCAGGCCATGAATGATTGCCCACAACACTGAATGGTTGGCACTGTAGCTGATCGTTATCGCCAATGCAGCGCCGAAAGTGATTCCTGTAGTTACCACGTAGTTTCGCATTGCAACCTCCTTTATAACTATTTTTTGATAAGACATTTGCCCAGGTTCAACCGCGGATCATTCCACGGAACCGCGCATACTCCACCATGCGATTAAACGCAAATATGGCACGCTCCGGCGTCGGGTAACAGGGCACACCCAGCGCGGCAAAGCCTTCATGGATGTGGGCAATCTCCCTGGCTGTACCGCCGTAGTAGCTGGCAAAAACCGGTTTCCCCGGGTGACGGCTGAAAATCTCGGCAAGCGCTTCGGATATGTCAAACATGCTTTCCGGCATCAGCACTAAAATAATCAGCAGGGCATCGATGTCCTTCTGATCCAGCAGACAGCGGGCGATGTGGGACGTGGTCTTCTTCGAGCCATGCTGCTCAATGGCGGACCAGGTGTCGATGGGATTGCGCACCGGGGCCCAGGAAGGCATGACCTCGCCCAGTTTCTTCAGCGTGGCGGCGCTTAGGGCGGGAAGAACAATCCCGTATTCCTCCGCGGCATCCGTGGTGGCCACGCAGCCCATACCCGTGATGGAAAACGCGCCCAGGCGGTTTCCGCGCGGCAGAGGAAGCTTTTCAAATGCCGACAGGGTATCGAAGAAGGCTTCGGAGTCGTACACCCGCACAAGGCCTGTTCGGCGACAGACCGCGTCGAACACCACATCCGATCCGGCAAGCGATCCCGTATGCGAAGCGACGGCGGCCGCTCCCGCCTCACTGCGGCCGGCCTTCATCACGACCACGGGTTTTCTTTTACAGGCCGTGCCGGCCGTCTTGATGAAACGCCTTCCCTCAACCACGCCTTCCAGGTACATGCCGATGGTGGTGGTCAGGGTAT
Organism: uncultured Smithella sp.; assembly: GCA_964445385.1. GTDB lineage: Bacteria > Desulfobacterota > Syntrophia > Syntrophales > Smithellaceae > UBA8904. Next base: position 7,372 of record CAYULE010000035.1, read on the forward strand.
CTTCGGTCAAATAGTCCAGCAGGTCGCTTTCGTTGACATCCCCCTTGTTGCCGATACAGGCCACCTTGGCCAGTCCGAAGGGCCTCGTGTCCGCAATCCAGCGCGCCCAGCCCGACGAGAAAACACCGGACTGGCCGATGATGGACACGCCGCCGGGTTTGATCGGATCGAGACCCACAATAGAAGTGGCCATGCCGGCAAGCGGATTGATCGTACCAATGCTGTTGGGGCCCATGATCCGGATGCCTGACTTGCGTGCCTGATCGATAATGACTTTCTGCTCCCTGAGGCCCGCTTCTCCCATGTCCGAGTAGCCGCCGGTACTCAGGATGATGTTGGTGACTCCCTTTGCGGCACAGTCTTCCAGAGCTTCGGGGACCGCAACCTTGGGAATGACAATCATCGCCGTTTCCACGGGCGTCGGCACATCACGGACCCGGGCATAGGCCGTTAGCCCGAGGATTTCTTTGCACGTCGGATTGATGGGATGAATGGCGCCCTTGAATCCCGCTTTCTGAAGATTGCGCAAAATGATGTTGCCTCCCTTGCCGGGACTGCGTGAGGCGCCGATCACAGCCATGGACGACGGAGTGAAAAACGGCGCGATGGTTGCCGGATCAGGGCGCTTTCGGGACGGAGAAGAGAGGCTGCCGTCCAATCGCACCAGAGCGTCTACGGCCATGGCCCCGTCCGGATAAGCAATGAAGGGATTGACATCGATTTCCAGTATATCAGGACGTTCGGATATAAGTCGGGAGAGCGCCGAGACGGCTTTGGCGATGGCGGTAATATCCAGCGGCTCCTGACCGCGGTAGCCATCGATGAGGGAGATGCCTTTAAGGCGCCGGAGCATTACCCGGGCAGCCGTTTCATCCACGGGAGCGAGGTCAATGGCCGTGTCACGGAAGATTTCAGTGAAGATGCCGCCGATGCCTGCGAGAACCACGGGGCCGAAGACAGGATCGCGCCTGACCCCCAGAATGAGTTCCGTGCCCGGCCTCGCCATTTTCTGCACCAGCAGCGCATGAGGAATATCGGAAAAACTATTCTGCATTTTCTGGACGGCTTTGCCCAGAGAAACGGCATCCCTGATATTCAGCGCCACGCCGCCCCGTTCTGTTTTATGGGGAACAGCCTCCGAACAAATTTTCAGCGCTACCGGAAAACCCAGACGAGTGGCCGCTACCGAGGCCTGAGCAGCATCACTGGCCAGAACACCTTCAACAACAGGAATGCCCCCCTTCCGGAGCAGGGCCGCCCCTTCAAACTCGTTGAGTGTTGTAATGTTGTCCTTCAAAATAAAATACCTCCTGATTCCATGAGTATGACCGACTGTGCGCTTTCGTCATTGCGGTCAAGCCAAGTTCGCCTCTGGTCATTAAAATAACGCGATGCTTTTAACACCCCGCTTGTTTTTGAGCGCCTCGTAAACAACATACGCGCAGGAAATATCCTGAATGGCCAGTCCGGTCGAATCGAAAAGGGTTACTTCGCGGGCGGATGTTCTTCCCGTTTTTTTCCCGGCAACAACATCGCCCATCTGCGCGTGTACGTTTCTTTTGGTCATTTGCTTTTTCGTGATCGGCACGTTGATCTCCCCGGAATGCGACGCCTGGGCCCAGTCATCGATAACCACTTTTGCCTGTTTCAATATATCCGGGTTGATTTCCTGTTTTCCGGGGGCATCCGCGCCGATGGCGTTGATATGCGTTCCCGGAGAAACCCGGTTCACCAGCGGAACGCGGGACGGCGTTGTGGTAATCACAATATCGGCATCTTGAGTAACGTCATCGATATGCGGAGAAACAATCGTTTCCAGTTGACAGGTTGCCCGGGCCCATCGCTTGAAATCCTGAGCGCATGCTTTATCCCCTGGAAATTGCCATATCTTGATTTTTTTGATCTTGCGAACTTCCAGCAGGCACGCTAATTGAGCGCGAGCCTGAGCGCCGCAACCGACAAATCCCGCTACCTCCGCATCGTCCCGGCTGAGATATTTAGCGGCGATGGCGCCGGCGGCGCCGGTTCTGAGACACGTCAGGTAGGTGCCGTCCATCATGGCCAGAGGAAAACCGGTTCCGGGATCATTCAGAATAATGACGGCCATAACGGTTGGTAAATGTCCGGCCGTATTCTGCGGATGGACGTTGACGCATTTTACGCCGGCAATATCAAAACCCTCACCGGAAATATACGCGGGCATGGATCGCAGATCGCCTTTTGGGAAATACAAATAACTTTTAGCCGGCATTTGGATGTGACCCGTGCCATAAGCCCGGAAGGCCTTTTCCACCGTTTCATTTGCCATGCCAGGTGTTAATATTTTTTCAATATCCTGTCTTGTCAGAATCGATGTTTTCATAGGATCTCCATAGGATGACTTCAGGACGAACTAAAGGATTTCCTTCACCCGGCCAACAATCCCGTCCTCCAGACGCACTTTGATGCCGTGCGGATGGGTGCCTGATTTTGTCAGAATCGCCTGGATAATGCCTTCAGTCAGATTGCCTGTGCGCTGATCCTGTTTCTGCACAACTTTAACGCGAGCGCCCACCTTGATATCAACACGATTATTGCCATTCATTCTGCACGTCCTCAAATAATTTACTTCATGACGCTACCATGATTTATTCAGATATTTCAATGTGCATATTTAACAGTGAATCTATTTCTTCATTGGTTATGACATGTTCATGTTTATTCTCCCTCTTGACATGCCGGATCGAGTTCCTTATAGTTAGAGGGCAAAAGAGAAAGTCCTTGTAAATCGGATATGAATAGTATGTCAAAAAGACTCACAACACTGATCGTTGCGTTTCTGCTGTTATGCGCAATTAATGCAAGCGCTCTCGAGCCTGAAAAGCTGGCCATTAATGAACAGGACGGCATTGTAACGTTTGCCGAAACTTTCGTCGGGAAGCCATATATCTACGCCGGTTATACCCAAAAGGGCTTTGATTGCTCCGGATTCGTGTACTTTGTTTACAAGAATTTTAATATTAATGTTCCCAGAACTTCAGCTTCTTATTCCCGCTTCGGGAAAGAAGTGACTCTGGAAAATTGTAAGAAAGGGGATATCATCTTATTTACCGGCACAAATTACAATCGTTCGGTAGTCGGACATGTGGGGATCATCACATCTGAACAGGGAGAGCCCGTTCGCTTTATTCACTCTTCATCCTCCAAGAAAAATCGTGGCGTCAAAATAACGGATTATATCAACTCGGGATATCCCAAGCGATATATGGGAATCAGAAGACCTTAAAATTATTGACTTATAAAACCGAGTTTCGTATAATTCAACCATGAATAATCAATATAAAATCATGATGATAAAAAGATGAACCCAATCAAGTTCATCCACGCGTTAATCGAAACTGAACCGGAAATGGCGAGGCGGGAATATATTACCCGCAATTTATTGTTTTTTTTATTTAGCGTCGGATTCATTTTCTCGCTGATATCATTTATCCTTTACCTCTTCGACAAAATGCCGCTTGATACTTTGCTGATTTATTCGGTGCTTTCGCTCATGCTTCTGATGGCTATGTTTCTGACCGCAGCGGGATTCTGGCGCTTGGCCGGCATGATTCCTCCGTTGCTGATGTATTTCCCTGCGGTAAACGCCAATTATATCGGCGGAATTGATGCGCCGGGTAATTTCATGTATGCCATTTTAATTATGTTTGTGGCATTTATTTATGGTCATCGAAAAATGTGGATCGCTCTGGTGATATGCCTCGCTACCTATCTGAGTCTTGCCTGGATGATATCAAGCGGTTATATAAAACCCTATCGAACGACTGAAATGGTTTTTGTAAACAGGGTCGTACTCACCTCCGGTTTTCTCATAAGCATTGCTTTGATGATCTGGCTTTTAGCCCGCAGTTATCAAAGTGAAATACAAGTAAGGATAAAGACCGAGAGACTGCTGAACAGGCAAAATGAAGAACTCGGCACGCTCAACGAGGCGCTGCGGGAGAGCGAGGAAATATATACCAAGCTCATCGCCACGATGCCGGACGTCATGATACGGATGAATCTCGATGGCGAAATTCTTTTCATTAATGATGTCGGACTCCGCCTGGGCAATTATGAGCGGCATGAAATGATCGGGCGGAACATGTTATCATTTATTGCTCCTGAAGATCAGGATAAGGCAGCGCAAAACACTCTCTTAATGTTTGATAAAAAACTGGGGCCCAAAGAGTATCATCTGATGATGAAGGATGGCAGAAAACTGCTGTTTGAAGTGAATGGGGATGTCCTGCGTAATGAAAACGGTTCTCCCTACGGCATTGTTCACATTTGCCGCAACATCACGGACCGCAAGCAGGCTCAGTCCGCCCTGAGGGAGAGCGAGGAAAAATATCGTACCATTATTGAACAAATGGAAGACGGTTATTTTGAAGTTGACCGCGCCGGTAATTTTACTTTCGTGAATGATGCGGAGAGCAAAATTCTCGGGTATTCCAGAGACGAATTAATCGGAATGAATAACCGGCAATACCTGGATCAAGAAAGCGCTAAAAAAGCATATCAACTTTTCAGAAAAGTCTATGAAACCGGTGAGCCCGTTAAGGCATTAGATTTTGAAATTATCAGAAAAACCGGGGCAAGAGGTTTTCACGAACTTTCGGTATCTCTGATGAGAGATACCGAAGGCAGGCCAATCGGATTTCGGGGTATTTCACGAGATGTGACCCAGCGCAGGCAGGCGGAGGAAGAGCGCCAGAAGTTGGAAGAGCGCTTAAACCGGGCAGAGAAGATGGAGGCTCTCGGGCAACTGGCCGGCGGCGTCGCCCATGATCTCAATAATGTATTAGGGGTTCTTACCGGCTATTCGGAACTGCTGCTGATGGAAATTCCCGAGGGGCAACGGGCGAGAAACCACGTGGAAAAGATCATGCAGTCTACCGGTAAAGGCGCCGCGATCATTCAGGATCTTCTGACACTGGCCAGACGGGGGGTGACGTCATCAGACGTGGCGAATCTCAACCAGGTTGTTTCAGATTTTCTTAAAACCCCGGTGTTTGAAAATCTCAAGGACTATCATCCCCGTGTGACATTCAGGACAGAGTATGACCATAATCTTCTGAACATCAAAGGCTCCCCTGTTCATCTGGAAAAGACATTGATGAACCTGGTCTCCAATGCGGCGGAATCGATTACAGGGGAAGGAGAGGTGACCATACGGACGGAGAGCCGCTATCTGGATAAGGCTATCATGGGCTATGATGAAGTCAAGGAAGGAGATTATGCCATTCTGACCGTATCCGATACGGGAATGGGTATCTCTGCCGAAAATAGACAGAAAATCTTTGAGCCGTTTTATTCAAAAAAGACGATGGGCAGGAGCGGAACCGGCTTGGGATTGTCGATTGTCTGGGGAACGGTAAAGGATCATAACGGATATATTGATGTGCAAACCAAAATTGGAGAAGGAACAACTTTTACACTTTATTTTCCCGTAACACGTGAGGAATTAGCCACCCCGCAGCAGAAGGAATCGATTGAACAATACCTGGGCAAAGGTGAATCCGTTCTTGTGATTGATGACATTGCCGAGCAAAGAGATGTCGCCTCCGGTTTGCTGACTCGACTAGGGTATAAGGTTCATGCCGTTGCAAGCGGCGAAGCAGCCGTAGAATATCTTAAGGAAAATAAGGCCGATATTCTTGTTCTGGACATGATCATGCTGCCGGGGATTGACGGATTGACGACCTATCAAAGAGTTCTGGAAATCAATCCGCAGCAGAAGGCTATCCTGGTCAGCGGCTTCTCGGAAACCGATCGAGTCAGAGAGGCTCAGCGACTGGGGGCGGGGGCCTATGTTAAAAAGCCCTACGTCATGCTGCAGATCGGCGCGGCTATCCGGGATGAACTGAACCGGTAACATGATGCATTACGTATGAAAAAATATTGCCATGATATTTTTATCATCACCCATCAACCTTGATCAATATGCCGGGCTTAAATCTGTAATCCATGATGCCGTAATTTTGTTTTTTCGACTTGGTGTTCTATGTTCGAAGCGATACAACCACAAATCATCCCCAGGAAGGAGCACCGGATCTCCCGGAAGCAGATACCCCCGAATGTTCTGCACACGCTCTATCGACTCCGCAACAATGGCTTCATTGCTTATCTGGTCGGAGGATGTGTCCGCGACCTGCTCCTGGAGCAAACACCCAAAGACTTCGACATCGCTACAGACGCTACGCCCGGTCAGATCAAACGTCTCTTTCGCAACTGCCGTCTTGTCGGCCGCCGTTTTCGATTAGCCCATCTTCACTTTCAGGACGAAATCCTCGAAGTTTCCACATTTCGTGCGGCTGCCCCCTCCGATGAAGCAGACCTGGCAGAGCCAGGTCCAAATATCCGACACCCCCGTCACCTCAAGGACCACTCCGGGATGGTTCTCCGCGACAACGTCTTTGGCACACCGGAAGAGGATGCCCTCCGCCGTGACTTTACGATCAATGCCCTTGCCTACAATATCGCAGATTATTCGGTAATTGACTATTCGACCGGACTGATCGATCTCCAGGAGCGGCTCATTCGCCCCATCGGCGATCCCTATGTACGATTTACAGAAGACCCGGTGCGTATGCTGCGCGCCGTTCGTTTTGCTGCATCCCATCATTTCGTCATCGAACCTGCCGCGTGGGAGATCCTCTGTGAACTATCCTCCACTATTTCCCGGGCCTCACCAGGAAGGCTCTACGAAGAAATTTCGAAACTTTTCCTGTTTGGAAGCGCGCAACCGGTTTTCGCTCTCCTGAACACAAGCGGACTCCTTGTCGCCCTTTTTCCCAGTCTCAGTCGATGGCTCAGCAGAAACAGCCATCACCTGGCCATGATGAATACAAATCTTGGAGCCCTCGATCAGCGATGCAAAGAGGGAATCCCGACATCCCTATCGCTCTTCTTTGCTGCATTCTTCGGTCCCGGCCTGGAGGAAACAGTCCTTGCACGCCACCGGGACGGCATCCCCCGTCAGTTGGCACAAGATGCCTTGTGCTTTGAATTAATCGAAGAGTGCTCAAAGATTGTCAGCATTCCCGGGCGAGTCGCCAATCAACTGCGCAACATCCTCGCCATGCAACATTCATTGCATAAGGTGCCGCCGCGCCGTCCTTCCATCATGGTCAAGAGACCTGAATTTACAGACGCCTTGGCCTATATGCACCTGGAAGCGGAATGGAGAGGGGAAAAACGATCCGCTCTGGCATGGTGGGATGCCTTTCTTTCAGGGATCCCTTCGTCTATCATCCCAGATCCACCCTCCGGCGAAACGCCGGTCAAACGACGGAAAAAGAGAAGACGCAGACATCGCCGCCCTGAGCTTCAGCAGATCACCCGTCCTTAAGCCATTATTTGTACCGATGATCAATGAATTCGGAATACAAACCTCAATCTATTATTCCTTGTTTCATGAAAGGACTTACGACGGCCCCTGTCGCCGTTATCAACCCAATCAATGAAAACGGGAAATCTCCGATCGGGAAATTTCTGCCGGTCATCCGGCAATTACATCATGGCTGCCGGCGCCAGTCAGTTTGCCGGACTAATTTATTGACTGATCCGCTATAAGGTAATCATGCCTGTTCTAACCGATCTGCAGTTGAAATGCACATCGTCTAAGGCATTGATATAATGAACATCTAATTAATATCGACATTTTTTTGCCATTCAGGTTTCACTTGCGATCGCACCGGAAATCTCAAGACCATCATTCATTTCATACATTTTCCCATGTTGGGCATTATAATTGCTGGGAATAAACATAATATTTTGATCTGCCATGGGGATGGATCAATTTATTGGAGCAAGATGAACAAAGGAGCAAGCGTACTTATGGATATTAAATCAATAGGTTATGGCCTTGAGAATGTCCACCGAATAAAAATCCAAACTCCTATCCAGGAGGTGTCACAAACATTCGCAGAAGAATTAAGCGCCAGCATGGGCAAGGATTCGGCAACGACCGATTCGGTCAATAATAAACCGATGGAATATGTTGTTAAGAAGGGAGATAATCTTTGGAATATCGGAAAGAAAATATTTAAGGTTGATCCTTATCAGATAGCCAGGGATAATGGTCTATCCAATCCAGATATGCTTACCATCGGTCAGAAATTAATCATTAATCCATCGGCATCGACAGCCGTTAAGGCACCCGGTGTTCAGCCAACAGTGGGTGGGAATGTGACGACAGCCAGTTGGTATGCAACCTATCACCACAACGAGAAAACAGCCGGTGGAGAACGCGTCAATATAAATCAAAATACATTGGCCGGCAAAACGCTGCCCCTGGGCAAAAAATCACGGTTGGTCAGGTCTGATAACGGTAGGGCTGCCGAAGGAATGATGAACGACCGTGAACCTTATAGGAAAGATCGGAATGTTGTTAACACGCGTGATTACGATAAGATTATTACCCAGGCCGCCGGAAAATACAACCTTGATACCGCCTTGATTAAAGCTGTCATTAAAGCAGAATCAAATTTTAATCAAAAGGCCGTTTCGCCTGCCGGCGCAAAAGGTCTCATGCAACTCATGCCCCAAACCGCTTCCGCCCTGAATGTTGTGAATGTTTTTCATCCCGGTGATAATATTGAAGGAGGCGCCCGCTATTTGAGTTATCTGCTGAAACTGTACGGGGGTAACAAGAAGCTTGCGCTGGCCGCCTACAATGCGGGCGAAGGGGCTGTGGCAAAATACAATAACAGCGTACCACCTTACCGTGAAACGCAGAATTACGTCAGACGCGTGCTTTCTTTATACGACTCTTACAGTAAAACGTAAGCCCGATTGTACCCATTTTTCAATTTCGAGATATTACATTGATTTCATTATGGCTGGGGAACAAGGATTCGAACCTTGATTAACGGAGTCAGAGTCCGTCGTCCTACCATTGAACGATTCCCCAGTAGGAAATGTTGATGAGCTTTGCCCGTCCGGTTATTACTGCTTTCGGGCGGGGGTGACTATAATGTGATTGATTTTATATGTCAACAAAATTCCTGCAAAGTTATTATTATTGCCAGCCTCTCATACCTGGCTGTATATATTAAACGTTTTCAGGAGATCCGATTATCTTTCAGCCATGAGCTCTTTTAGCTTGATGATCAATTCCGTAGGACTTGGTTTGGAGAACTGGGCGTCGGCATGAACGGACTTACCCTTATGGAGCAGTTTATCATTAATCAGTGAGGAAAATAAAACAACCGGCAAGGCCTTCAACACCGGATCGCTTTTGACTTTGTGGCATAAATGATAGCCGTCCATCTGGGGCATTTCCACATCGGTAAGAACGATGTTGATATAATCAGTAATGGGTTTATTCGCATCCATGGCCTGCTTTTTGAGGCCTGTCAGATATTCCCAGGCAGCGCTGCCATCCACCATTGAAGTAACCGTGAATTCATTACCCGCTTCAAGGGACTGTTTCATTGTCCTGCGGATCATGCCCGAGTCATCAGCATGAAGAATGCGTAAGGGATAGATTGTTCCATCCATTGCCGATTCTGGTATCACCTCTTTTTTATCGGCTGGCTGAGGATGGTGTGCCGCAAGGTTGGGATCAATCTCGCCGATAGCCCTCTCCAGGTCAAGCATAAGAACGGTTCGGTCTTCTAAATTTATAAATCCCGTAATGGCGGTACAGAAACTCTGCATGTAGCCGTCCGGGGTTTTTATGTTTGCCCAAGTGGTTCGATGAATTCTCGTGATGCCTGACACGAGAAAGGCCGATGTTACTCTGTTGAATTCTGTGATAATCGCGACCGGCGCGCCATCCTGCTGGCGCTTGCGCCCCAACCAAAGCGCCATATCAATAACCGTGATAACCTTGCCGCGATGATTGAATACGCCAGCGACAAATGGTGAGGCATTCGGCGGTGTGCTGATAGCAGGCAAGGTGATAATTTCTATAACCTTGGCTACATTGATTCCATAATAACCCCGGTATCCTCCCTCTTCGTCGATATAGAGCTCAATAATCTCCAGCTCATTCGTCCCCGCCTCCAGAAGAATTCCTTTTTTATCAGATTTAGCCATCACCCTGTTCCTTTCCATAAGTGCCGTCAGAATTCTTGAAACCCATATTTATCAAGAGGAATTACTTCCCTGGTATGAACACCGCATGGTCTTTTTCAGGCTGTCTTCCTGCTTAAATATACACGTGACTGTTCATAAATAATATTTCAAACCGTTATGCGTTTTATTTGACGATTTTAATCACCCGGATATTTCAGTTGATACCCGCATAAAGCAGGATGCCTGTCCAAGTACGAGAAGAGTATCGGTAATAATCTGTAATATCTTTAGGAAACAGACTACTCAATGGTTTGTGATTGAATCACGCCACGTCCAGAAGCTGGATCTCCCGGTCCGTCATGACCTTATCGATATCCAGCAGGATCTTTACTCCCTGCCCTATTTTGGCCATACCCAGAATATAAGCGGTATCCAGCTTCGCACCGAAGTTCGGCGTATCCTCAATCTCCGCAATCTTGATATTGACCACTTCCGAAACCGAATCCACGACAATCCCCATCGCAATTTTATTCCCGCGGGAAGAAATCTCAACCACGATAATACACGTGCGCTCAGTCGACTCCGCGCGCTCCATGCCGAACTTCAGGCGCAAATCCACAACAGGAATCACCTTTCCTCGTAAATTGATCACACCTTTGATGTACTCCGGCGTCCCCGGCACCGGCGTGATCGGCATGACACCGATAATTTCTTTTACCTTGAGAATCCCAATGCCGTATTCCTCACCAGCCAGAATAAAGGTCAGATACTTCCCTTCCCGGCCGACCTGTTGATCAGAAATATCCGTATCGATCCTTTTTGTTGTTGCCTGCATACTATCTTAACCTCCTTTGTTAAGCGATAAAGGAGGCGGAGCATCGCCCGCCTCCCGAGGTGTGCCGTTAGAAATCTTTGAATCCGTCTTTCTCAAAAGGAATCACATCTTCCGCACGGACTGCTTTGCCTTTTTTCAGGGTGGCGATCCCGGCGGGCAGTAGCTTTTTGGCCGCCGGCTTGACATTCTTTTGCGCGGGACGACTTTTTTCACTCTCGACAGGCTGTTGCGCTGCCGGACTGATATTGGCGTTG
>CAYULE010000036.1:0-11628 GCA_964445385.1 uncultured Smithella sp.
CCAGAGCAAACGCGGGTACCGCTTTAATCTGGATTCACTGATTCTTGCTCATTTCGCATCTGTGAAATCCCGGACAGTTAATCTGGATATGGGGTGTGGCAATGGAATCATCGCGCTTGTTCTAGCCAATCGCTATAAGCAATCGCGCTGGCACGGGCTGGAAATTCAAGATGCCCTGGCTGCTTTGGCGCAAAAAAATGTTGAGCATAACAGCCTGGACGGCCGCGTAATCATTGACTTGGGGGATGCGCGGAGAATAAAGAAAATTTACAAACCTCATACCTTCGATAATATTGTATTTAATCCGCCCTACCGCAAACTTGACTCCGGTCGAATTAACCCCTTGCTGGAAAAAGCGATTGCCCGTCATGAAATCAGCGGGTCGCTTGGCCATTTTCTTTTGGCGGCTAAATACGCGCTTAAGCCGAAAGGCCGGGTGTTTGCCATTTATCCGGCAACCCGGATGGTTGAGTTAATCAGCTCGTTTAGAAAAATAAATATTGAACCTAAAAGAGTGAAGCTGGTGTTCTCCGATGCTGTATCCGATGCGGAATTTGTTCTGGTGGAGGGACGAAGCGATTCACGCGAAGAACTGAAAATAGAGCAACCGCTTTACATTTATAAAGCGCACCGACAATACACTGAAGATATGAAAAAAATTTTCAGCGACCTGGCTTCTCCTCCCGGAGTCTGCGGCGACTGATTTCCATTTTCATAACCCGTTTCACGATCTCGGCTAATTCACGATCCTGAAGCGTTGCCGTGCATTCAGCGATCATCTTTTTATCTCTTTCCTTGAGAATAATTTTCTTTGAGTCAGCCGTATTGCGTCCGGTATTTTTCGGAACAGGACTGTATCCAACCGTAAACATGATTTCTTGTACAGTCTGTTTTCCGGCAAGCTCGTTGATCTTCTGCAGGATGTCTTCTTTTATGAAGTGCAACTGTTGTACCCAGACGGAGGAGGTTGTTTTTACAAACAAGGTTCCCGCGCGCAAGCTGTCCGGTTGAGTCTGGGCAGCAATCTTCGCGCCGACTGCTTTCGGCCAGAGCTTGAACAGGGCGTTTTCTTCCAGCTTGACGGCCAGACCCTTTTTTTTAAAAGTGGAAAAAAGGATTTCACCGATGGGTTGCAAACGGGCATGTCGATATTTTCTTCTCATGTCTTCTTCGTGACACCATTCAAGCGGATGATCAAGGTGAATCAAAAATCGGCAGAGGGATTTGAGCAGATTCCTGGGGCATCTGCGGTTTGAGGTTCTGTCCCAGAATCTTCCGCAATTGTTTGGAAATGTCGCCAATCGTGAAGGGCTTCTGAATGAAACCATCACAGCCGCGTTCAATGATTCTGCTGGCCTGGCCGTTGAGGCTGTATCCGCTGGACAACAAGACTTTGGCGGCCGGATTTATTTTTTTAATAGTATCAAAAACTTCTCCGCCGCTCATATCCGGCATCACCATGTCGAGGATGACCAGATCGATAGGGTCCTGCTGTTTATATAAATCGATTGCGGTAGTACCGTCTTGCGCGGTGATGACGGTATAACCCAGGGTTTTGAGCATATCGCCTGCCACGTCCAGAATCATGGCTTCATCATCAACCAGAAGAATCGTTTCCGAACAGGGTGATCTGTCGACTTCGGAATCAGTTTCCGGATATTTTTCTCTATCCATATTTTTGACGGAAGCGGGAAAATAAATATTAAAGGTCGAACCCTGTCCTTTTTCCGAATAGACGTTGATGAAACCGTTGTGATTTTTAATAATGCCGTAGGCGGAAGCCAGGCCGAGCCCGGTGCCGCGACCCATTTCCTTGGTGGTAAAAAACGGCTCGAAAATTCTTTCCCTGGTCTTCTCATCCATGCCGACACCGGTATCAGTTACGGAGATTTTGACGTAACGACCGCTCTTGCCGCTGTAAACTTTGAAACGATTCTCATCCAGAAAGGTGTTCTTCGTTTCGATATATAGATCCCCGCCTCCGGGCATGGCCTGCCAGGCATTGACAAAAAGATTCAGCAGAACCTGTTCGATCTGTCCCTGATCAATATCCGTCGGCCAGAGATGACCTTCGAGGTGACGATGAATGGTAATCTCCTTTTTAGTCCGGCCGATCGTTTGCGATGTTTTTTCAATCAAGGCGTTCAAATCCGCTCTTTTGACTTCATACTTGCCGCCGCGGGCGAAACCGAGCAATTGTTTGGTCAGATTGGCGCCGCTCATCACCAGCGTTTCGATGGTTTTGACGTGTTCGTAATTGGGATCGCTTTTTTCAAGTTTTAACAGGGCAAGCGAGGTGTGCCCCTGAATACCCATCAGCAGGTTATTAAAGTCATGAGCGATGCCGCCGGCCAGTGTGCCGATGGATTCCATCTTTTGCGCTTGCAGCAGTTTTGCTTCCGTCTTTTTCTGCTTGGTAATGTCACGCATGAAGTTTAACGTCGCCGGTAGATTTTCCCACAGGATCGACACGCTGTTGATAGCCACCCAAATGGTCGATCCTTCTTTATTCATAATCCGGAAATTGTTATTCACCGCTGAAGTGTCGCCCTGAAGAACGGCTTTTTGCCGCTCGAAGAACATTTCACGGTCTTCGGAGATGATCAGGTTGATAAAAGAAATTAACTGAAGATCCTCTATCGGGTAGCCGAGCATTTTTCCGGTGCAGCTGTTGGCATAGTTTATTTTCCCATCCGTGATAATAAAGATTGATTCACTGGAATATTCAATCAGCTGACGATATTTTTCCTCTGATTTCAGAAGCGCTTCTTCAATTTCTCTTCTTTTGGTAATATCCTTGGAAACAACCGATACGGCAATGATATCTTCAGAAGCTGTGGAATCTCTAACCGGGCTGAAGGTCCGTAAAAAATATCCACTATCCCTGGAACTTTCGTGCTCATCGTGGATAGAGATACCCGTTTCATAAACGGTTTTGACTTTGGCTTCAAATTGAGCGGTTTGCTCAGCGGAATGAAAATCTTTATAAGAAAATCCGGCGATTTTTGTTCTTGATACATTTAAACGCTTCGCGTGGTTATTATTCATAAAAAGGTAGCAGCCGTTGATGTCAACGAGATACAAAGAGTCGCTTGTGGAATCGACGAGATTGCGGTATTGATTTTCAACTTCGGCTTGCTGCCGCACCTTCTTCGTTAATTCGGCGATTTGTTGTTCAAGCTCTTCGTAGGTCGGTTTTGTTCCCATGGATTGCACCGCATCTTTGACTACATTAATTTTCTAAATTCCTGCGCAAAAATGTCAAACGTTTGTTGATCAAATAATACATGGCGGATGAGTTGAATAGCCGTATTTCTCCGGGCGAATTCAATGCAAGTTGTCAATGCCAAATGGGCGGCTTCATGGATCGGATAACCATAAATGCCGCAGCTTATAGCCGGAAAGGAGATGCTTTGCAAGTTTTTCCTGCGGGCCAGATCCAGGCTGTTGTTGTATGTCGAGACCAAAAAACCGGCCTCGCCGTGACCGCCGCCACGATAAACCGGTCCGACGGTGTGAATGACATAGCGTGCCTGCAGATGACCGCCTGTTGTGATAACCGCCTGGCCGGTCGGGCAGCCTCCGATTTGACGGCATTCGGCCATAATGGCAGGTCCGCCGGCGCGGTGAATAGCGCCATCTACGCCGCCACCGCCGGCGAGACGGCTGTTGGCGGCATTAACGATGGCATCTGTGTTTTCCCGGGTGATGTCTCCACAAATGAGTTCGATGAGCGTTTGATTAAATTTGGACTGCATGTTTCCTACTCCGCGGGGATTTTGTTTCCCTCCCCGTAAACCAGCATCCGGTAAGTTTTTTCAATCCGGTCCCAGTTGTCTTCACGATCCATTGACCAGTAGCGGCCGATCACGGAGACCATCTGTCCCAATTGCAGGGACAGACATTTTTCTTCTACCTGTTGAATATAGCGGGCGCCGCTTTGGGCCTGTTCGCCGCGCCTTCCCAGCATTCCGTGAATAAAGAGCCGGGAAATCCCTTCTTGCTTTGCCATATCCATTAAAGCGAGAAGATGAGTGATCGATCCATGTGAACTGAAGAAAGAGACAATTCCCATCAGGTGCAGGGCGGTTCCGTTTTGTTTCGCCTGCTGCATGACCTTTTTAAAGGCTTTGTTCTGGTAAAATTCTTTGTTGGCGATGGCCCTGTCAATGCTGAGGCGGTCGGAATAAATCCGGCGGCCGGCGCCGATATGGAGATGCCCCGCCTCGGAATTGCCCACGGTTTTATCCGGGAGTCCTACGGCGACGCCGGAAGCGGCAAGCTTTGCCAGGGGACAGGTCTTTGTCAATCGATCCATTACCGGTGTTTTGGCTTGCGCGATTAAATTGCCATTTACGATTTCGTTGTGTCCCCAGCCATCCAGAATCATCAGCAGTAAACGTTTAACGGGGGTGAACGTGTCTTTGCTTTGTTCAATGAGCGAAACACCGGTCATCGAGGCCGACAGGGGCAATCCGAGAATATCCAGGACGGTTGGCGCAATGTCGGTCAGTTCTCCTTCACTCCTCAGCGTTAATGTTTTGTCCGGGTGCAGGAGGATGAAAGGCACAAGGCTGTCCGTATGGCCGGTATCAACGCCCCCATCAGGATAAAGCCATTTTTCAACCGTGCCGTGATCCGCTGTGACC
Source organism: uncultured Smithella sp. (assembly GCA_964445385.1). GTDB lineage: Bacteria > Desulfobacterota > Syntrophia > Syntrophales > Smithellaceae > UBA8904. The sequence goes on from CAYULE010000036.1 coordinate 4,650, forward strand.
ATCACGGCAAGTCCTTGTTTCAGAGACTCTTCGATCAGGAGGCCTGCGTGTTGATCTACCGCCTGAATCGCACGGATCACTGCCGGCTCATTTTCGATATGACCGACAACATCCACATTCGGGAAGTTCACAACCATAAAGTTGCAGGAAGGATCTTGAATCCTGGTGATCGCCGTGCGGGTTATTTCTTCAATGGACATTTCCGGCGCTTCATCAAACAGTTTGACATCTTTACGCGTCGGGATGACGATTCTTTCTTCTCCGGGCAGCGGGTCGGATTTTTTACCGTTGAAAAAATAACTGACATGGACGGCTTTTTCCGCTTCGGTTATTTTTGCCTGCTTTAAGCCATGCGCGGCGATAATATCGCTTAATGTATCGGTAAGAATGCCCTGGGGCTGGAAAGCGACCTCGACATTTAACCCTTTCTGATACTCAATCATGGTAGCAAAGTTTACATTAAGGTTTTTATCAACCGGGAATTCATGGAAATTTTGTTCGGTAAAACTGCGCGTCAACTCAATTTCGCGTTCGCCGCGAATATTGTAAAAAATAATCGAATCACCGGGATGGATTCTTCCCTGGGGTTCATTCTGAGCGTTGACCAAAACCAGGGGAAGGAGGGTCTCATCTTCCTCACCTTGAGAGTAGGCATTACGGACTGCATTGGACATGGGGAATTTGAATTTTGAATACATGAGAATACCAGTTTATCCATATTGAATTGTTTATTATCCTTAATTATGTAACGAAATAATTGCAAGCTGTAAAGGGAAAAGATATTCGCCCTGTGCCGGGGAAGCCTTTTAACTTGAAAATTAAGTGCTTAAATGATAGATGCCCCCAAAGTATAAATGGAGACTTTGTCATGCAAATGCCGCGAGCGGGAAAAGAAAATCAACACGAAAGTTTGTGTGAAGAGTTGTTGCGGGAAAGAGCGGCGGTTTTAAGCAGGGCCGGCTTTGCAGTGGAAGACGCCCTGGAAGTGTTAATGAAGATTGACAGGCAGATTGAGAAAAAGATCCAGCAACTGCGATTGGTTCAAAAAGATGTATCCCGTCAGGAACACCGGATCGATCTCTTATCGCATGTTGAAGAAATTAATAGAAACATTGATCAGTTCAACACGGCACGTCAAAAAGCCGAACTTCAATATTATTATTTAATTGTGACGCGTGAAGCTCTGGGACTCAGAAGACATGAAACGGTTTGCCGACTCTACAAGATTCCTCCGAAAAAGAAAAAAATACAGGCTATTTGATGGATAGATACAAAAAGCAGCGCGCACGGATGGTGGAAACGCAGATTCAGGCCCGGCAGATTAACAATGCCCGGGTTTTGAAGGTAATGGCGACCATTCCGCGTCATCTTTTTGTGGATGAAGGTTTGATCGACCAGGCTTATAGTGATAATCCGTTGCCCATTGGGGAAAAACAAACCATCTCTCAACCTTATATTGTTGCTTTAATGACAGAGGCGCTGGAGTTAAAGGGAAGGGAGCGGGTGCTGGAAATCGGGACCGGGTCGGGTTATCAGACAGCGATTTTAGCCATGCTGGCTGATCGGGTTTTTTCTATCGAACGGGTAGCCACACTGGCCACACGTGCTCGAAAGATTTTGGACCGGCTCAATTGTTATAATGTTGCCATCCGTGTTGGCGACGGTTCTTACGGCTGGAAAGAAGAAGCGCCTTTCGACGCAATCATTACCACGGCCGCCGCCCCAAAAATTCCACAGTATCTGGTCGAGCAGCTCGCTCCGGGAGGCAGGCTGGTTGTTCCGGTCGGCAGCCGCGATGTTCAGACGCTTTATAAACTCACGCGCTCGACTGAAAATCCGGTTGAAATTAAAAAAGAAGATCTGGGCGGCTGCCGCTTTGTCAGCCTGATAGGGGAGAGCGGATGGAAAGAATGATTCGGCATACCGGTTTTCATCGGCGCCGGGCCGGTGTTCATAACCGGCAATCGTGGGTGCCCTTTCTCCTGATATTTGCTGCTTTGTTTTTTCTGGTTTCCTGTGCAGGTCCTCCAATTCAAAAAAGTCCGGCCAAAGGTGTATATCACATCGTCAAAAAGGGTGAGACAGTTTACCGTATTGCCCGCATTTATTCAGTTAGTCCGAAGAAATTGGTAGAAGTCAATAATATCAGCGATATTACAAACATTAAGGAAGGCTCCATTATCTTTATTCCCGATGCCAATCAGGTCATCGACGATGCCACGGTTTCCTCACGAAAGTCAGAGACGAAGGCCAGGAAAACCAGCGGATTGAAGGATCGAAAACTTCCTGACCGGGTAAAGCCTTCCAAACCTGCTGATTTGGGACGTTTGGAGGAAAAAACGCCACTTGAAAAGCCGGGCTCTTCCCAGCCCATCGTTCCCTTGGCGGATGCTGCGCCCGCAAAGCCGGTGGCTGAGCAAACTGCTTCGGGAACGGAAGAAGTAACGCCGACCCTCGAAAAGCAAGATGAGGTAAAGACTGAGAAGGACAAGTTATTCTGGCCGGTTCGAGGAACAGTGAAGACCCGTTTTGGGATTCAACCCAACAAAACCTACCATAACTGGATCAAAATTACTTGTCCTGCGGGAACACAGGTTAGGTCGGCGGCAGCCGGAACTGTCATTTTTTCCGCAAGTTTAAAGGATTTCGGTGAAACTATTATTATACGTCATTCTAATGGTTTTGCGACAGTCTACACGCACCTTAAGAAAAGGCATGTCAAGGCGGACCAGAGCGTAAAAAAGGGTGAGGTCATTGCTCTCGCCGGTGAAATGGATGAAACAGGAGCTGTTTATATCAATTTCGAAATCCGTCATAAAGGGAAAGCTCAGAATCCGCTGTTATACATGCCCTAGGCGCCCGTCTGGTTACCCGATCTATAGTATTCATGAAGCATTTCAGTAAATTGTATTAATCATTGACTAAATAAAGAAAAAGTGGTAATCTTCACCGTTATTATGGAAAGGCAGGGGAAGATAAAATGTTTAAAGTAGGGGATTTGGCGGTATATCCGGCACAAGGGGTCGGTGTCATTGAAGCTATTGAAAATAGAGAGGTTATGGGCAAGAAGCAGCCTTTTTATGTAATGAAAATTATGGGTAACGGTATGAAGATTATGATTCCGACGACTTCGGCTAAAGCTGTGGGACTTCGCGAAGTTATCATGGAGAAGGAAATACCCAAAGTTTATGAGATTCTGCGTAACAAAGATGTCACTATAGACAAACAAACATGGAATAAGCGCTATCGGGAGTATCTGGAGAAGATTAAAACCGGTTCTGTTTTTGAAATTGCCAGCGTTTTAAGGGATTTGTTCATTTTGAAAAGTGACAAGAACCTTTCCTTCGGGGAAAGGAAGATGATGGATACCGCTAAAAATCTGCTGGTTAAAGAAATATCGGTAGCCACTAACGCGCAGGAAGCCAAAGTTGAACGTGATTTACAGATGATTTTCACGGTGCAATAGCGATTGATGATTTGTTCAGTTATGTTGTGCTCTTTGAAAACTTATAAAAGGATCGATCTGTTTTTCTTATTCCAGAGATAAATGAGACCTCCCTATCATGCGAAGAGTAATTTTTTTGTATTTTATTATTTTTGTATATTTATTCTTATAATTTATTATTTATGGAAAGGAGGTGACGCAGTTGATTGTAAGAGCAATATTAGTTTTAGCCTGTTCCATCAGCGGTTATTTTATCGTCTATTTTATCGCAAAGTCAGCGGAAAGTTCGTATGCTTACTTTCAGGCAATTGTCGGCTTTATTATAGGTTTGGTCGTTGCGCTGCTGGTCATCAGAGTTGAACAGGATATCCGCAAGTTATCACTGAGAGTTATTGCGGGTGGTGTCATCGGCATGGTCATCGGTTTGCTGATTGCGTTAATTCTTGGCTTTGGTTTGAACATGGTCATCAAAATAACGCAGAATCAGCAGGTTGTCCCCTGGATTTATCTGCTCTTGACCGGGATATTAGGCTACTTAGGGCTTGTTCTGGGGTCAAAGAAAGCAGAGGAATTCAATTTCCGCCCTGCTGAAGGCAAGGGTAATGCTGACCACCGCTTACTGGATACCAGTGTGATTATTGACGGACGCATTGCGGATATTTGTGATACGGGCTTTGTCGATGGAGAATTGATTGTTCCGCGTTTTGTTCTCAATGAATTGCAATTTATTGCGGATTCGTCTGATTCGATGAAACGTTCGCGAGGGCGGCGGGGATTGGATGTTCTCAACCGCATGCAAAAGAGTTCCGCAATTAACATTGAAATCGTTGAACAGGATTTTCCGAAAATTAAAGGCGTAGACGGCAAACTGGTAGCCCTGGCACAGAAATTAAATGCCAAACTCATGACCAATGACTATAATCTCAATAAGGTAGCTGAGTTGCAGGGTGTTCGAGTGCTTAATGTCAATGAGCTTGCCAATGCAATGAAACCGGTGGTTCTCCCCGGAGAACAGATGCTGGTTAAGATCATCCGTGAGGGCAAGGAGCAGGGGCAGGGTGTTGGATACCTGGATGACGGAACGATGATTATTGTGGATAGCGCGCAAAAAATGATTAACATGAATGTTGAAGTTGTTGTCACAAGCGTGCTGCAAACGACGGCTGGTAGAATGATTTTCACGGAATTGAAAGAAGCCGCCGAAAAGAAGGGTAATCATTAGAAAAATATTTGAGTAATCTCTTTTTGGCCGGAAAGAAATACCTTTGGCGAACAGGCCCGGGAAATCATTTTCCGGGCCTGTTTTTTATTTTGAGATGAACTATGAAAACAGTGGCTGTTATTCCCGCAGGTGGTTTTGGAAAAAGATTAGGCGCCGATATTGCCAAACAATATCTTTCTCTGAATTCCGTACCTGTGTTGGTTCATACGCTCCATGTGTTTCAAAAATCAGATGTTGTTGATGATATTGTTCTGGTTGTGCCGAAAGACGATTTGGTATACGTCCGCAAGCAGATCATTGAAAAATACGGTTTGACAAAAATATTAGCTGTTGTCGCGGGAGGCAGTGAACGTCAGGATTCGGTCCGTCATGGCCTTGAGACTATTGCCAAGCCATGTGATGTTGTCATCGTTCATGATGGCGTGCGTCCTTTTGTGACGGAAACAATGATTGCACAGGTTGTAAAAGCGGCAGCTGAAGAAGGGGCCGCATCCATCGGTGTTCCGGCCAAAGACACAATCAAGGAAACAACGAGTGAAAACATCGTGACGACAACCTTGCCCCGTCTGCATTTGTGGCAGACGCAAACCCCCCAGGCTTTTCAATATAACCTTTTATCCCGGGCATATGCGGAAGTCGAAAAGGATCATTATTATGGAACCGATGACGCGTCCCTGGTCGAAAGAATCGGCGTGAAAGTGCGTATGATTGCCGGTTCATATGCCAACATAAAAATCACGACGGCGGAAGATATGATTGTGGCGGAAGCATTGATAAAAGAAGAAACAAAGGAACAGATTTGCAATCGGAGCGGGTTAGGCTATGACAGTCATCGCTTTATCGCGGATCGGAAACTAATTCTGGGGGGTGTTGAAATTCCCTTTGATCGGGGACTTGCGGGTCATTCGGACGCTGATGCGCTTCTGCATGCCGTCTGTGACGCCCTTTTAGGCATGGCCGGTTGTGGAGACATCGGCAGGCATTTTCCGGATACCGACGAGGCTTTTAAAAACATTTCCAGCCTTATTCTTTTAGAACGGGTTAAACAAATCATTGAGGCTAAGGGGATGAGTATCAATAATATTGATGCTACCGTGATGATGGAAAAGCCAAAGCTTGCGCCTTATGCCGCAGCGATGGCAGCCAATATCGCAAGGACTTTAAATATTTCAGAGACAGCCGTCAACATCAAAGCCAAAACCAATGAAGGCATGGGGTTTGTGGGCCGTCAGGAAGGCGTGGCTGTGCTGGCCATAGCCAATGGCGTGGAAAGGATTAAGAATGGTTGACAAGCCAAGAGTTAGATTCGCGCCGTCACCCACCGGAGAGCTGCATGTGGGCAACGCGCGTACTGCATTATTTAACTGGATGTTTGCCCGCCATCACGGCGGCAGTTTCATTCTGCGCATTGAAGATACAGACGAATCCCGCAGTGCTCTTTCCTATCAGGTCAACCTGCTTGCGGATTTGAAATGGCTGGGGCTGGATTGGGATGAAGGGCCGGAAAAAGACGGAGCGTACGGACCCTATAAGCAAAGTGAGCGGTTGAATATATACGCAGATCATCTGAAAAAGCTGATTGACGCGGAGCTGGTTTATCCCTGCTACTGCACGGAGGAAGAACTCGAAGAGGAGCGTCAGTCGCTGATTCTAAGCAAACGGATGCCGCGCTATATGGGTAAATGCCGCAATTTGTCCCGCGAACAACGTGAAGCGCTTGCGGCGCAGGGTCGAAAACCATCCTATCGTTTTAAAGTGCCGCAAACCAGTATCGAATTTAACGATTTGATCCGGGGACCGATCAAGTTTGAAGGTGAATCCATGGGCGATTTCATCATCGTCCGCTCCAACGGTATGCCCGCCTACAACTTTGCGGTTGTCATCGACGATCACCTTATGGCGATTACGCATGTGATCCGCGGTGAAGATCATCTGTCCAACACGGCTTTGCAAATCATGCTCTATCGGGCGTTGGGATTTGAACCGCCCGCTTTTGCCCATCATTGCCTCATCCTGGGCAAAGACCACGCCAAGCTCAGCAAACGTCATGGTTCCGTGTCCGTGGGCGAATTTCGCAGACAGGGATTTCTTCCCGAAGCGCTTATCAATTATTTAGGACTTTTGGGCAGTTCGTTTGCCGAGGCCCGGGAAGTTCTCTCACAGACCGAAATGGTTGAAGCTTTTTCCCTTGATCGCGCATCGAAAAGCGGCGCGGTTTTCGATGAAGAAAAGCTCCGCTGGCTCAACGCCATTTACATTCGAAGCTTGACGACAAATGATTTAATTAACAGGCTTCAACCGTTTCTGCGAGA
>CAYULE010000036.1:11728-17926 GCA_964445385.1 uncultured Smithella sp.
GATTCCGAAAATGCCCGGAAAGTGGTAAAGGCCTTCGGCGAATATCTGACGGACGCTGCAGGTTCACCTCAGGAAATATACGTTGCGGCGATCAAACAGGTCAAAGAAAAATCCGGCGTCAAGGGCAGAGATTTATTTATGCCCGTCCGGGCGGCTCTCACCGGTAAGGTTAAAGGTCCGGAGCTGGATAAGGTATTCGCGATCCTTGGCAAAGAATCCACCCGTAAAAGGCTGAAGTGGACCGAAAAATAAATATCAGAGTATATAAGAATGAGAACACCTATTAACCTGTTGATCGTCAATCAATGTTTTTATGGCAGGATATTATTTCAGTGCAGGGAAACAGCAATCTACTTTAGTTTCTTATTGTGTTTGTTGTTGGTTTTATTTTTCTCTCATCCGGTTTATGCTGCCGATCAACCGTCGAAAGAGTTGAAGAAATTTCTAAACATCCTGGAACAACAGAATGTGCGTTATGGCTGGAAGGATATTGCGCCAGACGTTATTCCCTGGGAATATTACAGAACAACGCGGAATCATCATCCTCTGATTTTTGCCCAATTCGGCAAACCGTCAGGCAATTGCATTTTATTCTTAGGCGGCGTACACGGCGATGAATTGCCAACGGCCTATTTAATGTTCAAACTGGCGCATTACATTAAGGATCATCCCGATGTTGTCAAAGATAAATGTATTGTTATTGCGCCGTTGGTTAATCCTGACGGATATTTAGCATCATCACCTACACGGATCAACGCGGGCGGTGTGGATATCAATCGAAATTTCCCCACGAGATATTGGCATCCTGATGCTCATCGCCAGTGGCTGGCCAAAGGCAAAAAAAACAAGCGCTATTACCCGGGTCCGAAAGCAGCCTCCGAGCAGGAAACGCAGTTTCAGGTTGCGCTTATTAAAAGATTTAAACCGCAGAAAATTCTGAGCGCTCATTCGCCGCTGAATTTTTTTGATTATGACGGGCCGTCATCCGATCTGTATTCTTTCGAGCAATGGATGGAAAAAATATCCAGGGAAGCTAATCACCCGTTGAAAAAGTTCGGCTACTACCCCGGCTCTCTGGGTAACTATGCCGGGCGTGAACGTAACATTTTTACACTGACGCTGGAGCTGCCCACATCCGATCCGAAAAAAGGCAGCGAGTATTTCAAAAAATTCCAGCCCGCTTTTCTGAAGTTTATCAATTTACCGGTTACCGGCACCCCGCCTTATACAAGATTGGTTAAAAGTGATAAGTGAAAAATATTTATTTAACTGATGGAGATTAACTATTCACCGTCGGCCAGTTGCTTGAGCGCCTTATGATCCAGAATAGTAATGAGACGGCCTGATGCAGAAAGAACACCGTCATTAGCCAATTTTTTCAAGGCGCGGGAAAGGGCTTCCGGTGTGGCCCCCAGAATCTTGGCCAGTTCCCTTTGTGAAAGCGTTAGTTCCACGATTGTTTTTTTGTCTGCGGTATTTCGAAGTAGCTCATGATTCAGAAAAGATGCCAGACGTCCGGGAATTTCTTTTAAGGCCAGCGATTCGATGAGTGTCATGGAATCCTTGAGGCGTTGAGACAGGATCTGGATGATGTTGAGCAGCAGCGCCGGTTCTTGTCTGGCTACCGTCTCCATCAGTATGCCGGGAATTAAGAGAACGGAACTTTCTTCAATAGCCATGGCGGAAGCGGGAAAGGAATTGGTTGCAAATGCCGTGCATAGACCAAAAGGGTCTCCCGGCCCCAATAGTTGCAGCGTTTGCTCCTTGCCTTCCGCCGAACTTCTATAGAGTTTTAATTGTCCAGAGACGACCACATAGAATGATCGAATCGGATCGGACTCACCGATGACCATCTCGCCGGGTTTAAACTTTTTGTGGGTTGCCTGTGCTGCAAGTAAACTTATTCTTTCTGTAGAAACCCCCGCGAACAGTCCCATATCCTTTATCTGCCTGGTGATGTCAATACGCAAAATATCTGCTCCCCCGTTGATTTAAATCAATGAACTATTAAACATTCCAGCGTATTCCCAAATCAACATCTGCTGTTTTCTACCACAGATGTAAAGGAGAAACAAAATTAATTACCGATAAGGAGAAACCGGAAAATGAATTCGGAATTTGTGAAATATGTGAATGATTTTTTATCTAGAGGTGGACATCGTAAAAATATGCATTATAATATCACGATAGAATTGAATAACCCTGAGAAATGAGGATTCGGGTGATGTCCGTGTGAAAATGGAACAATGAATTCGCACCATTGCCGGAACGTTAATTTTAATCTCTGTCGGATTGGGTGATTTCCATCACCGCTACTGATTCTTCTTTACCGCTTTTATTGGAATTTATCTCCTGCCGTCTGCCTTTGCCAAATGGCGTTTGATGGAAGATATCCTTGAAAAACTGGGTGTGGCCAGGATGTCTTAACTTAAACATCAATATCAGAGATCGACAGCAGAAAGAGTGTGGCGCCGATTGCCGGATTGTCGTTTTAATTTTTTGGAGGGATTTTACCATGCAATCTCGGACTTGCTTTTTATTCCGACCAAAAATCAGAGCAACCGTTTTTGTGACGGTACTGTTTCTTTTTTTTCTGTTGATTCCGTCTATCCGGGCTCAGGGGCAAATCCAGGAGCGGCGAATGTCCGTCATCGAGGCGGTACAGACCGCTCTTGCTGATAATCATGAAATCAAAGCCTTACAAAGTGCCACCCGGGCTCAGGAAAAGGATATCGGCATTGCCCGCAGTCACCTTTTGCCCAGGATATCCTTCGAGGAACGCTTCCTCCGGACGACAAATCCGGGTTACGCGTTCATGTCCAGACTCAATCAGGAACGAATCGGTGCGCAGGATTTCAATCCCGATCTCCTGAATCGTCCCGACGCCATTAACGACTTTCAGTCTTCCCTGACGGTGGAACAACCCTTATTCATGAAAAAGGCCTATATCGGCCTCAGCATGTCCAGGACGGAGGCTCGGGCAAAGGGAGAGGAGCTCCTGCGGAAGCGCGAGGACATTGCCTTTCAGGTCGTCAAAGCCTGTCTCATGCTTTCGAGCGCCAAAGAATATGCCCGTGCCGTTGAGCAGGGTGTTGAAGATGCACGGGAACACAAACGTGTGGCGGACCTTAGATATAAAAACGGCCTCGGTCAGTATGCCGACTCTTTGCGCGCTGCAACGGCATTCATGGAGGCCCGGCAGAAAAAGAACATTGCGGATAAGTATGTCAGTCTGGCCAAACGCGGCCTGGGACTGCTTTTGGCGACAACGGAATCGATTGATGTGGATGATTCGGCAATCGACCTTCCCTTAAATGATCTTGCAATCTACGTGAAGTCCGCCGAATCGCGGAGCGATTTACAAGCCGCCCGCCTGCGGTATGAGAATGCCGAACAGAATATCAAGATGGCTGAGGCAGCCTACTTCCCTAATATTGGTATGGGAGGAACCTACCAGTTCAATGATCATAATCAGCCCTTTGGTTCTGAAGGTAAAAGCTGGCAGGTCATGGCCTTTCTGCGATGGGACATTTTTGACGGAACAAAACGGGAATACGAACGGGCAAAAGCGAAACACCTGGCAGCCCAGGTCCACCAACAGGTGTCAGCAATGGAAAAAGGTGTCTCTTACAGGATTTATGAGGCGTACATGAATGTGGATGAGACACAAAAGAGCATCGATCTAACCCGCGAAGCCTTGAAAACGGCGGAAGAAGGAACAAGGCTGTTTAAACTTCGCTATGAGAATGGTTTTTCGCCCCTGGCGGACCTGCTTTCTGCCCAGGCCAGTCTGGAGCAGGCGCGCGCAGGCCTTGTGGATCGTGAAAATGCCTACAAAATAGCGCTTGCGACCCTGAGCTTTGAGAGCGGGACAATTCTGAAAGATCTGAAAATCGACAAATGAAATCCCAAGATGGAGAAACAACCATGAAAGAATGGAATCATCGCAGGTTTATCGTATTCTACTTTTTGACGGCCATGGTCCTGTTTGTCTCTCTGACAACAGGTTGTAAGAGTAATACGGAAAAAGAAGTGGCCCGACGACCCGAAATCGCAGGTGTAGCGGCCACCCCTGTTTCCTTGTCAACGGTGGACGATGTTTATGAAGCCACTGGGACTGTCCGTTCCGACCGCACCAGTACAGTTGCCGGTCGGGCGATGGGCGTCGTCACTTCGCTCCTTGTACGAGAAGGCGACACCGTTAAAGCGGGGCAAGTGCTTTTGATCATTGACGACCGGGATGCTGTCCAACGGGCACGCGCCGCCGGTATGGCTGTGGAGTCGGCAAAGCAGAGCAAATCTTTAGCGGATATTACATGGCAGCGATATAAAAATCTTTATGATGAGAAAGCCCTTTCCCGTCAGGAGATGGATCAGATTGAGACACAGAAGAAAGTGGCGGCAGCGGAATACGAGCGGACGGTAGCCATGGCCCAGGAAGCCAAAACCTATCTGTCCTTTACCCGGGTTACGGCGCCTGTTTCCGGAAGAGTGACCCAGAAGCACATTGATGCCGGCAGTATGGTCAGTCCCGGCGTGCCCCTCCTGGTCATCGAAGGCGGCGGCGGTTCTTACATTGAAGCATCCGTCGACGCCGGTCTCGGCGATAAGGTAAAAACCGGCATGACTGTGGAAGCTGTGGTTGAAACGATGAACGGGCCAATTGCGGGAACGATCCGGGAAGTATTTCCCTCGGTTGATCCTCTCTCCCGGACTTTTACGATTAAGGTAGGCCTGAAGGATGCCCGGCCCCGAAGCGGTTTGTTCGCCCGCTTGCGGATTCCAGTCGGTAAAAGGGAGGCGATCGTTGTTCCGAATCAGGCGATTGTCCAAAAAGGACAACTGACAGGCGTTTATATTGTTGATAGCCAGGGCATCGTCATCTATCGCCTGATTCGTAAAGGGAACACCACAACCAATGGAACGGAGATACTGTCCGGTCTTACCGTTAATGATCGTGTTATTATGTCCGGCCCCGAACGGGTAACGGACGGAGATGTATTGGCGGGGGGCAAAACGAAATGACAGGAATCGGGATCTCCGGAAAGATTGCCAGGGCCTTCATCAAGTCGAAACTGACGCCGCTCCTCATCATTGCCGCTCTTCTCCTCGGGGTCTTTGCCGTCATTGTGACACCCCGGGAGGAAGAACCTCAGATTGTCGTTCCCATGATTGATGTGTTTGTCAGCTATCCCGGGGCATCCCCTCGAGAAGTCGAAGAACGGGTAACGATTCCCATGGAGAAACTCCTCTGGGAGATCAAAGGGGTTGAGTATGTCTATTCGATCGTTAAACCCGGCTCTAATATGACCATCGTCCGTTTCTACGTGGGCGAAAAAATGGAAGACAGCCTGGTAAAGCTTTACAATAAACTGATGTCCAATTATGACATCATCCCGCCGGGCGTTTCCAAGCCTTTGGTGAAACCCAAGTCCATCGATGATGTTCCCATTCTGTCTCTCACCCTCTGGAGTAAACAACCTCAATACACGGGCTACGAGCTTCGGCGGATTGCCACCGGGCTGGCCGGTGAACTCAAGAAAGACGCCAACGTCTCGGAGTTTTCCGTCATTGGTGGTCAGCGCCGTCAAATCAGAGTTACGATGGATCCCCAGCGCCTGCGGGCCTATCAGCTATCGCCCTTCCAGATCATGGACCGCCTGGAGAAAGCCAATGTTGTCATTCCTTCTGGAGTCTTTCCTGCCGGCAACAGAGAAACAATCGTGGAGACGGGCCGTTTCCTGAATAGTGCGCAGGACGTGGGCAATCTGGTTGTCCATGTATTTAACAACCGGCCTGTTTATCTCAAGGATGTGGCACAAATCGCCGACATGCCGGAGGAGGCGGTAAGCTACGTCTTCATGGGTATGGGGCCTGCGGCTGCAAAAAAAGGATTGAAAGGCGATATTGCCGGACAGTACGAAGCCGTAACCATCGCCATTTCCAAACAAAAAGGAGCCAACGCCAGCATCGTTGCCGATGAGGCGCTGAAAAAAGTGGAAGCGTTGAAGGGACCATTGATCCCGAAGGATGTTCAGGTGACCGTTACCCGCAACTACGGGGAAACGGCCAAGGACAAGTCTAATGAGCTTCTGTATCATATGCTTCTTGCCACAATCTCGGTGATCATTCTCGTTGCCATTTTTCTGGGCTGGCGGGAATCCATCGTGGTGGCCGTCGCTGTTCCGGTCACGCTCG
>CAYULE010000037.1:0-17845 GCA_964445385.1 uncultured Smithella sp.
CATCGGCAACAAGCGACAGGAAAGTTTTAAGCAACCCTGTTTTTTCATAGTAACCATTCAGCGGCGCTGTTTTCAGGTGATAAGTTTCCAGTCGCTTGGTTATTGCATCTTCCGTTTCGTCATCTCGTTGAACGGTCTGATGATTGCACAGTGTGCAAGTACCATCTTCTTTCGGGGGATTATTTCTAATGTTATAAATGGCCTGACAGGCTGGATTGCAACAGGTTCTTCTGGTTGTCAACCGGTCCAGGACAACTTCGCGTGGCGCATCCAGGTTGGCAACAAAATCCAGTTTAAGATTAAGCCTGGCAAGCAGTTTGGCGAGTTCTTCCGCTTGCGGAATCGTCCGCGGAAAACCATCCAGAATGAACCCCTTTTGGCAATCCGGTTCCTGAAGTCTTGCTTCCATAATTTCCATAATCAGTGAATCAGGTACCAGGTCTCCCCGATCCATATATTCTTTGGCCTTTTTGCCTAAGGTGGTCCCTTCCTTTACCGCGGAACGTAGAATATCGCCGGTGGATATCTGCACGGATCCGTCAAATTCCGTTAACAGTTTGGCTATTGTACCTTTGCCGGCGCCCGGCGCGCCTAATAATATTAATCTCATTTTTTTCTCCAAGGATTAAATATCCGATATAAACTGCGGGGCTTATAAAGCAAAACAGATATGCGGTCAAGATAATTAACGGTTTAGGCTATTTACTTTGACAGCCGAATTTCAAAGACTTTAGGCCAGTATTTTCCTGTTACAAATATTCGGTCTTCCTTGGCGTCATAAGCAATACCGTTAATCACGTCAACCTGCGCATTCCGTGGTAGATAAGACCGAAGCGCCGATAAATTAATCCAGCCCGTCACTTTCCCGGTTTGGGGGGAAATCCGGACAATCAGGTCTTCTGTAAATATATTCGCCCATATTTCACCTTTGACAAACTCCAGTTCATTGAGCTGCCCAACAGGTGTATTGCCGTCTTGGACATGGATCTTCCGAATCACTTTGAACGATTCCGGATCATGAAACGTGATGGCTGATGATCCGTTGCTCATCAGTAAATACTTCCCGTCTGAGGTTAATCCCCAGCCTTCTCCCCGATATTTAATTTTTCTGACTTCCCTGAAAGACCGGGCATCATAAATCAAGACGGTTTCATTCTTCCATGTGAGCTGATAAATTTTATTATTCAGCAATACAATTCCCTCACCAAAATACTCCCTGGATATTTTGACTTCCTGCAGACTTTTCCCGGTTGTTACTTCTTTTCGAGCCAGAGTTGATTCACCGTTAAGACCGGTTGATTCATAAAAATAACCCTGATGAAAAACCAGTCCCTGCGTGAAGGCTCTTGGATTGTGAGGATAAGAGTTGATAACATTTACTGATGCAATCGGAGCCCTGGTTTTCAATAAAGGAGATCGTTGAAACTGCTGCGGCAGAAAATCTTCCGGACAAACCGCAACGGGCCGGAATATGAATGCGATTAATAAGAAAATCATGGCCGGTGATTTAAATAAATTGGAATATTTTCTTGTTTTTGGCCGATATTCTTTTCGGGAAAAATATTCTTTCATGCTTTAACACCGTTTGCCTTTGTCGTCCTATACAATAAAAAAGAGCATCAATAAAGAATTTGCTATCTTAGATTATTTCCCGTAAAATTAAAAACATGAAATTCAGCTCTGATGATTTTTTAAAAATTTGCGGCAATATTCCTTTTCTAACCTGTCTTTCCCCAAGGGAACTGTCGGAAATTGAATCTGTCGTGATTGTTAAAAAATTCTTCAAAAATCAGGTTATTGTGCTGGAAGAAGATGAAGCCGCTTATTTCTATTTTATTGTTTCCGGTAAAGTCAAAGTCATCCGGTATAATGAATCCGGAAAAGAGCTGATGCTGGCTATCCATAAAAGGTATGATTATTTCGGTGAAATGGCTATTTTGGACGGCAAGACCTCTCCGGCTACTATTGTTGCAATGGAAAATTGCACCATCGGTTTTATTACCCGGAGCAACTTCATCAAACTGATTATGAGTAACGAAAAAAGTCTGCAAACACTCATTGCGCTTTTGTGCTCCCGGCTCCGGGATTCCTGGGCCATGTTGAACATCTTCGGCTTTGCGGAAGCCAGCGACAAAGTTCGCGCGGCATTGAAAATATTCAGCCAGAAATTCGGCACGGCGGACAAAAACGGCACCATCATCAATATCAAGATAACCCACAAAGACTTATCTAATTTCGCGGCAGTTTCCAGGGAAACAGCCAGTCGGATCATCAGCAACATGATCAAATCCGGCGAAATTGAGATGGTCGATAAAAAATATTTCCTTTTAAAGCCTGCTTTCTTCAATAAACAAACGCTTTAGTGACCCACATCACAGATGGCCTGTCCAGTTTCTATATAATGTACTCAACAATAAGATTGGGGGGGCAAGTGCAGAGTAGGTCTATTTAGAGACGCTTGTTACAAGTACCATCTAAATCGATCATGACGTTTGGGGTTGTATTAAAGAAAGGAGTATATTTATGGAAAGTCTATTTGCAGGTGAAATACCGGTACCCGTCTATCAGATCATCTTGTTGCTGAGTGTAATGACATTAACCGTTCTTGCCGGCTATCTGAAACTGGGTCTGTTTTTGTGCTATGTTTTTGTTTTCTATTGGGGTAATATACTTAACATTCGCACGATATTCGGTAGTGCTGATCCAAATTCCGCAACCGTTTCATTCTTATTCGCCGGGTTTGGATTAATCATTATCTTTCTCGCGATGTTAGGATTTTTACTAAATAGAGAATAAATCGAGTAATATGGACAAAACAGGTAAAGAATTCCTTGAAAAGAAAAGACCCAAAAGGCAGCACGACGTTCATATCAAGGATTATGAGCTTGTTCTATCCAATTACAAAAAAATGATTACCAAGGGTGAAAACGTCGCAGATGCGTACGTCAACATGGGTTTCATTTATCTGGACAAGGAAGATTATGAAGAAGCCTTAAAATGCTTTCTCAAACTATTGGAACTGGCGCCGGCAACTCCGGAAGCGCTCAATAATGTCGGTTATGTCTATGAAAAAATGGATCATCTTGATTGTGCGAGGTCATTCTATGAAAAAGCACTGGGATTAAATGCTAACAACATAGAAGCGGTTATTAATATCGGTCACATTCTGGAATTGCAGAGAAACTATCTCGGGGCGGTTGATCAATATAAAAAAGCGATTGGAATAGATCCGCAAAATAACGCTCCACGCTTTTGTCTGGCCGTTTTATATGACCACCTAGATATGCATGATGAAGCGATCGATCAATATTCAGAGATTATCCGGCTTAACCCCAGACACGTCAAATCTTTGTACAATATGGGAAGAATCTTTTTCCAACTTGGAAATTATTCGGCCGCGCTAAATCAATTTCAGAACGCTTTGGAACTGGATCCGAATAATGCGGACACCTGGAATTATGTGGGTTTGGTGCAGGAAGCTAATAACGACTATACCAATGCGATGGCTGCTTATCGTAAATCTCTGGCCCTGAATCCTTTTCATGAAGATACAAATCTTAATCTGGCGAATATACAATATTTAATCCACAGAACATCGCCTGATAGCATGAAAGTTAATGATATCACCCGCCGATTGCATTTTGTGCTTTCTATAAATCCTCAGAATCAAAAGGTTAAAAATCTTCTATCCAGTATTGAAAAGGAGATTTTAAAACCATAGACATGCTCGAATATACTGTCTTTAAGAGATTATTTGTTTTTTCAGCATTGCGTCGGCTGAACGTAAATAGACAGGGACACATCCTGACAAATTAAGCAAATCATTGTGATGATATTTTTCTATCGCCAGAAGTCCCACGGCTGAAGCACTGATATATTGTTGCTCGGAAGACGCTATTCTATCTTTCTTAGTAGAAACCGAACGGATCAAGTCGGCATATTTAATCGCTCCGTCGCCCACATAGATCACTTCATCTTTATAGTGATTAACAATGCTTTGCGGATCTTCGGCACTTTCGGCTTCCAGTTGATTCAAAACGCCATCCTTGTCATATTGATAATAAGCAAGATAAACTTGACCACGACCGGCGTCCATCATCGAACCGATAATATTTTCCTTTTGATCCACATTGAGAGCGAGTGCGGCAAGTGAAGAAACTCCCGCCGCCGGTTTTCCCGTTGCCAGCATCAATCCCTTGAGGGTACTCACACCAATGCGCAAACCGGTAAAAGACCCCGGGCCCAGCGTGCAGGCAAACAAATCAATCTCAGGCAGTTTAATCCCCGTAAGCATGCATGCCTCATCAATGGCCGGAAGAAGCACTTCGGAATGATTGAGACCTTTATTGATGATCATATTATATAAAACAGATTTGTCCCGCAACACGGATACGGAGGCTGTTTTGGAAGAGGTATCAAAAGCTAAGGTCAGCATATTACTTAAATATTTTCAAAACATCATTAATCGGTTTGATATTGAGCCGTTCAATATCAATCATGATGACAAAAAGCATCAGCATCAACAAAGCGACAAAGCCGATTTGCTGAGATATTTCTTTAATTTTCATGGGAATTTCTCTTCGAATCACCATCTCGATGAGATAAAAGAAGATATGTCCTCCATCCAAAACAGGGATAGGGAACAAATTGATCACCCCCAAATTAATCGAAAGGATGGCCATAAAAAGAATAAACGGGACAATACCTTCTTTGACCTGATCTCCCGCGACCTGGGCAATGAAAATTGGACCGCCCAATGTCCGGGGCGAAATAACGCCTTCAATCATTTTCACCACGGAAATGACCGTCAACTTGCTTATTTCCCATGTTTTTTCACATGAAGCAACCATGGCCTGAATGGGATTCTTCCTTTCAATGACGGTTTTTCCCGCCGGAGAAATACCGATCAGGTACGCCGATTCTTCTTCACCGAAAATTGTCTTTGCCTTTGATAATTTAGGCTTTATGGTTAAGGTCTTTTCCTCATTACCCCGTTGAACCACCACCTTCAGTTCATTACCTTTAGACTCTGTTACAATGGGTTTAATTTCACTCCAATACGTTATCTTTTTACCATTGAGCGATAAAATCCTATCGCCGGTAACCATGCCTGCCGCCGATGCCGAAGAATCCGGTGACATTTGCCCGATAACCGGAATGAGATTGGGGATTCCATACATGTAAACAATAAAGAAAATAACAATAGCCAGAAGAAAGTTAAAGACCGGCCCCGCCAGAACGATCAGCAAGCGCTTCCACGTGGGTTGTTTATAAAACGACCTTTCTTCATCTTCCAGAGATAATTCTTCCGTACCGGATTCGCCTAATAGTTTGACAAAACCGCCCAAGGGAATCCAGGAAAGAACATATTCTGTTTCCCCGATTTTCTTCCCGATAATTTTAGGTCCAAATCCCAGTGAAAATTTTTGTACGCCTACCCCGGCAAGGCGTGCGGCGAGAAAATGGCCAAACTCATGCACAAAAATCAGAATACCAAGTAAAACGATAAATGAAATTAAGGTAACCAATAGATCATCCTCTCTTTAACTTTTTAATAATGTTTTCCGCTTCTCTTCTGGCTTCACCATCAACTTCCAGGATATCCTCCAGAGATGGATTATTTTGTGTTTGACACTTATGCAATACTTTTTCTATTACTTTCGGCAGATCAATAAAGCAAATTTTATTTTCAATAAAAGCGGCAACAGCAACTTCGTTGGCTGCGTTTAGAGCCGCAGGAGCGGTTCCACCGATGCGTCCCGCCTCAAACGCAAGGCCAAGACACGGAAATTTCTTCATATCCGGCGGATAAAAATCCATGTGGCCCGTCTTTTCGAGATTTAGCGCCGGCAGGTCGTTGGTCATGCGATCCGGATAAGATAACGCATACGCGATCGGTATTCTCATATCCGCGATACCCAGTTGCGCTAAAACCGAGCCGTCAATAAGCTCAATCAGAGAATGTATAACACTCTGAGGATGAATTAAAACATCGATACGGGTAATGTCCAGATGGAACAACCATTTTGCTTCAATAACTTCCAGTCCTTTATTCATCAGGGACGCCGAATCAATCGTAATTTTGCGACCCATTTTCCAGCGCGGATGTTTGAGTGCCTGTGCCAGCGTCACTTTCTTCAGATCCGCCTTTGATAAATCATAAAACGGGCCCCCGGATGCCGTGAGAATAATCCGTCTTAAATTTTCCGGCAACTGACCGGACAAACACTGAAATATCGCGCTGTGTTCACTGTCCACAGGAAGAATTTTAATCTTTTTTTGTCTGGCTTTTTCTGTAACAACCTGCCCGGCAACCACCAATGTCTCCTTATTGGCCAGAGCAATATCTTTTCCTGCTTCTATCGCCGCCAGCGTTGGTTTCAGGCCCGCTGCACCGGAAATAGCAGAAATAACGATATCGGAGGCTGGATGGGAGGCAAGTTCTTCAATACCTGCGTCATTGTAAAGGATGGGAATACGATTTTTGGGTCCCAGAATCTGGCGTAATCGCTCAGCATCTTCACTTGCCTGAACCGCAACAATCTCAGGTTTACATTTTACTGTCTGTTGAGCCAGCAGCCGGACATTTCGACCGGCCGAAAGAGCTATTACCTTAAATTTTTGCGGATTCTTTTCAATGACATCCAGGGCGCTGACACCAATGGAACCTGTTGAACCTAAAAGTGTTATTTTCTTCATGATCCAATCACAAAAATCCGGTAATAATAGACAAAGGGCGCGATAAAAATCAGACTGTCCATGCGGTCCATCAGTCCGCCATGCCCGGGCAATAATGAACTGGCGTCTTTTCTTCCATAATTTCGTTTAATGGCGGATTCGCAAAGATCACCCAACTGTCCGATAATGCCGCCAACGAAACCGAGAATCAGAAAGTGGCCCACAGCGATGCCGGGCATCAAAAAGTATCCAAACAGACATGCGGCTATGGTGGCGCCTGCTATCAGGCCTATCGTACCTTCCACAGTTTTACCGGGACTGACCAGTTCAATCAGTTTTCTTTTACCTAAAGACTTACCCACATAAAGCGCCACCGTATCACCAATAATTCCAATGATCAGCACCAGCAAAATCCATTGGATACCGCTATCCAGTTTCCTCAGCAGGATAAAATGCGACGTTAGTAATGGAATATAAATCATTCCGAAAATTACTCTGGCAACGATTGATACGTCAAAGCTGGCTTCGTTTACTCTCCAGAGAAAAACAATAAAAACAACCATGATGGCAAAAGCAAGGAGAGCAATTAACAATTGAGCGTCTCCAAAGAACACAACCGTGGGAATGAGGATGGCGAATATCAGGCTTTCGATCTTTTCCTTGAGAAAACCGGGACCGAAAACAATACTGTTGTATTCCCAGACACCGCCGACGATACACAGAGTAATTAACGCGGCCAATAATTCCAAAGGCCCTAAAAAGATAATCAGAAGCAATACCACGGCCAATACAATGCCGGTCAGCCATCTTTGCAGATTCGAGTTTTTTATCGCCATTTTTTACCCTTCGTAAAAATACTATTGGTTGGTGATTTGCTCACTCGTTAATCCGAAACGTCGTTCACGATTTTGATAAACGGCAATCGCTTTTAATAAATCATCCTTTTTAAAATCAGGCCATAAAACATCCGTAAAGTAAAGTTCCGTATAAGCCAGTTGCCAGAGAAGAAAATTGCTGATGCGATATTCGCCACTTGTCCTGATTAACAGATCGGGATCAGGCATACTGCTTGTGTATAAATAACGTCCGACCGCGTCCTGGTCAATACTATCGACGTCAAGCTTGCCTTCCCGATTATCAGAAATAATCCTTTTTATGGCTAGAATCATCTCATCGCGGCTGCCGTAGCTTAATGCCAGGTTCAATACCATCTTGCGATTCTGTTCGGTAAGTTTCTGTACTTCGAGAAGCTTTTTTCTCACCGGAGCATAAAGTTTTTCAATATTACCGATGGTTGTGAGTTTGATTTCCTGTTTTTGGAGCGTCTTCGCTTCCTTGTCTAAATAATCTCCCAGCAAAGACATCAAGGCGTTAACCTCTTCTTCGGGCCTTCCCCAATTCTCAGATGAGAACGCAAATAGAGTAAGGTATTGAATCCCTATTTCGCGACACGCCGTCACTGTGGCCTTCACAGCTTGAGCCCCTCTTTTATGGCCGCGAATTCGTCCCATGGCGTGCTGTTCTGCCCAGCGTCCGTTACCGTCCATAATAATGGCGATGTGCAGGGGCAAGTTATTGTGATCAATCTTTTTCATTTCGATACAATCTGTCCTCAAAAACAAATGGGGAGCCGTTGACTCCCCATTGATGTATTTCTCTGCGATTTGTTTTATATCTCCATGATTTCTTTTTCTTTGGCTGCCAGAATCTTGTCGGTTTTTTCTATATACCGATCGATCATCTTCTGAACTTCGTCCTGAGAGGTGTGCAGCTCATCTTCTGACATTTTATTGTTCTTCTTTAAATCTTTCAATGCTTCATTGGCATCGCGGCGTTCGTTGCGCAATTTGACTTTGCCTTCTTCCGCCATTTTCTTCACGATCTTAACCAGTTCTTTGCGTCTCTCCTCCGTCAATTGCGGAATGGAGAGGCGAATCACCTTGCCGTCAGAGGAAGGCATCAAACCTAAATCGGACTTCTGAATAGCCTTTTCAATTGCTCCAATGGCAGTTGCATCCCAGGGCGCAATCACGATGAGGCGACTTTCCGGAACGGAAAGAGTAGCCACCTGGGCAATCGGGGTTGGTGTTCCATAATAGTCAACTTTAATACCATCCAGCAGTGAAACAGATGCTCGACCGGTTCTTACTCTGCTGAATGATTTCTCCAGAGAAGATATTGTTTTTTCCATCTCATCCTTGAATTTCTGAAAAATCTGCTCTTTCATAATCATTCTCCTACGTAAGTTCCAATTTTTTTACCACAAATAACGCCTCGGATATTTCCCTTCTTTTGCAAATTGAATACAATAATCGGCAACGCATTATCCCGGCAAAGCGTAATAGCTGTTGAATCCATTACTTTAAGATTTTTTGTCAATACATCGATATAACTAATCTTTTTAAACATAACTGCTGATTTATCTTTGACAGGATCAGCATTATACACTCCATCAACCTTCGTGGCTTTCATGATGACGTCGGCCCGAATTTCCATTGCTCTGAGAGACGCGGCTGTATCCGTGGAAAAATAGGGATTTCCCGTCCCGCCGGCAAATATGACAATTCTACCCTTTTCCAAATGACGAACCGCTTTTCTTTGAATAAATGGCTCCGCGATTTCTCTCATTTCTATAGACGATTGAACTCGCGTCGGCAGACCACGCATTTCCAAAGCGCTCTGGAGAGCGAGGCTATTGATGACAGTTGCCAGCATGCCCATATAATCGGCAGTTGTTCTGTCCATTCCTTTGGCGCTGGCCTCAATGCCCCGAAAAATATTTCCACCCCCGATGACAATGCCGATTTGAATTTTCAGATCAGACAGCGACTTTATTTCATCGGCGATATAATTAGCCACATCCGGATCAACACCGGTTGATTGTTTGCCTAAAAGAGCTTCACCGCTGAGCTTTAAGAGAATTCGTTGATACGCGGTTTTTTTCTTTTCGATCATTATTTTTTAATTTCCTCACCGAGCTGGAAACGGGCAAAACGGCGAATCATAATGTTCTCACCTGTTTTGGCAATCATGTTGCTGATCAGCGTTCCAACGGTGACATCCTGATTCTTGACAAACTTCTGCTCTGTCAGGCAAACGTCTTCGTAATATTTTTTGAGTTTTCCTTCGATAATTTTATCCCAGATTTTCTCCGGTTTCTTTTCTTCGCGTAACTGGCTGCGATAAATTTCCTTCTCTCTTTCAAGAATGTCCTCGGCAATTTCATCCGGACGCACGCAAAGCGGATTTGACGCTGCAATGTGCATGGCAATGTCTCTGGCCATCGTCTGAAAATCATCCGTTTTAGCTACAAAATCCGTTTCGCAATTAATTTCCACCATCACACCGATTCTACCACCCATGTGGATATATGAAGCAACGGTTCCGTCTTTGGCCGCCTTGGACGACCGTTTGGTTGCCGCTGAAAGCCCTTTCTTTCTTAAAAAATCGATCGCTTTTTCAAAATCGCCATCGACCGCCGCAAGCGCTTCTTTGCAGTCCATCATGCCGGCGCCGGTTTTTGTTCTTAATTCTTTTACCATCGTTGAAGTGATTTCCAATTTCCTATCCTCCTAAAATTCTATTCCTTAAATATGCTTTTGCCCCAAGTTTTACGTTATCATTATTTATCGGTTGGAGCAGAAGAACTGTTTTCCATCTCGACGCTTTCAGGGATATCCGCTTCGGCGTCTTTGTTCTCCGCCACAGAGATTCCAGCTTCTTTATTGGATTCGGCATTCAGCTTCTCTTCAAATCGTTTCTTGCCTTCTAAAACCGCATCGGCAAACTTCGAAGCGAACAGTTTAATGGCGCGAATGGCATCATCATTTCCCGGAATAATGTAATCAATATCCGTAGGATCGCAATTCGTATCGACAATGGCAACCAATGGAACTTTCAACTTCTTCGCTTCCTGGACGGTAATATGTTCCCGGTTGGGATCGACGATGAAAACGGCGGCCGGATGAGATTTCATGTTCTTGATGCCGCCTAAGACATTTTCGAGCTTATCCATCTCTTTTTGCAGCTTGGTAATTTCTTTCTTAGGAAAAGCTTTAATCGAATCGTCATTAAACATCTTGTTTAGGCTGTTTAAGCGATCGACACTTTTCTTAACGGTGACAAAGTTGGTTAACATGCCGCCCAGCCAGCGCTGATTGACATAAGGCATACCGCAGCGTGTCGCCTCCTCACGGATCGCCTCCTGGGATTGCTTCTTGGTTCCGACAAAAAGAATCTCCTTGCCCTGACTGACCGTATCGACCACAAAGTTATAGGCCGCCTGGAACATACCCACGGTTTGTTGCAGGTCAATAATGTAGATGTTGTTGCGGGCCCCGAAGATATAGGGTTTCATCTTGGGGTTCCATTTGTTGGTTTGATGTCCGAAATGGACGCCGGCTTCGAGTAACAGTTTCATTGAAATTGCTGACATATTTTTCTCCTTTGTTTTTTTCCGCCATCCCCGTCATTTTGTGCGGCACACTTAATTTCTAAGCAACATGCCGTCAATCAGAGGATGTGTGAAATTTTGCGGCAATTACCACAAATAATCGAATTGTTCAAGCTTAAATAACTTTTTTAGCAATAAAATTAATATATTTTATGTGTTTTTTCATGTCGAATAATCAGCGTTTATTTTCACATATTCGTAAGAAAGATCAGAGGTATAAACATTATAGGATTTATCACCGCCCCCCAGACCGATGCGTACCTCGATGGTGCCGCCATGAAAAACTTCTTTTAATTTTGCAGGAGAAATATTGGCAGGCGTATCCTGTGAAAATACATTAATATTTCCGATCGATAAACTGATTTTTTCTTTTTCCAGTGGTATTCCCGAAGAACCTACGGCGGCAATAATTCTTCCCCAGTTAGGATCTTCGCCAAAAAAAGCGGTTTTGACCAGATTGGAATTGGCAACCGCGTAGGCGACACGCCTCGCATCCGATTTTGATTTTGCCCCTTCAACGATAATGGTGATAAACTTGGTTGCACCCTCTCCATCCTTAACAACGGCGGAAGACAGTTCTGCCAAAACATCCGTCAGCATTTCTCTGAATCTCTGAAGACGGGCCTGAGCCCTCTCCAGCGGATTGTTTCCGGCCAGCCCGTTGGCCAGGATGATGGCCGTATCGTTGGTACTCATACAACCATCAACACTGATGGCGTTGAATGTAGAATCAATCACCTGATGAAATACGGTATTGAGCGCTTTTGCGTCAATCAACGCGTCCGTCATGACATAAGTGAGCAAAGTGGCCATGTTCGGTTCAATCATGCCGGCACCCTTGGCTATTCCGCAAATTGTTATGTCTTTCGCGCCAACAATGCCTTTACGAATGGCTATTTTGGGATATTTGTCCGTAGTCATCATGGCTGCTTCGGCATCTTCGATACCAAACTCGTTGAGACCTTTAACCAGTTTCCCAATGCCGGTTTCAATTTTTTTCACGGGCAGTCTTTTACCGATCAGCCCTGTCGAACAAACCAGAAGATGTTCTTCGGGTATTTTTAACTGTCTGGCCGCAGCCCCGGAAACGGCTAAAGCGTCAGCCATACCTTCTTTTCCCGTAGCCGCGTTGGCACAGCCACTGTTCGTGATAATCGCCTGTGCGATACCTCTCTTGATCCTTTCAGCATCAATGAGCACCGGTGCGGCCTTGAAAGTATTTTTTGTGAATAACGCAGCTGCCTTTGCCGGCACTGTGGAATAGATCAGGCCCAGATCCTTCTGGTCGCCTCCTTTAATGCCTACAGAAACGCCGCTGGCCAAGAAGCCGGGAACACTAATTTTAAGCGTAGATTTCATCATTGCTGCTACTCCTCATAGAAGACTTAAGCACCGCAACATTTTTTATATTTTTTGCCGCTGCCGCAAGGGCAAGGATCGTTACGGCCAACCTTCTCGCTCTCTCGTTTGATGGTTTGATTCACCGGTGTGTCTTCACCGCGGCTCAACACATAATCCTGTTTCTGTTTCTGTCTTATTTCTTCGACTTCTTCTTCTCTTTGAATTCTGACCAGGCATAGTTTTTCCAGCGTATCCATTTTGATTCGGCTGATCATTTCCATGAACATGGCATACCCTTCACGCTGATATTCTCTTACCGGGTCCTTCTGACCATAGCCACGCAAACCAATGCCTTCCCTTAAGTGATCCATGGAGAGCAAATGCTCTTTCCAATGCGTGTCAATAGCCTGTAACATGACGACTTTCATAAGATACGGCATCAATTCGGGACCGAATTCTTTTTCTTTATCCCGCAAATATTTCTGAACATTCTGCACGATATAATCCTGAAGGGCATCCACTGAATTCATATCTTTTGCATTACTGACATTCAAACGTAAATTGAATTGTTTGAACAATGCATCATCGAGAGCCTTCAGATTCCAATCCTGAGGATGACTTTTTTCACCGATGAATTCGGATAAAAGATCATCGGTAATTTCCGCAATCATCTCTTCAATATCTGCCCACAAATTTTCTCCACGTAATACTTTCTTACGCTGCTCATAAACAACTTTTCGCTGGTTGTTCATCACATCATCATAATCGAGCAGATGTTTTCGAATATCAAAGTTCTGGCCTTCCACCCGTTTCTGAGCGTTTTCAATCGCCTTAGAGATGTATTTATGTTCGATAGGCTGACCTTCTTCGATACCGACCGTCTCCATGACCGATGATATCCTATCGGCGCCGAAGACCCGCAGCAAGTCATCCTCAAGAGAAAGATAGAAACGCGATGAGCCGTTGTCTCCCTGGCGGCCGGATCTTCCTCTTAACTGGTTGTCAATGCGTCGGCTTTCATGCCTTTCTGTTCCTAAAATATGCAGTCCGCCCAACTCGGCGACATTTTCACCCAGCTTAATATCCGTGCCGCGGCCGGCCATGTTGGTCGAAATGGTAACCTGACCCGGTTGACCCGCCTGGGCAACAATTTCCGCCTCTCTTTCGTGGTTTTTTGCGTTCAGGACATGATGCTTTACCCCTGCCCGGGTTAGGTGCTTCCCCAGGAGCTCAGACTTCTCGATAGAGATGGTACCGATCAGGACAGGACGTTTGGCTTTGTTTAAAGCTTTCACTTCCTCAATGACGGCTTTGATTTTTTCCTCCTCCGTCTTATAAATCAAATCATTATGATCCTGGCGGATCATCGGCATGTTGGTCGGCATAACCAAAACTTCAAGATTGTAAATTTTCTTGAATTCGGCGGCTTCCGTATCAGCGGTACCGGTCATTCCCGCCAGTTTTTTATACATTCTGAAATAATTCTGGAACGTAATAGACGCCAGCGTCTGATTCTCTTTTTCAATCTTTACTTTTTCTTTGGCTTCCAATGCCTGATGCAGGCCGTCGCTGTAACGCCTACCCGGCATAACCCGTCCGGTGAACTCATCAACAATAATAACCTCGCCATCTTTGACCAGATAATCCACATCGCGTTTAAACAATGTGTGAGCTCGCAGGGCCTGATTCACGTGATGAACAATTTCAATGTTTCTCGGTTCATACAGATTCTGAACATTTAAATATTTTTCCACATTGGAGACACCTTCTTCGGTTAAAACAACGGTTTTGCTCTTCTCTTCAATGGTGTAATCCTGTTCTTTTTTTAAACGCGGGATGATCTGGTTGATTTTGTAATATTTGTCTGTCGATTCTTCCGATGCTCCAGAAATAATAAGCGGAGTGCGTGCTTCATCAATGAGAATACTATCGACTTCATCGACAATCGCGAAATTGAATTCCCGCTGAACATAATCCTCAAGGCTGAATTTCATGTTATCGCGAAGATAATCAAAACCGAATTCATTATTGGTGCCATAGGTGATATCCTCACCATAAGCCTTTCTGCGCTCGTCGTCATCCATGCCATGTACAATGACGCCAACGGTTAATCCCAAAAACTGATAAATAGGGCTCATCCAGTCCGCATCGCGTTTAGCCAGATAATCATTGACCGTAACCACATGGCAGCCCTTGCCTTCCAGAGCGTTCAGATACAACGGCATTGTCGCGGCAAGTGTTTTGCCCTCTCCAGTCTTCATTTCCGCTATTTTGCCTTCATGCAAAACGATGCCGCCAATAACCTGCACATCAAAAGGACGCATCATTAATGTCCGTCGGGACGCTTCCCGGGCCACAGCAAACGCCTCTGTCAGGATATCATCAAGTGTAAATCCCTTAGTAAGCTTTTCTCTGAAATACGGCGTCTTGTCTTTTAATTGTTTATCACTGAGCGACATCATTTCCGTTTCAAAACCATTCACTTCATTTAACAGGATGGATAATCGCTTTAATTCCCGATCATTTTTCGTTCCAACTATTTTTTTGAGAATTGCAGACAGCATTTGTCACCTTTAAAAAAAAACCGGTATTGTTACCGGTGGATTTTAACACATTTAATCACTTAATAAAAACCTCTATTTACTGGGGAAATAATTTATCCGGATACTGAAACACTTCAGTGACCCGCCCGGGACTGACGTTTTGAATATTAATGCAGATCCGTTGATTATTTCAAGTATTTTCTTGGATTAACCGGAACATTATTCATATAGACGGCGTAATGAAGATGTGCTCCCGTGCTTCGACCGGTATCACCAACATATCCGATCAAGTCACCTTTTTTGATCAGAACGCCTTGTTTTACAGCTGTCTTTGATAAATGCGCATAACTGGAGGAAACACCATATCCATGTTCGATCCTGACCATGTTCCCATTATCAGACTGATAGCCAGCTTCAACAACAAGACCGTCCGCAGAGGCAATAACCTCTTTTCCCATTTTTGTTGCGATGTCCAGTCCCTTATGAAATTCAGACCCTGAACCAAAAGGATTGTTCCGTGAACCAAACTCGGAGGTCACCCACCCCCTGACCGGCCAAATGGAAGGTGTAGCCGCCAGAAGAGACTTCCGTTCCCGTAGAAATTTTAAAAGTTCAGTAAAGCTTGACTCTCTTTCGTTGGCATCGTCATTTAACTGACTGATACTTTTATGTATGCCGGAAACAAGCTTTTCCTGATCCTGGTCAATCAATTCTTTTAATCGAATTTGCTCATTGTTTGAACCACCGATACCTAAAGGGATTGTTTTCTCTCGCCCGACTTGATCCGTTGCCAATATTCTTATTTTTTTATCGAATTGCTTGAATGCTTCCATGCGATCAGCAAATTCATCGACTTTTATCGCTAAAGCAGTAATCTGTTCTGATTGTTGAGTTGTTTTTTGTCTGAGACGGGAGAGTTCCGCCCGGTCCCTTTGGATACTGGCGTAGTCATAAACGATGTAAAGGGTTAAAAGAACAGCCAGGATTGAACCAATAAAAAGGCCACGAACTAAATTACTCGAAAGCGAAATCTTAGTTACCGCGCTCTTTCTACGAGGTATAATCATGAGTGTTAAAAAGTTATCCGACATCTTCCCCCTTGGATTTGAAACTTAAAAACGAATATCCAGACACACGAGTTTGGTAGCTAACACAGGGAAATATCAAAGTCAAGCATAAGTCAGCTGATGGCAGACCGTCAGTCAAGCGTCAACTGCTGATAAAATTCATCATTTTCTTTATTAATATCAATACGATTCCTATACGGCGCACGGAGAATGCCTGCCCGGAAGCAAATCCATTTTATGCTTTCGTCTGGGGAGAAAATCCACGTTCAAGGCAGATTTCATATTTCTCAGTTCCACAATCTTTATCCCTGCCGTCAACACGTTTTTCAAAAGTCCCCTGAACTTCTCTTCAAAAATTCCCCCTTCAACTTCGGCATGAACCGGAAGCACGTGGTTGCTCCCATCGTTTATCAAGCTGCTGATAATGGATACATCGTTTTGAGGATCAAGTTCTTCAAAGCATGGCAAATCGGAAGGTATCTCCAGGATATTAAGCTCTTCGTAGACAAAAGGAGCCTTAGCCCGTGTGCAGCTGAGATATCCAAAATTATATTTTTCAATGATTTTCAAAACGCGATCATCGATCAACCAGGACGGCGCGCCGAACGCCGCAGGCTTTCGGCCAGTCAGCTTTTCAAAGCCGTTTGTCCCCGCTTCAAACCACTCTTCAATCCATTTTTCTGATTTTTGGGGCAATTCATCCTGCCAACGCCTATGATCCCAGGCATGAAATTGCACTTCATGACCTTCATCCATAATTTGACGGACAATGTCCGGGAAAGATAAAGCGATCATCGGCGCAGGCAAAAGCGTTCCGTAAAGCGCGGTTTTCCAGCCATAAAGACTTGCTGCTTTTGTCCTCAGCATCTTTTTTAAGAAAAGCGGGTTTTTGATTAACTGCAACGCGGCTCGCCCGGAGTTATCAGGTCCGATACTTAAGAAAAAAGTACCTTTGACCTGAAAATCTTTTAATACCCGCAAAAGACGGGGAACGCCGTTTTTCATGCCCCAATAGGTATCCACATCAATTTTTAATCCAAGCATTCCCATAGATCATTCCGT
This sequence comes from uncultured Smithella sp., assembly GCA_964445385.1. Taxonomy (GTDB): domain Bacteria; phylum Desulfobacterota; class Syntrophia; order Syntrophales; family Smithellaceae; genus UBA8904. The sequence goes on from CAYULE010000037.1 coordinate 17,145, forward strand.
TGAAGACAATTATAACATTGTCGTTTTATTCTCTTCCAGAAATGAGTTGAGTGTCAGTCGCATGGATTCATGCAAATTGATTTTCGGTTCCCATTGGAGAAGGGCTCTGGCTTTGTCTATGCTGGGCTTGCGTGTGTAAATATCCTGATACCCTTTGCCGTAAAAAGTGTCCGCAGGTACTTCAATAATATCAGAAAAAGCCGAATCATTTTTATGGTCGGGATGCTCCACAAATAATTTCTTAAGAATATCGGCAAGTTCCTTTACCGAGCACTCATTGTCCGGATTACCGATATTAATGATCTGATTTTTACAGACATCATTCTTATTCTCCAGAATTTTCATCAGCGCGGCAATACCATCATCAACATAAGTAAAGCATCGCTTCTGCTGACCGCCGTCAACCAGATTAATCGGGCGTTTCAAGAGTAATTCGGCGATGAATTGCGTGACTACCCTGGAGCTTCCCTCTTTGGCTGTATCGAGAGAATCCAGTCTGGGCCCGATCCAGTTGAAAGGGCGAAACAGTGTGAATTCCAGGTGACCCCGTGTGCCGTATCCGTAAATCACTCGATCCAGCAGCTGTTTGCAGCAGGAGTAAATCCAACGTTCTTTTTGAATTGGACCGACCACCAGGTAGCTTTCATCTTCCTTGAATTCCGGCTCATTGCAGGCGCCGTAGACCTCCGATGTGGAAGGAA
>CAYULE010000038.1:0-17733 GCA_964445385.1 uncultured Smithella sp.
AAGCGATACGCAATTTTCATAATGACTACTCCTTATTCAAGGTTGAATTGAACAACATATTACATTGACTATTTCGAATAATTTCCGTAAACATTGCATAATATTAAAAAATATTCAATAAAAAAATAAAGTTTTCATGGGAAAATGTTTTCTGCTTATATATTGAAAATGTGATGGGGGCCTGGCGGTATTTTTTATCGTATTGATTAGTCTATGATCCAGTAAAATACAAGTTGTGAATGAGGATGAATATGAAACTCGTTGTAGTCACAGGTATGCCGGCAGCCGGGAAGAATATCGTTGCCCAATATGCACGGATGCAGCAATATCCCCATTTTTCCACAGGTGATTTTGTCCGTGCGGAAATCCGCAGGAGAGGATGCATGGCAGATCCTGAAACGTCCGCAAAAATATCAACGGAGCTAAGAGGCGCTGATGGACTGGGGGTTACCCGCATGGCTGTTGAAGAAGCGCTGCGGCAAAAAGCTGATGTGGTCTTCCTGGAAGGCATTCGATCCTGGCCGGAGATCGAACTGATCCGGAACAAAGTGCCTTGTACGCTCGTAGCCGTCGTTGCTCCGAGAAATTTAAGGTTGAATCGGGTAAAGCAAAGAGGCCGGGAAGATGATTCCGTGGACCATTTTGAAAAACGGGACCAACGCGAAATTGACTACGGCGTTGCTGTCTGCATTGCCCTGGCCGATGCCTATGTTTTAAACGACAGGTCGATGGATGATGCCTTGCGACAATTCGATAACATTATCAAAAATCTTTAATCCCGCTGCTGCCCGACGAGAGTTCATTCTCCGCAGCTTGCTGCGAGGTGGTTGATTAAGCCTGCGTTAAATAATAAGAAGACTTTCCACTTCGCTTCGTATTTTTTGTAAACTTTCAGCGGATGATGCTTCAAAACGTAACACAATGACAGGCTGGGTGTTTGAGCAACGCACGAGCGCCCAGCCGTCTTTAAACGGAATACGGACACCGTCAATATCAATGACGTCGGGCGTATTCCGATAGTGGTTTTTAATTTTATCCACAACGGCTGTTTTTTTGTCGTCGTCGCAATCCACGCGGATTTCAGGGGTGGCAAAGGTTTTCGGAACATCGGAAAGCAGCTCGCTTACCTTTTGATTCGTTTGGGAAAGGATTTCCAGCAACCTTACGGCGGCATAAATCGCATCATCATATCCGAAATAGCGGTCGGCAAAAAATAAATGACCGCTCATTTCTCCCCCCAGAAGCGCTTTTTCTTCCTTCATCTTTGCTTTAATAAGCGAATGGCCGGCCTTCCACATAATGGGTTTCCCGGAATATTTGCTGATGCCGTCGTATAATACCTGAGAACATTTGACCTCGCCGATAATGGTCGCGCCGGGATTTTCTTGTAAAATATAACGGGCAAACAGAAGTAACAGCTTGTCTCCCCAGATGATTTCACCGGTGTCGCTGATGACACCGATCCGGTCAGCGTCACCATCGAAGGCTATCCCTAAATCAGCCTTCTTTTCCGCAACCAGTCGAATCAAGTCTGTAAGATTTTCTTCCACTGTGGGATCGGGAAAATGATGGGGAAAGCGACCATCCGGATCGCAGTAAAGACAGGTGACATCACACCCCATCCGCTCAAGAACAGGCAGAGCAAACTTTCCTCCGACGCCATTGCCGGCATCCAATACTACTTTCAGCTTTTTCGATATTTTCACGTGATCAAAAAGATAGTTTTGATAAACATCGGTGATATCTTCAGATGCCGATGTTCCCTGGCCGGTCGAGTATTGATCGGATTCCATGATTTTTCTTAATTCCTGGATTTGCTGGCCGTGAATGGAATCGTACCCGATACAGATTTTGAAGCCGTTAAACTCCGGCGGATTATGGCTGCCGGTAATCATGACGCCTCCGCCCGCCTGGCAATGACGGATCGAAAAATACAGCATCGGAGTCGCGCAAAGACCAATATCGATGGTGTCAATTCCGGCGGCGTTCAGGCCAGAAATTAAATATTGATGATAGGCATCAGAACTCAAACGGCAGTCACGTCCCACCGTCATCGTTTTAATTTGATTTTGAAGCGCATAAGTGCCAATAGATCGTCCCAGGTTTACAACAAACTCTTCGTTTAAATCTTTATCAACGACACCTCGAACATCATATTCACGAAAAACATGGGGATTCATTATTTTCTCCTCAAATTAAAAAACATTTAGTGTTGAATGCGGCCTCAAAAAGCCGTGAGTTCGTATATAATTTAACGAAATATGTCAATAAAAGATGATCGTGCTGAATTTACCTAACTCAATAGACTTATAATATCTGATGCTTGTGGTAAAACCATGTTCGCTCCGGCTTTCAGAAAATCGTCTTTGCTAAAATGACCGGTCAGGACACCCGCAGTCAGCGTGCCGGCATTATGACCGGTTTCAATATCCAGCGGATGATCGCCGATCATTAAAGATCTCCCGGCACTGCTGCCTAATCGTGACAGTGCCAGATTGATTTGTTCGGGGTGGGGTTTGACATGCTTTACATCGTCGCGGCAAACGACGACTGTGCAGTAAGATGAAATATCCGGAAATACCGTATGAACGGCATTAGCGCAGTTTCTGGTGATGATCCCTGAATGAATCAATTGTTGCTGGAGAGTTGTCAGTAGTTTCTTTGTTCCGACAAACAGTTCTCCCTTGTGCGCCGCTTCTACTTCAATCTGTTCAATAATATGATAGGCTTCTTCCGTAAAAGATTGAGATTTTTGGGGTGAATGATTCCGCAGAATTGCATCGGCCTCGCCGATGATCTCCAGCACATACTTATACCGCAGGCTTTGATGTTCAAGGCCGTAACGGGAAATGAGTTCAGCAATAGCCTGGCGCATATATTCAAAATCAATATTTAATTTGGCCAGAGTCCCGTCAAAATCAAAAATTACTGTATCGATGATCGTCTGATTGACACATAATGAACTCATATCATCAACGATTCCCCGAGGCATAATGGGGCGCAAGCGTTTTCTTGATGGTACGCGAAGGCGATAGGGAAGGGAATGCCGCATCGGCAATAAGCTTTAAAAAATTTGTTACGATATAAAATGTCGCCCCCCAGAGGATTTCATCCTGGCCGCTGCCGTCCGGAAGGACGAGACAAGGGAATTTCATATTGTAACGAGGATCGGAACTCTCGAGACCTGATTCGACTTCCAATATGGCATAAGAGGTGCTTTGGAAAAAATGTCCCAGGGGAATTTCCAGCACTTTTTCAACTTCGGCACTCAGCCGGTAATCGTAGGGCTCCTTAACCAGGCAAACCATGGGGAAAATCGTCCGTGAAAAATAAGTCAGAGAATAAGAGGGGAGGGCGCCCAAAAACCATACATTGAGCGGACTCAGGCCAATCTCTTCCCAGGATTCCCGTAGAGCATTCATCAGAAAAAGTCTGACTAAAGAGACCGTCTGCTCGTCTTGATGAGGAAGAGCATTTAATACACGGTTATCGATGGTGCGGATCATTCCTGTCTTTAATAAAATATGGCTTAACATTTCATCCGTTGAATGCTCCAGCATACCTCCCGGACAACTGATATCGCCTGCCTGGGCGACGGACTGAGACCTTTTAATCAGTTGGAATCTAAATTCTGAATTTTTATAAATAAGCAGCAGGACAACGCCGGCTTCGAGATGATTAGTCCCGGTGGAATTGGAGTGGATAATCGACAGGTGTTTTTCACGATAGTCAACGGGTGCTTTGTTTAATTGACTCAAGACGTAATGCGGAAAGTTGTCTTTTTCCTGAAGTAGATTTAAGTCCATTAATCTCCCGTTTGCCTTATTTCAGTATCCCTGAAATCATTTCATTATACCAGCGGCTGTATGGAAATAAATCAATAAAGCCGCAATGTCCGCCATGCTGTTGCCGTGATATTTTAAGAAAACGGTTTTCATGCAATAATTCATAATCATCCAGAGGAATAACCGGATCATCCTCTGCGATAAAGATATTAACCGGTATGTTAAGATTCTGAAAAGAATTGTCGTCCAGCGTATATAACTTAAAATAGTCCCGGTAGGATGGAAATTCCGGGTAATAGGACATAATGTCTGCTGTCAGGTCCATGCAGGTTTTGGATCGCAGCATTTCAGTAAAATTATATTTCTGTGGGAAAAGCAGTTGTTTCTGTTTCAGAGACCTTTTCCATTTTTTTAAAAAGTATTTACGGTAGAAAGAAGGGCCGTTGTCAATGGCCAACGTGGTCTTATAGGGATCCAGAGGAGGACTCACGGCGAATACATGCCTTAAATTCTTAATCGGTGTTTGAGAATGTTTTATCGCGATCCTGAGGGAGAAGTTGGCTCCCATGGAGAAACCGAGAAGGTAGACGGGAAGATCTTCGACGTGTTGTGAAAGCGTATTGACTGCGCTGAAGGTCTCTTCCAGAAGCGCGCCATGGAACAGGCCTTCATTCAAATGATGTGAGTCGCCATGGTCTCTTAAATTCAAACGAGCGATGGAGTATCCCAGCTTGTAAAAATATGATGCGGCAGCCAGAACATAGGATGAAGAGGAGGAACCTTCCCATCCATGAAGAATAATTATGGTCCCCCTGGAACGGGGATGACGCGAAAAATAGGCCAGCAATTTCGAGCCATCGGGTGTGTCAATAATCAATTCCCGTGAATGATCCAAAACGTCTCGATGGGGGGGGATTAACAAACGCGCGGAGGCTAAAATAGACTGAATATGCCGGTTTTTGAGGAAAGGCCGGGGCAGAAAAGTTGAATTAATATTATTTTTGTTAACCATGTCGACCTAAGCAATTAATATTACTATTTATTATCTAACACTTTTGTTTTATTGAAAACTGTATCGTTTCATATGATGGATTTAATAAAATGTCAAATAGTCCCGCACCAGGGCTAAATATACAAAAAGATTTGTTACTCCATCGGTTTATTGTGAACTAGTTCAGTTAAATAAGATACTTTTAATTGACATCTGATACGGAGTGTCTTAAATTTTAAGCAACAGTTAGCGATATTTTATCAGATGTCTGTTTATTAGTTGATGCCCATAACCATTTTTAATCGCAGTGGAGTAGATGATGGATAAGGAGGCTATCAAATGAAAAAGTTGGTTTTAAAAGTATTGCTTGTAACCTTGGTGGTTTTTGCGCCGATTCTATTAATGGCTCAACCTAGACCCCCGTTTCCTCTGCCCCCAATTCCTTTGCCCCCGCCGATTATTTTTCCGGCGCCGCCACAGGTAGTGGTAATCCCGGGAACAAATGCCTATGCCGTACCCGATGTGGAGGATGAAATATTCTTCTATAGTGGCTGGTGGTGGCGTCCATGGGAAGGGCGTTGGTACAGATCCCGATACTATGACAGAGGCTGGAATTATTACCGTCATGCTCCATCTTTTTATTCACATGTCTATCCGGGGTGGAGGAATGATTATCGGAATCATCAATGGAGAGGGGAACCCTGGGGGCATCGTATGGTGCCTTACAATGATGTTCGTCGCAATTGGCGTCATTGGGGAAGAAGCGGTTACTGGAATAGACCGGGTGGTCACGGTGGCGGCCCTGGTTTCCATGGTGGACCCGGGCATCCGGGAGGAGGTCCAAGATTTCATGGTGGTCCCGGTGGTGGCCCGAGAGGAGGACATGGTGGTGGTCCCCGTGGTGGTCCCGGCGGAGGTCCAGGTCGAGGCCATGGTGGCGGCCCGAGATAGATTGAGATTTACCATAAGACAATAAAAACCCGTTATTATTAACGGGTTTTTTATGTTAATTGGACTTTGCAGGATTGTTAAATGGTGGCGGTGCCCTGATTTGAACAGGGGACACTACGGATATGAGCCGTATGCTCTGACCAGCTGAGCTACACCGCCTCTGAGTAAAATTATTTTATATTTCAAAAAACCTTTAATTGGTTTTTTAGCGCCTTCGCAACTCATTGTGTACGAAGGCGCCCGGACGCTATATCTAAGAGTGGAGCGTTTGTCAATAACTATTGAGACATCTCCATTTCATAAACAACAATATGACTTCTTTCGATGATTGATGCACCGACTGATTTAACGAGAGCAAGAACGATTTCCGGTTTACCGTCGTTATCGATGTCTTTAAAGCAGTAGTCGGCGACATAGCCGTTAATTTTCTTTGTCCTCCAGTTTTCGGCCATTCCGAGACCATCCCATTCCAGATTATAGATTTCACTCGATGTAAACAATTTCAAGTTTTTAAATACGCGGCCGACCGCTGAAATGTTTTTAACAATGATCAGTTCTTTTTTGCCATCTTTGTTGGTATCAAACGAAAGAATACGCAAATTGGCAAAAGTACTGTTTTCCAAATTGGCATCGCTGGGCTTTTGTTTGTCGATATTAGCAATATAGTTGTTGCTGCCTCCGTAAACTTCGTCACTTCTCCAGACCAGTTCCTCCGGTGCAAAGCCAAATGATAAAATTCGGCTCATCGGTTTGTTTGTCGGTGTAATAATACACATGTAGTCCAGCTCATCAAGGGCAATGATTTTTTCACTGGTACCTGAACCAAGGGTATCCATTGTCAAACCATAAATGGACAATCCCAGCGGTATTTTCATTTTATTGCCCGCAATATATTTCCCGTCCCGCCAGACCATTTCATAAATCTGCGTATCAAATACTTTATCACCGCCATAAGTCTGTCCCAGAAGCAATGGAATACCCGATGGTGTGTCAATCACGCGTAAGAAATATCGGATATCAGAAGCAATCGTCTTGTAGTCACCGTCTTTGAATTGGAGTACAAATGAATGCAATAGTCTATCGGTCAATGAGGTAACAATAATTTCAGGAGTTCCGTCCTTATTAATGTCTGCCACATCCACGGATATGTAATCGTTGTAGGGTTTCCCTTTTATGTGTTTCAGGATTTTTAAATCATCGCTTGTCTTTTGACAGATATAAATGTCGTGTCTATCAATGATCACAACTTCATTTAACCCGTCTTTATTGACGTCTCCGACATCCATTCCGACAAATTCCGATTTGAACTGCTGGCTCATCCAAAAACCTCTGCGATTGATCGGATCGTTCGAGTTGATATATTCGGGATTAATCATGGAGGTCAGCGTCCCTTTTTTTCCACCTTTTTTCATGGCCGCAATAATTTGTGCTTCCCGTGATGCTCCGGGAACGGGTGGGGGAGCGACCGTGGGCGTAACAGACTCTACTATCGGTGCAGGCTGTGATGTTGTCCCAAGAATTTGTTGGACGATTCTTTGCGAAAACTCATCAATTTTCGGAATCACTTCATCCATGGTTTGTGTTTGGGAAGAAATGCCGATGTCCGATTTGTTACTCTTAATATCGATGAGTTTCCCATCGATACTGATACTTTTACCGATCTTCGTAATGCTGCCCCAAACGACATAGTCGGATTTCAGTTGATGGCCAATATTTTTTACATCCGCCAGATTCAGTTCTTTTGATCCTGATTTCTTGAGAGCTTCCCGAACAACTTCTTTGCGTGTAACTTGAATTTTATCGGAAGCTGAAATTCGGCTTGTCAGCATATCGCCGATTCCCTGTCGAACATATTCAATATTTTCGGCGCTATGCAGCGAAAAAGGTAAGATCGCCACGGTGTATTTTTCCTTGGTTTGGGCTGTTGCTCCAAGCAGCAGAATAATGACAAGACAGAGAATACCAGAAATTACTTTTTTCATATTGATCTCCAAGTTTTAAGGATGTTATTCATTAAAAACATGCTCGTTTCTAGCATTTAAAAAATGATAATTCAAGGCTGTTTTCATTTCTTTACGATTTCAAGGGAACGACGTAAAAGATGATAGAAAAGAAATGACAGATACTGCCCGACAGAACAAAAAGGTGCCATATCGCATGATTGTATGGAAGCTTTTTCCAGATATAAAAAATAACGCCCAGCGAGTAGGACAGACCGCCTGCGATCAACCAGACAATGCCACCCGAAGGTAACGAATCAATCAAGGGTTTGATGGCAAAAACAATGATCCAGCCCATCAGGAGATAGGCAATGGTGGAGACGATCTTAAAACGATGCACAAAGAAAATTTTAAAAAGCACACCAAGCAGGGCCAGAAACCAGATCACGGCAAACATTGTCCAACCGATAAAGCCACGCAGCGCGATCAGTAGAAAAGGAGTATAGGTGCCCGCAATTAATAGATAAATGCAGGAATGATCAAATATTTTTAAAATCATTTTTACCCGTGGTGTTTGAACGCTGTGGTATAGTGTTGATGCCGTGTATAATAAAATAAGTGTGACACCGAAAATCGTACAACTCACGATGTGTCTGGTTCCACCGTAAATGCTTGAAAAAACGATCAGCAAAACCAATGCGGCAATGCTGAATAAAATGCCGGCGCCATGTGTAATACTGTTAAGTAGTTCTTCACGGAAATGGTATATTGAAGAATGTTCTGATTGATCCATTATTATTTACCTTTTAAGATGTCTTATGTCCCTGAAGCATATTTGTCAATCTTAATTCCTGATTTTCTTCAGGAATTACTTCGAGCCTTTTATTTACTTTATCTTGACATTTCAAAGCGGTACCGATAGAAAATTGAATCAGTGAGCAGAGTTTGCGGTCCTATCCAAATAAATAAATGAATTATGGAGACGCCCTATGAGATCATACGTTGTTGTTTCGTCCATGGGACCTGATCGACCCGGTCTGGCTAAGGAAATCGCTGAATTTTTCACGGCGCGCGGTATTAATATAGAACGGTCCCGCGGCTGCGTGCTGGGGAATGAATTCGGCATGATCATTCTCACATCGGGCAAGACAGATGATATTGAACGGCTCATCTCCGATCTGGATAGCCTGCGCGAAAAAACGAAGCTGGATATTTACGTCAGGAAAACCAAGGCCCCCGGCCACAAAGACGTATTACCTTCGATTCCATACAAACTCATCGCGACCTCCCTTGATCATCCGGGAATCATCCATCAGATATGCAAAGCTCTTCAGGCAAGAAAGGTTAACATTGATGACCTCTCGACGAATGTGGATAATAATCCCGTTACCGGCGCCAACACCTTTCAGATGGTCTGTTACTTCTCTCTGCCGCCGGCGGTGAAAATTATCGACCTCAAAAATGATTTCAACCGCATCAGCGATGAATACAACATTGACATCCGGTTTGATGCAGTCATTAATAAGTAGCGCTATGCGTAAAAACAAACAGAACACACAAGAAAAAAGCTTAAAGCCGATCATCGAAATTGCTTCGTCTATCGGACTTGCAGAAGATGATCTCGAATTATACGGCCGCTATAAAGCAAAAGTTCGTCTGGAAGCGATAAAGCGATTTGAACGCAGGAAAAACAGTGCCCTGATTCTGGTATCGGCCATGACGCCCACTCCAGCAGGCGAAGGGAAGACAACCGTCTCCATCGGACTGACTCAGGCGCTGTCTAAAATCGGTAAATCCGTGATTGCGGCATTACGGGAACCGTCGCTGGGACCCGTGTTCGGCACCAAAGGCGGAGCAACCGGCGGCGGACTTTCCCGCGTACATCCGGTGGACGACATCAATCTGCACTTTACCAACGATTTCCCGGCTGTTGAAAGCGCTCACAATCTGCTTTCCGCCATACTGGATAATTCCATTTTTCACGGAAATCCCCTTAATATTGATCCACGTAAAATCACCTGGCGCAGGGTTATGGACATGAACGACCGATCGCTTCGGGATATCGTCATCGGTCTGGGCGGCTCAACCAACGGTGTTCCCCGGGAAACAGGATTTGACATTGTTCCCTCCAGCGAAATTATGGCAATCCTCTGCCTGTCGCGTTCCTATGAAGAACTGAAGGACAAAATTCGCAAAACACTGGTCGGCTTTACCTACGACGACTTTCCGGTTATTGCCGGGGATTTGAAAGTAGAGGGAGCGGTCACGGCACTTTTGAAATACGCGCTGCTGCCTAACCTGGTGCAGACCACGGAAGGCGTTCCGGCCATCATACACGGCGGTCCGTTCGCTAATATTGCTCAGGGAACCAACAGCATCATTGGTACGGATCTGGCGCTGCGTCTGGCGGATTATGTAGTAACGGAAGCCGGATTTGGCTTTGATCTTGGCGCGGAAAAATTCTTCGACATTGTCGCGCCCTATGGTGATCTGAACCCCAGGATCGTTGTTTTAGTCGCAACCGTCCGGGCATTGAAATATCACGCCGGAATTGACAGGAATGATTTAAACGAGCCTAATCCGCGCGCGGCTGTGCTGGGGATGGCCAATCTCCGCAAACACTATGAAAACATCGATAAATTCAATGTCCCATGCATTATTGCGTTAAACCGTTTTCCTTCTGACACCTCTGAGGAGATTAAAGCAATTGTGGATACGGCGGAAAACGAAGGAATGAACATTGCCCCGGTGGATATTTTTGCAAGGGGAGGCAAGGGCGGTATTGAGCTGGCCGAGAAAACCGTCGAGCTTATCTCTAACGCCGAAGGAAAATTTCAGCCGCTCTATGACTGGAAACTGCCGGTGGAAGATAAAATCTTTAAAGTGGCCAGTGAAATCTATGGCGCCGTTTCCATTGATTACCAGCCGCAAGCCAGGCGCAATCTCGATCTGATTAAAAGAATCGGCTACGATAAGCTGCCCGTCTGCATTGCCAAAACCCAGCAATCGCTTTCCGATAATCCCAGCCTGCTGGGACTTCCCAGTGACTTTATCGTCACTGTCCGAGAGATCAAAATTGCCTCCGGTGCAGGCTTTCTCATTCCCATCACCGGTGAAATCCTGCGTATGCCGGGTCTTTCCAAAGTCCCGGCCGCTAATCATATTAACATCGACGAAATCGGAAACATTACCGGGATTGTGTAGAACGAATATTCGATTGAAGAATCATTATAAATTCTTGACAGCATTTTCCTCTTTAATATATGATATTTTCAAATAAGTTGATTTAATTAACCAACCCACACTGGCAGTTGCAGAGAAGTAAAATCTCTTTATCACACTTATTTAAGAGGCGTGGAGTGCCATGATGGCACTTTAAGTAAATTAGTGGATTTTATATCGGGAGATAAGGAATCATGGAAAAAGCGATATTGACGTATAACGGCATGACTCATGAAATGTCCGTCTTAGAGGGTACGGAAGGGGAAAAGGCCATCGATATATCCAAATTGCGGCAGGAAACCAACTTGATTACCCTGGATGTCGGTTATCAGAACACGGGATCCTGCACGTCCGCGATTACTTTCATTGACGGTGACAAAGGTATTCTGAGATACAGAGGAATCGAGATCGAGGAACTTGCCGACAAGGCCAGTTTTACCGAAGTGGCCTACCTGTTGATCTATGGTAATCTTCCGAATAAGACGGAGCAGCAGTTGTTTTCCCAGCGACTGACACAAAATTCCATGATTCACGAAGAGATGCTGCGTTTCTTCGATGGATTTCCGCCGACAGCCCATCCGATGGCGATTCTGGCAACGATGGTGAACTCCATGTCCGTTTATTACGCGGATTATTTTACGGAAGATTTCCGGGCGGAGACTTTTGATCTGATGGCGGCTTCTCTGATCTCCAGAATCAGGACGATTGCCGCTTATTCCTATAAGCACAGCATTGGCCATCCGCATGTTTATCCCAAGCGCGATCTGAAATATGCGTCCAATTTTCTTTATATGATGTTTGACTCTCCGGTGAATCCTTACGTGTCGGACCCGGATATTGAAAAGGCTCTCTCCACGCTATTGATTCTGCATGCCGATCATGAGCAGAATTGCAGCACATCCACTGTCCGGCTGGTTGGCAGCAGCATGGCGAATCTTTATGCCTCGATTTGCTCGGGCATCTGCGCTCTCTGGGGCCCGCTGCACGGTGGCGCCAATCAAAAAGTCATTGAAATGCTCGAAGGCATCAAAAAAGACCATATCACTATCCAGCATTGCATCTCATCAGCGAAGGACAAAGAAAGTAAATTCCGCCTGTTCGGCTTCGGGCATCGTGTTTATAAAAATTACGACCCCCGCGCCAGAATTCTGAAACAATATTGTGAAACGATCTTTAAGAAATACAACTACGAGGACCCTCTGATTAATATCGCGATGGAACTGGAAGAGGCGGCCCTGAAAGATGATTTCTTTATCGAACGGAAGCTTTATCCCAACGTTGATTTCTACAGTGGCATATTATACCGGATGATCGGTATTCCGACGGATATGTTTACGGTCATGTTCGCCATCGGCCGTTTGCCGGGTATGATCGCTCAATGGAAGGAGATGCATGATTCCGTGCCTCTGAAAATCGGCCGCCCGAGACAAATTTACACCGGCAGCAATCTGAGGCACTATATTCCCTTGGAGGAACGATCGTAACAGGAAGGCAAATCATGGTGCGGAAAATTTTTTCTTGACTTTTTTCAGTCATTTGCCTATACACGCCGCACGTGAGGTATCATTAGTGATGTTGAAAAATTATTTATTTACACAGGCAGTTTGCTTTTACTTTTTTAGCTTTATCGGCTTCAAGGTCTGCCTGCAAGTATCATGACCGGACGTAAAGGGAAATGAACCGTGGGCAGATAAAAATTTGCTCACGGTTTTTTTTTGCCGGAAAGAGGTTGTTAAAATAACGAATGAGGGGGATGGAAAAATGAAAAAATGGAGCATTGTAATTCTGGCAATATCAGTTTTTGTATTTCTTGCCATGAGTCAAGCGGATGCCCAGACGAAAACGATTAAAGTCGGCGCAGCCATTAACCTGACGGGACCCGCATCAAGTTGGGGGCAGTTTCACGAAAAAGGCCAGCGTGATTATTTCCGTTACGTGAACGAAGTGAAGGGCGGCGTTGCCGGTTATAAAATTAATATGATTACTGTGGACACGGCTTATAAAGTGCCTGAAGCGCAGGCGGCTGTTCAAAAATTTGTTCTGCAGGACAAAGTGGATATAATCGCCACATGGGGCGCCGGGGAAGGTCTGGCGGCAAAGCCTATTGTTCAGAAATATAAAGTACCGACCATCAACTATTCCACCAGTTGGGAACTGCTGGAAAAGCCTGTTGATTATATGTATCTGCCCTTTGGCAGTTATAAAATGGATTGCCACGCTGTTCTTGAATATATTAAGGCGATCCACAAAGGAAAAGAAGCCCCCAAAGTCGGCCTGCTCACTTACAATAATGCTTACGGGCGTTCGATTCACACACCCAGTAAGGAATATGCGGCAAAGTTAGGCATCAAGCTGGTGGGCATTCAGGAATTTCCACCCCGAACTGTTGATCTTAACACGGAACTTCTTCTTCTGCAGAAAGCCGGCGCGGAATATATTTTCATTCAGATGCTGCCTTCAGCCATTATCACCGCTTTCAAGAGCGCCGATCGCATCAAATACAATCCGTTGTTTCTCGGAACATGGACATCAACCGATCCCGATTTTTTCAAAATGGGAAAAGGGCTGATTCGCGATCGTCTGGTCATGCAATTCCCGGGCGGATTGCCGTCGGATAAATCCAAGGGCATGGAGGTTATGAAAGAATTGTGGAAACGTTACAAGACGGTAAAAAGTTTTGATGCTTCTTACTGGGAAGGTGTGGTTGTCGGCATGGTTATGGAAAGAGCTTTTATCCGTGCCTATGAAAAGTCCAAAGCCATCACTCCCGCGACAATCAATGCCGCGATGGAATCGATGAAGAATGAAGACTTTGGCGGTCTGGTCCCGGCTGTAACGTTTACCAAATCTAATCATGAGGCATCTTTTACCGCGCGCATGGTTAAGGTCAAGGAAGATGGATCCTACCTTCCGCTGACCAATTTCTATATACCGGGGAAAGATAAGATTAAACTGATTAAGTAAAGAATATAAAAAAGGGGATACCGGATCATTGTTCCGGTATCCCTATCAAAATAAAGCGTACACGGGTTTTGTAAACGCAGAGGCATTCATGAAAGCATTCCGCAGCCGGCCTTCGATTATGATCAACCGGCCCCAAGAAGATAAAAAAGCCGAATTGGAAATCAGAAATTTACGTCTGAGTTTCGGCGGTGTGGTGGCGGTCAAGGATGTTGATCTGACCGTGCATACCGGCGAACTGATGGCCGTGATCGGCCCTAATGGAGCGGGCAAAACCAGTTTACTCAACTGCATTACCGGTTTTTATCACCCCCAGCAGGGAGAAATTATCTTTAATGGGCAGGACATCACCCATCTGCACACGCACCAGCTGGTGGGTGTCGGCATCGGCAGAACCTTTCAAAACATCGAGTTGTTTCCCGGCATGACCGTATTGGCTAATATGACGCTGGCTCGTCATATCCACTGCAATTACAGCTTTTGGCGATCCTGTCTTTTTTCACCGGAAGTTCGAAAAGAAGAAATAAGGCACCGACAGATTCTGGAAGAAATCATCGATTTTCTGGAAATGCAACCCATTCGTAAACAGACCGTCGGCTCTCTGCCTTACGGGATGATGAAAAGGGTGGAACTGGGCCGGGCGCTGGCCCTGGAGCCCAGATTGCTTATTCTGGATGAACCTTTCGCGGGTATGAACCTTGAAGAAAAAGAGGATATGGTAAGATTTCTGCTGGAACTCAACGGGCGATGGGGACTCACGATGGTTCTGGTCGAACATGATATGTCCATCGTCATGAGTATTTCCCAACGTATCATGGTTTTGAATTTCGGTGAAAAACTGGGTGAGGGCAGTCCCGAAGTGATCAGCGGCAATCCTGAAGTGATCAAAGCATACCTGGGAGACGCACAGACATTAGAATGAAAAAGGCTTGAGTATTTGGATAAAGACAAAACACATAGCCGCAATTTGCGGAATATAACCCTGCCACAGCTTCTGGCTCAAAACTCGGAAACGTTTGGCAACGCCAAAACGGCTATTCGTGAAAAAGCCTATGGCATCTGGCAGAAATATACCTGGAACGATTATTTCAGTTATGTGAAGAAAACCGCCGCGGGCTTTGCTTCCTTAAACATGAAGCGGGGCGACAATCTTTGCATGATTGTCAATAATTCTCCCGAATGGCTCTTTTCCGAATTAGCCACGCATGCGCTGGGTGCGACCACGCTTAATTTGTTCACATCCTCCATCGGCGATGAACTGGTTTTTTCCATCGGGCGCATTCATTCTCCCATCGTTGTGGTGCAGGACCAGGAACAGGTCGACAAGCTTATTGAAGACAAAGATAAACTACCCAACGTACAAAAAGTTGTTTACATTGATCCCACCGGGATGACCTCTTATGAAAGTAACCCCTGGCTGATCAGCTATGCCGGGCTCCTGGAGATCGGCGAAAAATATCTTGCCGATCATCCGGGTTATATTGAAGAGGAAATCAGCAAAGGACGGCCGCAGGATATTGCCGTTATGATTCAGACCTCCGGCACCACAGGTGTGCCGAAAATGGCCATGTTGTCGCACCGCAATCTGACGACGATGGCATCGCAGTGGGTCGAAGCCGCAAACATTCAACCGGAGGAAAACTGGATTTCCATGTCGCCGCCCGCCTGGATCGTTGATCAGATGTGGGGTATGGGCGTTTCGTTGGGTAGCGCGATGACGATGAATTTTCCCGAGACGGCGGAAACAGTTCTGGAAGATTTCCGGGATATCGGCCCCTCCATGCTCATAACGGCGTCGCGTTTCTGGGAAGATATGGCGTCGCGTATCCGCGTGAAAATCTCCGATGCCAGCTGGATTAAAAGGAAACTTTTTTACTGGGGAGAAAGCGTCGGAAGATCCGTTGTCGAGAAACGATTACATAAGCAGACCATCTCACTGCCGTTAAAAATGCTTTATCGCTTCATGACGATGGTCGTTTACAATCCTTTGCTCGACCGTCTCGGCTGTTCAAATTTTCACAGCGCTTTCACGGGCGGCCATCCAATCAGCCCGGAGGTCATTGGCTTTTTCAGGGCTATTGGTCTGAATTTAAAACAGTGCTACGGGCTCACAGAATCCGGCGGTATTTTTCAGATTCAACCCGATGACGAAGTCAAACTGGAAACGGTTGGCAAACCTCTGCCTTTAACGGAAGTGAAGCTTGCCGATGATCAGGAAGTCCTGGTGAAATCGGAGGCCAATTTTTCCGGTTACTATAACGACTACAAATCAACCGAGGCGGCGTTTGAAAACGGCTGGCTGAAAACAGGCGATGCCGGTTACATTGATGAAGACGGCCACCTGCTGATTATCGGCCGCAAGGAAGACATTATCCGCAATAAAAGCGGCGAAGCATTCTCTCCGGATTTTATCGAAACCCGTCTGAAGTTCAGTCCCTACATTAAGGAGGCGGTCACCTTCGGGGAGGCGCGGCCCTGTATTACCGCCATGATCAATATCGACCTGGGCAATGTCGGCAACTGGGCGGAAGAAAGAATGATTCCCTATACGACGTATATGGATTTATCCCAGCAAAAGGCCGTGGAAGAACTTATTTTAAAGGAAGTCCGCCAGGTGAATGAACAGCTTCCCGAAGTGATGAAGATCAAAAAGTTCGTTCTGCTCTATAAACTGCTGGACGCGGACGATGATGAACTGACGCGCACCGGAAAGGTACGCAGGCGTTTTGTTTACGGCCTGTATATCAAAATTATTGAAGCCATGTATGGTGGACTGAAGAATGTCCCGGTAACGGGGAAAATACGCTATCGGGACGGACGGATCGGTGAAATTGAAACGACTATCAATATTATCAGCGTGGATTAAGGAATAAGATTATGGATTTTTTTCTACAGTTATTGGTTAATGGCGTTTGTGTCGGACTGCTCTATGGAATATCCGCCATGGGCTTTGTCATGATCTTCAAGGCATCGAGCGTTCTTAACTTTGCCCATGGCGAGCTGCTGGCCCTGGGTGCTTTCTTTTTTCTTTCGCTGGTCACCTGGGGAAAACTTCCGATTGCGGTTTCTTTCCTGGTGACGCTGGCTGGCTGCTTCATCCTGGGAGTTCTGATTGAAAAGTTCTTTCTGAGGCCGCTTATCGGTGAAAAACTGATTTTTGTCATCATGCTTACCGTCGGACTATCCGCCATGTTCAAGGGGCTCATTCTGCTGATCTGGGGCGGCAATCTGCAAACCTATCCGGAATTTCTGCCTCCTTCGATGGAACTTCATTTAGGGTCGATTTACATCGCGCCGGTTTATTCGGCAACCCTGGTGATCAGCATTATTTTTCTGGTTCTCTTCGGCTTATTTTTTAAAAAATCATCACAGGGTATTTTCATGCGCTCGGTTGCCGATAATCAAAAGGCTGCTTTATCGCTGGGCGTCCATGTGCGACGCGTCTTCGCCCTGTCCTGGGCGATAGCCGCGATGGTAGCCTGCATGAGCGGCATTGTGCTGGGCATCATCAATGGCGTGAATGTCCATGATTTGAGTGCCATCGGATTGAAAGTCTTTCCGGTAGTCATTTTAGGCGGACTCGACAGCATCGGTGGAGCAATCATCGGCGGCATTATTATCGGCCTTCTGGAAACCTTTACCGGTGGTTATTTATCACCGTCGCTACGAGATGTTGTCCCCTATATCGTACTGGTCTTTATCCTGATGATCAAACCCTACGGCCTGTTCGGCCTGGTGGAGATTGAAAGAGTTTAATCTTTATGAAAAAATTATCTTTTCATCCCTGTGGTAATTATCGCGAAGAGTATGCGCAGGAATTAACCATCTTTGATACCTGGTTCGGAAGGGTCAGCATGGGCGTTTTTCTGGCCCTGCTTTTCGG
>CAYULE010000039.1:0-12079 GCA_964445385.1 uncultured Smithella sp.
ATCTTGTCAATAAAAAAATGATCAAACATTGACGATTTATTTTTTTTAATATCTCTGCCTCACTCTTTGGCAATAAAATCTGGAAACTTGGCGAATATCAGCTCTTGCCCGCCCTCTGATAAAACTTAATAAAGTAATCAAGACCCGAATAAATCGTCAGTAAAAAAGCAACATAAAGAATGATTGTCCCGACGAAATGCGCATCCAACCCCAGGAAAGGATAATGAATCATCAGAGCGGTCACGGCAATAATTTGTGCCAGGGTTTTTTGTTTTCCCAGAATGCTGGCTTGAATATAAATCCCCTCCGAAGAGGCAATGCTGCGGATACCGTCCACAATTAAATCCCGCATGATAATAATAACGACAATCCAGGCATCAATTCGACCGATCGGAATCATCAGGATCATGGCTGAATTAACGATCAGTTTGTCTGCCAGCGGATCCAGAAACTTACCCATGGTGGTGATCATGTTGTATTTGCGCGCGATAAAACCATCAAAGAAATCCGTGACAGAAGCCAGCACAAACAGAGCCGCCAGCACTAAAGACCAGAAAGGACCGGGTGACATAAGCAGAAAAAATAAAAAGGGCACTACGCTAATGCGTGTCAGCGTAATGATGTTGGGTACGTTAAATATATCCCGCTTCTTATCCATTCGTATCAGCCACTTTATCGATAATCAATCATGAGAAATTTCGCTCTGCTATTTCTTCGGCACTTTTTTCCAGTCTTCCAGAAACATAGCAATGCCTTTGTCCGTGAGAGGATGCTGCGCCAGCTGCGCAATGACTTTAAAAGGAATCGTCGCGATATCGGCGCCCATTAAAGCGGCGTCCAAAACGTGTTTGGGATGCCGGATGCTGGCCACAATCACTTCCGTGTCATATTCATAGTTATCATAAATATCCAGAATTTGCTGCGTCAGTTCCATTCCGTCGTGTGCGATGTCATCCAGGCGTCCCACAAACGGGCTGACGTAGGCTGCGCCCGCTTTGGCGGCCATCAAGGCCTGGAGCGGAGAAAAAATCAGCGTCTGATTGACGTCGATGCCTTCGGCGGCAAACATCTTCGTGGCTTTGAGACCTTCGGTGGTCATCGGAACCTTAATAACGACCTGGTCTCCCAGTCGGGCCAGCTTTTTACCTTCCGTATACATGCCTTTCGCTTCCAGACTGATGACTTCCAGACTGACCGGCCCTTCCACAATTGCCAGAATTTCCCTGACGACGGAATCAAAACCTCTTTTTTCTTTGGCAATCAACGACGGATTGGTTGTAACGCCGTCCACCATCCCCAGCGCCAGTCCTTCCTTAATTTCCAGAATATTTGCGGTATCGATAAAAAATTTCATAATTCCCCCTCTATTGTTATGTTAATTATTCTTTCCGGACAGGTATTTCTCACAGCATTCCGAACTGCAGAAATACTGTTGTTGGCCGTCTATATTTTTTGTGTATGCCTGACTTTTGGGAACGTAGGTTCTGCAAAACGGATCCTGCACCAGATCTTCACCCCTGGGCGGCGGAGCATCCACCCGATAACCTTTAACTTCCTGAGATTTTACCCGCCGGAACATCATCACGATCCGATAACCCACATAAAGCAATATTAAAATGCCCAATACTTTAATCACGCCGATCACAACCTTCTTTTATTTTATCGTAAAGCTCAACATTTTTTTGATCGTCCAGCCTTTCTTTCAATCCACGCATCGAAACACCAAAAGCAGGATGAATCAAATAGGATGCGATTTCACACAAAGGCTCCAGCACAAATTTCCGCTGATGCATCCTGGGGTGCGGCACGATTAAACCAATCTCGCGAATGATCTCCTGTCCATACAAAAGGAGATCCAGATCAATGACGCGAGGAGCGCCCGCATACGTTCGAACCCGCCCCATGTCCTTTTCAATATTTTGCAATGCCCGCAAAAGATCACCGGGCAAAAGCGTTGTTCGAACTTCCGTCACTGCGTTAATAAACCAGTTCTGATTTTCAATTTCCTCAGGACGATCCCTGTTATCCGGATTATCCATCACCGGCTCAGTTTTATAAAAAGATGAAACCCTTTCTATCGAAACGCCTGAAACACAAGACAGTGTTTCAATAGACACTTTGCATTGCCGCAAAGGATCACCCAGATTGGAGCCAATTCCGATATAAGCAAGAATACCTTCCAGCATAAATCCTGCTTATTTGATGTTTTTCAAGCCTAAAACATCCTGCATATCATACAGGCCGTTTTTCTGATTTACGATCCACTGCGCCGCGCGAATCGCCCCCTTGGCAAAATTATCCCGGCTCTGCGCTCGATGGGTGAATTCCAGCCTCTCTCCAATTCCACCGAACATCACCGTGTGTTCACCAACGATATCCCCGGCTCGAATCGTCTGAATGCCAATCTCCTTTTTCGTACGTTCGCCAATCAACCCCCGGCGCGTATATACCGCTTCCTTTTTAAGATCTCGTCCCAGTTTTTCGGCAATGACCTGGGCCATCTGCATCGCGGTGCCACTGGGCGCGTCTTTTTTTAAATGGTGGTGCGCTTCAATAATTTCGACGTCGTAATCATCACCGAGAATGCCGGAGCAATATTCCAATACTTTGAGCATCACATTTACACCAACACTCATGTTCGGCGCCAAAACGCAGCGTGTTTTCTCGGCAAGCCTGCCGACGATTTTGATTTCTTCAGGGGTAAAACCCGTGGAGCCGATTACGATGCAGCGATTTCTCTCACTGGCAATTTTCAGATAATTAAGAGAGGCTTCATGATTGGTAAAGTCTATCACAACATCCGCCTGATCGATGCAATCCGCCAGTTTATCACTGACCAGCGCGCCGGTTCTGCCCAATCCCAGAGAATGGCCGACGTCCCGTCCGATAATGGGATGTCCCGTCACTTCGATTGCGCCGACAACCCGGATATCTTCCATTGCTGAAATCAGGCTGATAATTCTGCCCCCCATTTTTCCACCTGCTCCGGTAACGATAGCCTTAACCATATAACCCACCCACTCCTTAGATTATCATTATTTTTAGTCTGATCATGAGATCAAACCGTAATTTTCCATAACCTTTTTTAGCTTATCATAATTTGCCGATGCCATCTTGCATAGCGGCAGCCGGTATTCATATTCAATTTTCCCCATCATCGCCAAAGCCGCTTTTACGGGAATCGGATTCGTTTCCACAAAAAGAACATCAAATAAAGGGCTCATCTTCTGATGCAACGCCCTCGCTTCGGCCAGATGACCTTCTTCAATGGTATCGACCAGGGCCGCCATATCGGAAGGAACAACATTAGACGCAACGGAAATGATGCCCTTCCCGCCCATCGCCATCAGCGGAAGGGTCAATCCGTCATCACCGGATAAAACGTCAAAATCCGAACCGCACAAATCAAGGACATCATTCATCTGCTTGAGTGAACCGGATGCCTCCTTGACGCCTACAATATTGCTGATTTTCGACAAACGTGCAATCAGCTCCGGCGACATATTCACGCCGGTTCTTCCAGGGATATTATAGGGAACAATCGGTATCGGCACATTTTGCGCAATCAACTGAAAATGCAGAAAGAGACCTTCCTGCGTTGGTTTATTATAATAGGGACAGGCAATCAACGCGCCGTCCGCGCCCGCCTCATAGGCGTGCCTGGTCAAACGCAGTGCTTCCGCCGTGCTGTTGGATCCCGTTCCGGCAATCACAGGCACTCGTTTTTTGGCCGCGTCTATCGTAATTTCAATCACACGGTCATGCTCATCATGGGTCAGCGTCGGTGATTCGCCGGTTGTCCCGCAGGGCACCAAACCATCGATGCCGTTTTCGATCTGATACTCAATGAGTTCCCGCAGGGCTTTTTCATCCACCTGACCATTTTTGAAAGGTGTTACCAGAGCAGTAATGGCTCCTTTAAACATAAAACAACGCCTCCTGGTTTTTTTGTTTATTTATAATTAATCTCTACGGTTTGCGATTCATGACAGACACCGTTTTCTTCACACATTTTTAAACGGTAACTATACACTTTCCCCTTTTCAACAAGCGGATCATTAAACTGATATTCATTCTTTTCCGTTTTGACATTTACAACCGGCAACTGACCAATCTGCTCGAAGTTGCGCGGACAATCCTTGCAAACATTTCCCGCAGATCCCAGTTCACTTTTCTCAACATTCATGTAGGTGATTTTGCCATCGGGATTCTGCAACCGCCATGTCAGCGCAACGGCGTTTTCATTTGCCGCCACCGATAAATTCTGCTCAGTTTTTTTCATGGAAACGGCTGACGCGTAAGGTTCAGGATTACCCTTCAGTCCGCAACCCGTCGCCAGAAGAATCAAAATCAGCCCGAAGAATATTTTATTTTTTACCAAGACTTTTTTCAAATTCGCGAATCCTTTCTTTCACGGCCGCTCGCGCCGTCCCGCCGCGATGTTTACGTGCATTGACGGAATGTTCCAGTTTAATTCTATCCGTGATATCCGCTTTAAATCCCGTATAAAATTTCTGATAATCATGGATCCCGAGATCAGCAAGCTTCTTTTTATTTTTTATACAATAAGCAACGATGTTGCCGACAATTTCATGAGCCTGACGGAAAGGAACGCCTTGCTCTACCAGATATTCGGCAACGTCTGTTGCCGTGGAAAAACCGCCGCTCGCCGCCTGATACATTTTGACAGCGTTGAATTTCGTATGGGCCAACATCTCCGTAAAAATCGACAGACAGTCCCTGACCGTATCCACCGCGTCAAACAGCGGCTCCTTATCCTCCTGCAGATCACGGTTGTAGGTCATGGGCAATCCCTTGAGCAGGGTCAGGATCGCGAACAAATCACCATAGACACGCGCCGCTTTTCCCCGAATCAGCTCCGCAATATCGGGATTTTTCTTCTGGGGCATGATGCTGCTGCCGGTGGTGTAGGCATCCGATATTTCCGCAAAGCCGAATTCATCGGACGACCATAAAACCAGATCCTCGCAAAATCGGCTCAGATGCATCATGGACAACGAGGCGTCAAAAATAAATTCCGCGACGTAGTCACGGTCCGCCACCGTATCCATGCTGTTTGCGCTTACGGCGGGAAAATTCAAAAGCTCGGCTGTGCGATGGCGGTTAATAGGCAAACCGGTCCCGGCCAGAGCCGCGGCGCCCAGAGGCAAAACGTTGAGCCGTTTTTTGCAGTCTGCCAGTCTCTGCTCATCGCGGGAAAACATTTCCGCAAACGCGAGAAAATAATGCGATAATAATACCGGCTGCGCCTTTTGCATATGCGTGTAACCGGGCATGATGGTTGAAATCTCGCTTTTGGCCAGTTTGATCAACTGCTTTTGCAAACCGATCAGGAGACGCATAATGCCGTCAATTTCAGCACGCAGAAAGAGCCGGACATCCAGGGCGATCTGATCGTTGCGGCTGCGTGCGGTATGCAGTTTTCCGCCCGCGTCGCCGACACGTTGAATCAGTTCTTTTTCAATGGCCATGTGAATATCTTCATCGGCCTGATGAAAGGCAAATTCGCCCTTTTCCATATCGGAGAGAATGCTTTTCAGCCCACGGATAATCGCAACCGCATCTTTTCGGGAAATGATTCCCGAATCGGCCAGCATTGTCGCGTGGGCAACAGATCCTTCAATATCGTAACGATAAAGCCTTGAATCATAATGCAGAGAACAGGTAAATTTCTCCACACTTTCAGCCGTTGCTTCTTTAAAGCGTCCCGCCCATGGTTTTTTGCTTTCCGCCATGAATGTGCTCTCCGCAAAACTTAAGGTTTGTTTTTCAAAATATTCTGAATCCGCAGTCTGAGACCATTGAGACGGATAAATCCGGTTGCGTCTTTCTGGTTATAGACCTGATCTTTTTCAAACGTGGCAAATGCTTCGCTGTAAAGCGAGTAAGGTGATTTACGTCCGACAACGACGCAATTGCCTTTATAAAGCTTCATTCTGGCCGTACCGGTGACGTTTTCCTGCGTCGCATCAATGTAAGTCTGAAGGGTTTTCATTTCCGGCGAATACCAGAAACCGTTATAGACCAGCTGCGCGTATTTCGGAATCAGTGAATCCCGCATGATCATCACTTCGCGATCCATCGTAATGGACTCTACCGCGCGATGCGCCGCCCACAAAACCGTTCCGCCCGGCGTTTCATAAACCCCGCGGGATTTCATACCGACAAAACGGTTTTCCACCATGTCCAGCCGGCCGATTCCGTTATTGCCGGCAACGATATTCATGTAATCCATTAATTTTGCCGGTGACATTTTTTTACCGTTGACGGCTACGGGATTTCCTTTTTTGAAATCAATTTCCACATAGGTCGGCTTATCCGGCGCGTCCTCGGGAGACTTGGTCAGAACAAAAATATCTTCCGGCGGTTCCGCCCAGGTATCCTCCAGAATGCCGCCTTCATGCGAAATATGCAGCAGATTGCGGTCGGAACTATAGGGCTTGGCCTTCGTCAGTGTAATGGGAATTTTATATTTTTTAGCGTAGTCCATCATGGATTCCCGGGAATTGAATTTCCAGTGATCATCCCGCCAGGTGGCAATGATGTTGATGGACGGATTTAAAGCGATATAAGTCAGTTCAAAACGCACCTGATCATTGCCTTTGCCGGTGGCGCCGTGAGAAACGGAATCCGCGCCTTCCAGCTGGGCGATTTCAATTTGCCGTTTGGCAATCAGCGGTCTGGCCAATGACGTGCCCAACAGATAAGTTCCCTCATAAATCGCGTTGGCGCGCAGCGCCGGGAAAACAAAATCACGGGCGAACTCTTCCTGCAAATTGTCAATATATATTTTGCTGGCGCCGGTATTGATCGCTTTTTCCTCCAGGCCCGACAATTCTTCTTTCTGACCCACATCCGCCGCAAAACAGATCACTTCGCATTTATACGTTTCAATTAACCAGCGGACAATCACGGATGTGTCCAATCCACCGGAATACGCCAATACTACTTTCTTAATTTTATTTGCCACAATCCTTTCCTCCTAATATCAATATTTCTAAAACAGCCTTTTGCACATGCAGACGATTTTCCGCTTCGTCAATCACAACAGATTGAGGTCCGTCAATGACGTCGGCAGTAATTTCTTCTCCACGGTGCGCGGGTAAGCAATGCATGACAATCGCGTCTTTTTTCGCCACCCCCAGAAGCTTTCCGTTAATCTGATAATTGCTAAATATTTTTTTTCGTTCCTGAGACTCTGCCTCCTGTCCCATACTTGTCCATACATCCGTGTAAAGAACGTCTGCGTCTTTTGCGGCGTCAAATGGATCACGGTATAAATGGACGCGGTTCGATTCTTTACGACTTTCCTCAAAAATATTTTTATCCGGATGGTAACCGTCCGGACAGGCCATCGCGAATTCAAAAGGCAGTCGGGCTGCCGCTTCTATCCAGCTGTTGGCGATATTGTTACCATCTCCGATATAGGCAACCTTGACGCCTTCATAAGATCCTTTTTTCTCCTGGATGGTAAATAAATCCGCGAGAATCTGACAGGGATGCAGCAGATCCGTTAGCCCGTTGATCACCGGAATAGACGCATATCGGGCCAGTTCTTCAACACTTTCCTGTGCAAATGTCCGGATCATAATTCCATCAAGATAGCAAGACATCATCCGGGCGGAATCCGCGAGGGTTTCACCGCGGCCAATCTGGGTATCACGCGAATTTAAAAAAAGCGCGATTCCGCCTAACTGGTACATGCCGACTTCAAATGAAATCCTTGTCCGCGTGGAAGACTTGTCAAAAATCATGCCCAGCGTCTTACCTTTAAGAGACGCATGCTCCTTGCCTTCTTTGAGCATTTTTTTCAACCGGGCGGCTCGAAGCCAGATGTTTTCAAAATCCGCAGGCTCCATCCCGGCAAAACCGAGCAAGTCTTTTTTCATTTCCCCTCCATGACCTCATCCAGTATTGAAATCGCAGCATCGATATCTTTTTCAGTAATAATCAGCGGCGGAACAAAACGTAGCGTTTTACCACCGGTGCAGTTAATGAGTAATCCCCGTTCCTGACAGATCTTGACAATATCGGCACCCTCAATGGTCAGCGCACAGGCCAGCATCAGCCCTTTGCCCCGAACACCGGAAATGATCGCATGCTTCGCCTGCAGGGCTTGAAGTTTTGCCAGGAAATAGTCTCCCATTTTTTGACAATTTTCTAAAATTCCCTCGTCCAGCATCGTGTTCAACGTGGCTTTGGCCGCCGCCATGGCCAGCAGATTCCCGCCGAACGTGGACGCGTGATTGCCCGGACCGAAAGCTTTGGCAACGCGATCGGTCGCCAGCATTGCACCCACCGGAAAACCGTTCCCGAGGGCTTTGGCCAGTGTCATAATATCAGGCTTGATGCCGGAATATTCATAAGCGAATAATTTGCCTGTCCGTCCGATGCCGGTCTGGACCTCATCGATAATCATGAGAATCTTATGCCTGTCGCAAATATCCCTTACCTTTGCCAGATAGTGCTCGTCGGGAATAATCACCCCGCCCTCTCCCTGAATCGGCTCCAGCATAATCCCACAGGTCTTGGGTGTGATGGCCGCCTCCAACGCTTCCGGGTCATTGAATGGCACATACTTGAAGCCATCGAGAAGCGGTGTAAATCCGAACTGGAATTTTTCCTGCCCCGTGGCGGTAATGGTTGCCATGGTCCGGCCGTGAAAAGAATCTTTCATCGTGATGAGTTCAAACCGGTCCGGCCCAAGATTTTCATGGGCATATTTGCGCGCCAGTTTAATGGCCGCTTCGTTGGCTTCAGCGCCGCTGTTGCAGAAAAAGGCTTTGTCGGCAAACGAATGCTTCGTCAGCAGCGCCGCCACTTCTCCCTGCGGCTGGGTGTAATACAGGTTGGAAACATGCGTCAGACTTTTCACCTGCTTTTTGATGGCCTTCACCACATTCGGATGGGAATGCCCAAGATTGCATACGGCGATACCTGCGACAAAATCGAGATATTCTTTCCCGCCGGCGTCCCAGACCCTTGCACCTTCACCCTTTATCAGTGCAATCGGAACCCGCCTGTATGTGTTCATGATATTTTTATCGGCCAGAGCCATGATTTTATTTTCTTTCATTACCTGTTCTTCTTTCCTTTTACAAAACGATTTCGGTTCCAATCCCTTGATCCGTAAACACTTCCAGCAGAATCGCGTGTTTCAGCCTTCCATCAATAATGTGTGCTTTTTTAACGCCACCGCGCATCGCCTTGAGACAACACTTCACCTTGGGAAACATGCCTCCTTCAACGACGCCTTCATCAATCAAATGCAACGCCTCTTTATCCGTCATCGTGTTAATCAGATTTTTATTCGCATCCAGAACACCCGCAACATCCGTCAGCAGCAACAGTTTTTCCGCTTTCAGAGCGGCCGCCACTTCACCGGCCACGATATCGGCATTGATATTATAGGTTTCTCCTTGAGCGCCAATTCCCGTCGGCGCGATAACCGGGATAAAGCCATTCTGGGTAAGGGACAAAATCAATTCCGTGTTGACGGTTTTGACCTTGCCGACCAGCCCGATATCAATAATCTCCGACGGGGTGTTCTTCGCCTTTTCATCGTTTAAATAATATTTTTCCGCCTCAATCAGGTTGCCGTCCTTGCCGCTCAAACCCACGGCTTTTCCGCCATGCCGGTTGATTAAACCGACAATTTCTTTGTTCACCATACCGACAAGCACCATCTCTACAATATCCATGGTTTCTTCATCGGTCACTCTCATTCCCTGAATAAATTTGGATTCTTTGCCCAGCTTTTTCAGTAAACTGCCGATCTGCGGACCGCCGCCGTGTACGACGACCGGATGCATTCCGATATATTTCATCATGACAACATCGCGTGCAAATTTATCTTTCAAGTCCTCATCAATCATGGCGTGTCCGCCGTATTTGATGACGATGGTTTTATTATAAAACCGCCGGATGTAGGGCAGAGCTTCCAGTAAAACGTCCGCACGCTCCATTGAACTTTGAATATGCTCCATTTTTTTCTCCGTCTTATAAAATATATCTGCTCAAATCTTCGTCCTCGACAATGTTGTCGAGTTTTTCTTCCACATATTTAGCATCAATGACAATTTTCTTTTCCTTCAGATCCGGTGCGTCAAAGGAAATATCTTCCAGGAGCGTCTCCATAATGGTGTATAGCCTTCGCGCACCGATATTTTCCGTCCGTTCATTGACAATCGTCGCCACTTCGGCGATTTGCTCTACCGCGTCAACGGTAAAAGAAAGCTGGATGTCTTCCGTCGCCATCATTTCCGTGTATTGCTTGACCAGCGCGTTATTCGGCTCGGTCAAAATCCGCACGAACTCTTCCTTGCCCAGCGAATCCAGCTCCACGCGGATTGGAAAGCGCCCCTGCAACTCCGGAATCAAATCGGAGGGTTTTGTGCCGGAAAACGCTCCCGCGGCAATAAACAGGATATGATCGGTCTTCACCATACCATAGCGGGTGTTGACGTTTGATCCTTCCACAATCGGCAATAAATCCCTCTGAACGCCTTCGCGCGACACATCCGGGCCATGCTGAGAATCTCCGCCGACAATCTTGTCGATTTCATCCAGAAAAATAATGCCCGATTGCTCGACAAGATCCAGTGCCGTTTTGGTAACTTTATCCATGTCAATCAATTTCTGTGCCTCTTCCGCGGCCATTAATTCCAAGGCTTCCGGCACTTTCACATTTCTTCTTTTCTTTTTCTGCGGCATCATATTGCCCAGCATATCTTTCAGGTTGAGACCCATGTCCTCCATGCCGGCTGCGGAAAATATTTCAATCATAGGGCCGCTTCTCGGTTCAGCAATCTCCAGTTCCACCATTCGCTCGTCGAGTTTTCCGTCGCGAAGTAATTTGCGCAATTTTTCCCTGGTCGCATCCTGTTTCTTGATTTGTTCATCCGTCAGAGGCAGATCGATTTGTTCCTGATCGGAATCCGTCAGCATATCGCCCACATTCTTTTCCGTGGGACGTGGCGGCAGCAGCAGATCGAGAACCCGCTCCTCCGCGATTTCGGCGGCTTTAGCCTGCACGGTGTCCTGTTCTTCGGCTTTGACCATGTTGATCGACAGTTCCACCAGATCACGCACCATGGATTCAACGTCGCGCCCCACATAACCGACTTCTGTAAATTTCGACGCTTCCACTTTCAGAAATGGCGAATTGTCCAGTTTGGCCAGTCTTCTGGCGATTTCCGTTTTACCGACGCCCGTGGGACCAATCATGATGATATTTTTCGGCGATATTTCATCGGCCAGTTCCTCCGGGACATTTTGCCTGCGCCAGCGATTTCTAAGCGCAATCGCCACGGCTCTTTTGGCGTCAGCCTGGCCGATGATGTGCCTGTCCAGTTTTTCTACTATCTCGCGGGGCGTTAACCCAGAATTATTCATCTCTTAAACATGCTCCTTATTTTTTGTTCTTCTTGACTTCTTTCGGCTTCTCTTCGTTCAAATCAATTTCTTCGAGTGTAACATGATCATTGGTGTAAATACAAATTTCCGAGGCAATTTTCATTGATTCTTTGGCAATTTCCGTAGCCGACAGATTACTGTGCTTCACCAGCGCGCGCGCCGCCGCCTGGGCAAAAGCGCCTCCGGAACCAATGGCCATCACATCGTCATCGGATTCAATAACATCGCCGTTTCCGGAAATAATTAATGAATAATCGCGACTGACAGCAATCATCAGAGCTTCCAGGTGCCGTAATACCCGATCGGTGCGCCAATCCTTGGTCAGTTCCACCGCAGCACGCAACAGGTTGCCGTTGTATTGCTCCAACTTCTGATCAAAGCGGTCAAAAAGGGTGAAGGCGTCGGCGGTTGCTCCCGCAAACCCGACAATGACTTCATTGTTATAAAGCCTGCGCACCTTACGCGCCCCGTGTTTCAGAATGGTTGTATCCAGTGTGACCTGGCCGTCCCCGGCCACCGTAATTTTATCATCTTTTTTAACGGCTAATATGGTGGTGCCTCTAATATGCATTTTTTCTCCTTTAAATTCTGGATCCCGTGTCGCGCTTCGCTTGCACGGGATAAATTCGACTATGGCTTTTTC
>CAYULE010000039.1:12179-17545 GCA_964445385.1 uncultured Smithella sp.
GATAAATTCGACTATGGCTTTTTCCGGCGGCTACGCCTTGAAAAAAACCAAGTCTTTTCTATCCTGGATCCCGTGTCGCGCTTCGCTTGCACGGGATAAATTCGACTATGGCTTTTTCCGGCGGCTACGCCTTGAAAAAAACCAAGTCTCATTTACTTTTAGCCCTTGGGTGGGCTTTGTCATAAACTTCCATCAGGCGGTTGATATTGACCGCCGTGTATTTCTGCGTCGTAGAAAGGCTCTCGTGCCCCAGCATTTCCTGGATGGACCGCAAATCCGCTCCGGCTTCGAGTAAATGGGTGGCAAAACTGTGCCGAAGCGCGTGCGGACTGATCTTGCGTCCGATGCCGCTTTTAACCGTGGCCGCATCCACAATACGGGCAATGCTTCTGGTCGTGATCCTTTTGCCGCGCGAGTTCAAGAAAAGCGCTCCGTTTAATAAATCGGCAGATTGTTCTTTCCTCAAATTTTCCGTTGCGGACAAATATCTCTGGATGGCTTCCAAAGCCTTCGCCCCAACCGGAACGATCCTCTCCTTCTTCCCCTTACCACGCAGTTTTACCAGCGCTGTTTTGAAACTAACATCTTCCGTATCCAGCCCGGCCAGTTCCGCCAAACGCAGTCCTGAAGAATAGAATAACTCCAGCATCGCGAGGTCACGCAAACCGGATGCGGAGTTATTGTCTTTGGCAGCGTTTAAAAGCTCAAATGCTTCATCTACCGACAAAAAAGCCGGCATGTATTTTTCCATCTTCGGGGTCTGGACACCCTGGGCCGGATTGTTCTTAATGATTCCTTCCCGCATCAAATATTTATAAAACGCCCGCAAGGAAGATACCTTGCGATTGATGGATACTTTTTTTAACTTCCGGCCATACAGGTAAGCCAGATACGCCCGCATGGTTTCCGTCTGCGCATCCAGCATTTGTTTTTGCGCTGACGGGTTCTCCACGCTTGTCAAGAATTCATTAAATTCCTCTACGTCCGTTAAATACGCCCTTCGTGTATGTTCCGATACATTACGCTGCACATCCAGAAATATTCGAAAATCCGCGAGCAGGTCTTTCATTTTTTCACATCTTGTATTTTCCGAATTCTTCGGCCGACAAATTTTCCAGAAATTCTTTAATTTTATCTTCCTTAAATTTATCAATATCGGTGAGCTTCATCCCGAAATCAATATCGCGGGATTTTTCCAGCACACTTTCTTCCACAAAGATCGATGCATGCGCCCGCAGGGCCAGCGCGATGGCGTCACTGGGCCGCGCGTCTACCGCATAGGTCTGTCCCGCCCTCGTTAAGTAGATGCTGGCAAAAAAAGTGTTGTTGCGAATGTCAACAATTTCGATTCGATTAACTGTAACGTCCAGCGCTTTGATGCATTCATGTAACAAGTCATGAGTCATCGGCCGGGAAAAGACAACATGCTCCAGTTCCGTGGCAATAGCACTGGCCTCAAATAAACCAATCCAGATCGGAATGGCCTTATTTTCCTGCATATCTTTCAAGATGACAATGGGCGTATTGGTGATCGGATCAATGGTCAATCCGGATACCTTCATCTCCAGCAGCATCCCCAACCTCCTTCATGCATTTTTTAGTCTTCCCCGCAGTGAATGCAAATACCCGCGAGTAATTTCCACAAACACCCGCTTACCCATTAACTCCGGTCCGCCCTTAAAATTAACGATTCTCCAGGAACGTGTTCTCCCCGTCATGTCCTGCCCGGAGTTTTTACTTCGACCTTCCACCAGGACTTCCTGAAGACTTCCTTCCAGGGCTGTGTTTTTCTGCTGCGTATGCTGATCCTGCAGCGTCTGTAATTCTTGAAGCCTCCGCTTTTTTTCATTTTCCGGCACTTTATCCGGCAAACTCTGTGCGGCGGTTCCCTTACGTTCAGAATACTTGAACGAAAAAAGTAAATCAAACCTGATTTTTTCCATCATGTCAATGGTTTCTTGATAATCTTTTTCGGTTTCTCCCGGAAATCCGACAATGATATCGGATGTGATGCTTATTTGTGGACATGTAGCACGTAAACGGTCAATTTTCACCATGTAGTCTTCGATTGAATATCCCCGATTCATCAATTTCAGAATGTGGTTGGCCCCGGACTGAACAGGCAGATGAATATGCTCGCATAATTTTGGTACACTGGCAAAACAGTCCATCAGTTCATCGGACAAGTCTTTAGGATGTGAGGTGGTAAAGCGAATTCTTTCAATACCTTCAATTTTATTAATTTTTTTTATCAAAGACGCAAAATTGCATCCATGGTCTGATTTTTTTCCATAGGAATTCACATTTTGCCCCAGGAGGGTTACATCTTTCACGCCATGCTGTGTTAATTTTTGAATTTCATCGATGATCGCCTCGGGAGTCCTGCTCATTTCGGGACCTCGCAAATACGGCACCACGCAGTAAGCGCAATAATTGTCACACCCCTGCATAATGGAAACAAAAGCGCATAAAGACCCTTCGGGCGGAGGTGCAAAAATATTTAAAGAATGAATTTTTGTGGAAAAATCGATTTGCGTGATCTTTTTTCGCCCTTTTTCGATAGCGGCAATCATCTCCGGCAGACGATGTATGTTATGCGTACCGAAAACCAGATCAACGTTCCTCATCCGGCTGTGGACTTTCTTTCCCAGATGCTGCGCCAGACAGCCCGCAAAACCTATAATCAGATTTGGATTTTCATCTTTCAACATGAGCAAACGGCCCAGTTCGCTGAATGCCTTCTGCTCCGCCTTTTCCCGAATCGAACAGGTATTAATAAGGATTAAATCAGCCTGTTGCGGTTGATCAATCAGTTGATAACCCCTGTCAGCCAGCAAAACAGCCATTTGTTCGGAGTCATGCACATTCATCTGGCAGCCGAAGGTTTCAATATATAAATATTTGTTTTTCATGTCGATCCGTTTAATTAATATGCCGAGATTATTATTATTTCAATCAGTGTTCGTCAATCGATTTTTCAGAATATTACTCAAATTTCCGAAATCGGAAATCGACAGGGTTTCCCCTCTTCTTTTGCCATCAATTCCGGCCGCGTCCAGTACTGATTTTAAGTCATCATCAGACAGGTCTTCCAGGAATTTGGCGTGCTTTAAATTGTTCATCAACATTTTGCGGCGCTGGGCAAATGACGCTTTCACCAGCTGGTTGAAAATTTTCTCATCCGCCAGTTCCACAAAAGATTTTTCCCGGAAAATTCCCTGAATAATGGACGATTCCACTTTCGGACGGGGATAAAAGCAGGTTGCGGAGACATCAAAGAGTCTTTCAACTTCGGCATACATCTGGAGGAGAACTGAAGGCACACCATAATTCTTATTATCCGGTAAAGACACCAGACGCTGCACAACCTCTTTTTGTAACATCAAAGTAAAGCAGGAAATGGCTGATCGTGAAGACAATAAATGAAAAATTACAGGGCTGGAGATATTGTAAGGAACATTACCTATTACTTTAACTTTAGAATTATAATTATTTGATATTGAAGCGATATCAAATTTCAATATATCACAGGAATGAATTTCCACATTGGAGCATCCGGCCAATTGATCATGGAGGATTTCCACAAGCTTTGGATCAAGTTCGACAGCAATCACTCGTTTGGCAATCTGTGCGATATCTCTTGTCAGAACACCGATTCCGGCGCCGATTTCGACAACGGTATCGTCAGACGTAATTCGACCGGCGGCGGCAATTTTATGAATGGTGTTGACATCCATTAAAAAGGATTGGCTCAGTTTTCTGCTGGGTCGGATACTGTATCGTTTAAGGATTTCGAGTGGTGTGGTCATAGGGGTTTTCCAACCAGCGGCCAGCGCGAAACGGCGTTCAAATCCAATGAATCCGAGCGTCCGTTTTTCAGCATAATTTCTCCCAGCGCTGCGATCATGGCCGCGTTGTCCGTACATAAGATAATCGGCGGAATAAACAATGCTATGTCGGCATTGGCCGTGGCTTCGGCAAATCGCTGCCGCAACCGGCTGTTGGCGGCAACGCCGCCGCAGACAACAATCTGCTGGATATTGTGCTCAACTGCTGCCTTCAGTGTTTTATCGACCAGCACATCGATGATGGCTTCCTGATAGCTGGCGACAACATCCGGCATTTCTTCGGGGCTGATCTTGCCGCTACGTTTTTTGTACATGGTTAATAATGATGTTTTCAAACCGCTGAAACTGAAATCCGGGGAATCCTTCATGGCCCGCGGAAAATCAAACGCCCTGGGATTGCCCGCTTTCGCCATTTTGTCAATCACGACCCCGCCGGGATAGCCCAGATCAAGCAACTTGGCAGCCTTATCAAAAGCTTCACCTGCGGCATCGTCCCGCGTCTGTCCGAGCAACTGAAATTCATGGTAATTATTTACGAGATACACATTGGTGTGACCGCCGGAAACGACCAGCGCGGCAAAGGGAAACTGTGGCTTTTTCTCAGCCAGAAATGAAGCGGTTATATGTCCTTCCAAATGATTGACACCAACAAAAGGGATATTGAGACCATAGGCCAGCGCCTTGGCAGCGGATAACCCGACGAGCAGTGACCCGATCAAGCCTGGCCCCCGTGTTACAGCGATGCCTTCAATGTTCTTCAATGTCAGGTCGGCGTCCGCCAGCGCCTGCGTGATCACCGGGGATATGGCTTCAATATGTTTACGCGACGCTATTTCGGGCACCACACCTCCATAGGCGCTGTGATCCTTAATTTGCGAGGCAATGACATTGGAAAGTAATTTCCCGTCTTGAACAACCGCTGCCGCCGTTTCATCGCACGATGATTCGATTCCTAAAACTAGCAAATTTCAAACCCTCTTTACAATTTTCTTTACAATATGTTAAAAAAACCTATATGATGTTCTAGTAAAAAGTCGGTTTGTTCCCACTTTTGTCATTCCCGCGAAGGCGGGAATCCAGTGATTCAAGCATGTTTTGATTCCCGCCTTCGCGGGAATGACATGACGGTGGACTTTTTACAACTTTATCCTATATAAAAGCGTTTTGTATTTGTAAACAAACTTTTACCAGCATTGATTGATTGGATCACATCCATGGAAATAAAAACAGATTTTTTAATTATCGGCAGCGGTATTGCGGGCCTGAGTCTGGCCATCAAAGTAGCACAACTGGGCAGCGTAGCAATTGTCACGAAAAAAGAAAAATCGGAATCCAACACCAATTACGCCCAGGGTGGCATTGCCGCAGTCACGGATAAAACAGACAGCTTTGAAGAACACATCAGCGATACGCTGGACTGCGGCGCCGGACTCTGCAACCAGGAAGTTGTCGATTTTGTCGTGCGGGAGGCCCCTCCCCGGATTCAAGAATTGATTGAATGGGGTGTCAATTTCACAA
>CAYULE010000040.1:0-17235 GCA_964445385.1 uncultured Smithella sp.
GGTACAAGGTACAAGGTACAAGGTACAAGGTACAAGGTACAAGGTACAAGGTACATTGTAAGCCTTTGACTTTTAACCTTTAACCTTTAACCTTTAACCTGTTTTCAGACTCTTTCCACTGTTACAATCTTGTTTCTGGCGTTGAGGTCGTTGACCAATTCCCGGATATAGACCATCCGCATCGGTTCACCGCGGATCAGGTCGGCAACCTGATTGGGATTAATGGCTGTTCCTACGATCAGATGAATGTCATCCGCCGCCAGCAGATAATGGGCCAGGCGTGTGGCGGCGTCATTGTCCCTGGGCAGATCATGAACGGTTTTTGCACTGCGCATGATTTCGAGGGCCTGCCCGATGGTGAGGATGCCTTCCGTGACCAGCTGAATACCTTTGATCGCGGCGGTCGGAGGCGATCCTTTTTTCTTGGGCTCATCGCTGGTGCGCTTCCAGGGGGGAACCCATTCCACTTCCAGTTTCTCATTGAGGACACGCGCCGCCATTTGAGCGGTGCTGCCGCCGCAGATGATTTTATCCCCCTGGGCTGCCATCAGGCGGGAGACGGCGAATTCATCCATTGCTTTGCTGGTGGGTGGTCCGGTCAACACGCAAACGGAAATGGCGGGGCGCACTTTCATGCTGATGACGGTGGCATCGTCTCCCGGTTTGTCGCTATAGAGTTTCATGCAGGTTTTGGAAAGCGCTTCGGTCAATTTCACGGTATCCACACCGGTTTGCACAAAACGCTGCACAGCCGTGGCCACATTTTTCCATCCCCAGCCCATGCGATAGATGCCGCCCAGTCCCGCGTGTGTGTAGCCGTCGCTGATGAGGACCATGTAATCGTTTTCAAAAAGTTCAAAATGCGCTTCCTGGATGGTTCGGCCTTTCACCTGGCGCTCTTCCATGTAGGGCATGAACAGCGCGTTGTCCCGGATGAGAATCAACGGCGGCGAATCAAATAAAACCAGATTGGCGTCCCAGCCGTTGTCGACAATCAGCACGGCGAAAGTGGCGTAGGCCAGCTTGCGCACTGAACATTCCGGAAGCGTTTCTACCAGCGTCTGCATCACGTCTTCGACGGTTCCGCCGGCTTCAAACATCCGTGCGGCGATTTCAGCGGTGAGCGATGAGAGAATGCTGGCCTTGACACCACTGCCCAGGCCGTCGGATAAGACCGCCACAAACGAATCCGGTTTCGTGCGAATCATGACAGAGTCGCCGCAGAGTTCTTCACCGGCCTTGTTCAGACTGATCCAGTTACATTCGACAAGCTGTCTCACTTCGATTCTTCCTCTTCCAGGATTTTCGCCAGATGCGTGACAATCATTTTACTCTCCGCCGTGGTTTCTCCTAAAAGATGAGCGATCTCGTGGGCCACCCGCATTTGTTTCTGGACGACTTGACGGGTTTGTTCCAGCGTTTGCGCGCGGAGCTCATGAAACTTATGTTTTTCTGTTTCATGCTCGGTGATGTCGCGCATGATAGCAACCAGCAGGGATTGTCCTTCCACCCGCACAATGTTTTGTTCTGCCACAAGGTGGTCGTTGAGGCGCCGGATTTTCGCGATGACAGGCTTTCCCGTGTCGCGCACAGAGATGAAGTCATCGTGCAGCGGAATCAGCCGGGAGATGTGCTTGCCCTTGACGTCGGCCAGCAAACAGCCAAAGAGGTGCTCGGCAGAGGGAGACATATCCTGAATGCCCAGGTGGTTGTCCAGGATGATGATGGAGTTGGGGGACACATCCATGACAACCTGGCGCAGGGATTCGGCGCGGTTGCGCATGTAGGGAATGCACATCGTGACTTCCGCCATGCCCCGCAGTGTGGCAATGGCTTTTTCGCGACAGCTGGAATAGCCGCAGGCGCCGCAGTTGAGCTCGTCGTCCGGCGTGTATTTATTGACGCGCCTCAGCACATTCCTGATCTCTTCTTCGCTGAATTCCGGGATGGGTTCTTTCCGGTCGATATAAACGCGGCAGAGATCCGGCCAGTTTTCACGGGCGACCAGGGCATAGGCCGGGCGGTGTTGATGGTATTCAATAATCTTCTGGCGAGCCGCGTAGATGCCGCCATCGAGATCGGCCATAGCCGGGCCGTTAATGCAACCACCGGTGCACGCCATCAATTCTACGAGCGAGGCGTTTAACTGACCGGCGCGGATGTCGCCCAGGATATTCTGGCAGGTGTCCAGGCCGCTGGCGACAATGAGCGAGTTATTCAACATATCCGTGCTTAGTCCTGCCGTTCCGATCAGGCCCCCTTCCACCGGGAAAAGCCGCGCGTCCACCGGGGATGAGGTGTTTATGCTGGTGACGGTTTTTTCAAAGACGATGCCCGTTTCTTTAAACCAGTTGGCAAGACCGCGAAAGGTCATAGCCGCCGAAACAGAGCCCGCTTCAGACACGTCGAGGATTTCCAGCTTTTTGGCAATACATGGACCGATGAAAACAATATAAGCGTCAGGTCCGTAGGTTTGGGTAAGCAGGCGGCCGTGCGCAATCATCGGCGAGACGATGGGCGCCAGATGAGGAATTAAATCGGGATAATACTTCTCAATCAAATTGACGATCACCGGGCAGGAGGAGGTAATCACCGGCCATGAATCCGGATTCTGCTCCACATAATCGCGATGAGCGAGGCCGACGATTTCGGCCCCGATGGCGGTTTCTTCCACTGCGTAAAAGCCCAGTTGTTTGAGCGCAGCATCCATCTCCGAAAAATGATGGAAACCGAAATAAGCGGGAGCGGAAGGCGCAATCGATGCGATGACTTTTCGTCCGTCCCGGATGGCCTGTTTAATATCCGGGGTCGCGCTATGAACGTCTTTGGCTTTTTGCGGGCAGGTGCGGATGCAGGTTCCGCAAAGAATACACAATTCAGGCATCACCTGGGCCTGCCCATCGTAAACACGAATCGCTTTGACGTCGCAATGGCGCACGCAACGGTAACAATCGCGGCAACGCGCCGGGTTGGTGATGATCACCGGTTCGTTCATGAGGGGCCTTCCTTTCCGCAAAAGGGAGTCGCGGGGGATGTGTCGGTATTGCGCGGCGCGAGTTTGGTCTTGATCCGCGGAACAACTTCGCTGTAGAAAAAGGCCTGGGCCTGTTCGGGGTGAATGCCGCTGAATTCCTGTTCACCCACGCGCACGGAAACGCCTTTGGAGCAGGCGTCCATGCAGAATGCGCCGATAATATCGACCAGACCTTCGAGTTTTTCTTTTTCTATCAAACGGAATAATTCCGTTGCCAGTTCGTCGGAACCACGCAGGCTGCAAGAACTGCCGACACAAATCGTTATCAATAGCATTTTATTTTCCCGCTTCTTCCGTCCCGGTCAACGGGAGCAGATGAGCATCGATGAATGCCCCCGGCTGATCCAGCTGATCGACGGAAATAATTTTATTGCCAATGGCCACATTCGGTCCGCCTTCGCATTGTCCCGTGCAGAAACGCGCCTTGACACGGAAACGGTTGGTCAATCCCCGCCGTCTTAATTCGGCGGACAGACCTTCCAGCAGTTTCCAGGACCCCTTGATGTAACAGTTGGTGCCGATGCATACACCAACATCCACCACCGGAAGATCTTGTGGAGCTTCTTCCTTGATGTCCTGCACACGCATGGACCGGCGCTTGTAGGTTGTATGCAGAGCATGGTGCGATGTTTCGCTGTCCGGTTTGCCCAGCCAGTTTGTATAAATGTCCTGAACGGAAGGATTATCCTGGCTGGTGCGGATGGAGGATTCCTGATCCAGGCGATAGAGGACATCAAGGCGATGTTCCGTGTCGCTCTTCAAAAGCGGCGCGGGATTGCCGGAGCCGTTAATGCAGCCGCCGGGACAGGCCATGACTTCAATCAGGTCATAAGGGGCGTCTCCGGCCCGCATCCGGTCGATCAGTTTTTGCGCGTTCTGCAGACCGCTGACCACGGCCAGCCGGACCTGGGAGTCACCCAGGGCAATGGTCGTTTCTTTGACGCCCTGAAGTCCGCGAACGCCTTCATAGTTGAAACTTTCCATCCGTTTGCCCATGACACGTTCCGCGGCCAGACGCAGCGCCGCCTCAGCCACACCGCCGCTGGCGCCGAAAATAATCCCGGCGCCGGAGACATCGCCAAAGAACGCGTCAACCGGCATCGACTTAATCTTGCGGGGATCGATATTTTTTTCCTCAAGCATGGTCATCACGTCCCAGGTGGTCAGGACCTTGTCCACGTCCTGTAGATGATCCGTTTTGAACTCGGGGCGCATGGCCTCGTACTTCTTGGCGTTGCAGGGCATGATGGAAACAAAGTACAGCAGTTCCGGCCGCACCTTGAGTTGTTTGGAGAAATACTGCTTCATCACCGCGCCGAACATCTGTTGCGGCGATTTACAGGAGGACAGATGCGGTAAAATATCCGGCGCCATTTTTTCACAATAATTGACCCAGGCCGGACAGCAGGAGGTAATCTGGGGCAAAACGCCCCCTTCAGCCAGGCGCGACAGAAACTCCGTGCCTTCTTCCATAATAGTCAGATCAGCCGCCCAGCAGGTATCAAACACAAAATTAAATCCCAGTTGTTTCAGGCAGGCGCTTAAAACCGGCATGACGTCGGCGCCCGGGATACCGTATTGTTCACCGAAAGCGGCGCGCACGGCAGGAGCGATCTGAGCGACCACGGTCAACTGGGGATCTTTCAAGGCGCGGTAAACGTCGGGGAGCGCGGGCTTCAACGTGAGCGCTCCAGTGGGGCAGACCATGGCGCAGTGTCCGCAGGCTACACAGACGGTAAAATCCAGGGGCCGATGGTCGTTGGGGCCGATGGTTAAAACATCATTGGTTTCATAGAAGCTCAGCGCCGAGACACCTTCCATTTCGCGACAGACTTTCAGACAAAGGCCGCACAAAATACATTTGCCGGGATCCC
This sequence comes from uncultured Smithella sp., assembly GCA_964445385.1. Taxonomy (GTDB): domain Bacteria; phylum Desulfobacterota; class Syntrophia; order Syntrophales; family Smithellaceae; genus UBA8904. The sequence continues at coordinate 4,909 of CAYULE010000040.1, forward strand.
GCGTGATGGTGGGATGATTTTCGTCAATGGGAAGCGGCCTGGCCGGCTGGTCTTGATCGTGTTCAACACCGTATTCGCTGGCATAACTCCTGAGTTCGCAGTCATAGCGTTCCGTACAGCCGCAGGACAGGCAGCGGGAAGCCTCCGCCATGGCGGTTTCCTGATCCCATGTTGTGGACGATTCGCTGAAATTTGTTTTCCGCTGCCCGGGTTCCAGAACCGGGACTTCCCGGCGATCCGCCGGTGGAATGTCCTTGAATGTTTCGGCAGGCAGATCCTTCCATTTGCCTTTGGTGCAGGTATAAGGATCATCTTTAGTCGTGACGGAACCGGTGCGTACAAATTCATCCATAGCCCGGGCGGCGCGTTTGCCCGCACCGATGGCGGCAATGGCGATATCGGGCCCGGTGACGCAGTCTCCTCCGGAGAAGACCCAGGGCAGATTTGTTTGCGTGGTTTGCGGATCGGCGACCACATTGCCCCATTTATTGATTAATGTTTTGTCTCCGACACAAAAGCCATCTACAGCCTGGCCGATGGCCGAAATAATGGTTGTTGCCGTCAGCGTGAATTCGGACCCTTCCTGAGGCACGGGACGGCGCCGGCCGCTTTTGTCCGGTTCGCCAAGAGCCATCCTCACACAAGTCATTTGCAGAGTATCGCCGGTTGACGTGATGGAAACAGGGGCGGTGAGAAACTGCATGTTGACGCCTTCTTCGATGGCTTCTTCGATTTCAATATCCTGGGCGGGCATTTCCTGACGGGTGCGGCGATAGGCCACGACCACCTCCTTAACGCCCAGGCGCACGGCACTGCGGGCCGCATCCATAGCGGTGTTGCCGCCGCCGATCACGATGACCCGGTAGCCCAACTTCGGTTTTTCGCCACGCGCCAGTTTGGCCAGAAAATCAAGACCGGACAGAACACCCTGGGCGTCTTCGCCCTTTGCGCCCATCGCCGTTGCTTTTTGAGCGCCGAGTCCCAGAAAGACCGCTTCAAAGCCGTCTCTTTTGAGTGATTCGAGCGTAAAATCGCGGCCGAGTTTCTTATTGTAATCAATCTGAACCCCCAGATCGAGAATACTTTGAATTTCCGCGTCGAGGTCTTTTTCAGGAAGGCGATAGTACGGGATTCCCCAGCGCAGCATGCCGCCCGCGGCTTCCTGCATTTCGAAAATCGTGACCGCATGTCCGAGGCGGCGCAAGAACCAGGCGGCGGAAAGGCCCGCGGGTCCCGCACCGATGATGGCAATCTTGTGTCCGGTATCCGGCAGGCATGACGGTTGATAGGGCTCTAACTGGAAGGTGTCCCAATCAGCGACAAATCGTTTGATACCATTGATGTTGACGGCGCTGTCCAGAGCGTTTCTGCGGCAATCCGTTTCACAGGGATGGGGGCAGACGCGTCCGCACACGGCGGGGAGCGGATTACTGTCCTTGATAACCGCGAGCGCCTCCGCAAAATTGCCGCAATTGACATGATAAATGTATTTCTGGATGTCGATATTCGCCGGGCATCTTAAAACGCAAGGCGCGACACAATCGCCCCAATGGTGTCGCAGGAGGGCCTGAAGGTAGATTTTCCGATAGCTGTGGAGTGCCTCGGATTGTGTCCGGATCAACATTCCATCGGCAACCGGCGTGGATGTCGCGGATGCAAACCGGGTCTTGGCGCCTTCGGTCACTTCTACAAACGCGGCCTCGAAATTACTGGGAGGGCTGACACGCGGGTCATATCCCAGTGAGGGAATGTCGATTCCGTGAGAACGGGCGGCGTCAATAATTGTCAAGCCGTTGACTGTCAAACAATCATTTCCGTCAATATTTATTGTAATCATTAAAATACGTCCTTCCATTTTCTTGTATTGTTTTATCCGAAATCATATCGGTTTATTTGTTGCCAAAAGTGAATTAAAAAAAATTCTTGAGGCAGTGTAAACACCTGATCAGAAATTTCTTTTTCACTGACCGTCAGTATAAGAAAAGCATTCCGACATGTCAATATAATTCGTTCGTCGCCTGTAATTTTGACATGGCGGACGATCTATCCTTTTCAGGAGGGGATGCTGCGCAACACATTCATGAACGTGGCGCAAAACATGCAATAAAATGCCCGATAAGATACTTCAAAATGATGTCTTAGCGGAATGATTGTATAAATTCAGAGCTAATACAAAAAATAAAATAGTTTAAGTCTCAAGTATTTTTTAAAAAAGCCGTTATATAAATAGAAAAATACAGCAACGTGTTATCAGCAAAATCATTTAACGTATTATTAATATTGGAGGAATACTAATGAAAACTGCCGCGGCGGCTGATCTACGGGAAGAAAAAACAAATGCAAGAGAAGGGAAATACTTAACTTTTTCCCTTGCCGATGAAGAATACGGTATTGGTATTCTGAAGGTGAAGGAAATCATTGGTATCATCACTATTACCACGGTTCCGCAGACGCCGTCCCATGTTAAGGGTGTGATCAACCTGCGCGGCAAGGTTATTCCGGTTGTTGATCTCAGACTGAAATTCGGACTGCCGGCGATGGATTATACCGAACGCACCTGCATCATTGTCATTGAAATCTCCAAAGATAAAAGCCATATCCTGATAGGCATTCTGGTGGATTCCGTATCGGAAGTTTTAAACATTAAAGGCGCGGATATTGAAGACACGCCAAATTTCGGGGCGCGTTTAAATACCGATTACATCCTGGGAATGGCGAAAACCAGCGGCAAAATCAAAATTCTGCTGGATATTGACAGGGTGATGAGCGCGGAGGATGTGATCGCCCTGGAACAAACCATATAATTACTTTAGCAAAAATAATTTCTTACGGAAGGGGAAAATGATGTCAAAAATGAGTGCAAGATCAAGAATTGTCGGCATTGTCTTGCTGGAAGCAGCCATTATCGCGGTCATCGGGCTGGTGGCTTTGTATCAATTATATAATGTAGATAGTTCCGATGTGTCGGGTGTAAACACATCCATGCGGATTATGGGCTTTTTGATGTTTCTTGGCGTAGCGTCAATCATCGTAATGAGCTTATATGTCAGCAAACGTCTGACCGGCCCTATTGAAGAGGGGATGAAGGGCGTGACTGAATCACTCAACGCGGTAGCGTCGGGATCTGCCCAGGTGCATTCTTCAGCAAAACAGCTGGCTGACGGTTCGAGTTCTCAGGCATCGTCTCTGGAAGAAACGTCTTCCTCCCTGGAAGAGTTATCCTCCATGACGAAACAGAATGCGGATAATGCCTCCCAGGCCAGAGCCATGATGCAGGAGGCGGGTCACATTGTTGAAAAAGTCAATCGCCACATGGACGATATGGCTAAGGCCATTGCGGAAATTACAAAATCTTCAGAAGAAACGGGAAAGATCATTAAAACGATTGACGAGATTGCATTCCAGACCAATCTTCTGGCATTAAACGCTGCCGTGGAAGCGGCGCGGGCCGGTGAAGCCGGGGCGGGTTTTGCGGTTGTCGCGGATGAGGTCCGGAATCTGGCTATGCGCTCCGCGGAGGCTGCAAAAAATACCAGCGAACTTATAGAAAATACAATGAAAGCCGTTAAAAACGGCAACGAATTAACCAAGTCGACCCAGGAAGCTTTTAAAGACAACATTGCTTCATCCACAAAAATAAGCCAGCTGGTTGATGAGATAGCCACAGCTTCCCAGGAGCAGGCGCATGGAATAGCCCAGATCAATCGTGCTGTCGCTGAAATGGATAAGGTTGTTCAATTGGCTGCCTACAACGCGGAATCTTCTGCTTCTGCATCAGAAACGATGAATGCCGAGGTGGGCAGATTAAAAAGTTTTATCGGACGATTACTGGATATCATGGGTATAGACCAGACTAAGTCATCAGGAAGTTCAAATATTTCTGCCGCAAAGAAGCCCGATTTTGCGCCTCTTGTAAAAACCGAAGCAAAAAAGCCTGCGACAAACATTCGCAGGGCGATTCCTGCTCCCGTTACTCCCGATAAGAACGTGAAAAGAAAAGCCATCGCCGCGCCTGTGGGTAAGTCAAAGTCCATGCGGCCGGAAGAGGTCATCCCGTTTGACAAGGATGATTTTAAAGATTTTTAGTTGTTCCCCCCCCTTTCTTGATTGCGCCGCCGGAAGGATTTAGATGGTTTCTCCGGCGGCGCAACTATTTTTGCATCATTCTCTATTCCTTTTCATAGCCCCGTGTAATATAAAAAGTGGCCAGATCGAAAAAAATGGTCATGCGCCTTTGCAGCTCAAAAGTCATGTAAAGATCAAGGTTCTTCTGTAATGCGCCCTGGGCAAGAGCGACATCCCAGATATGTTTGCGGATCAGGCTCAGCGCGCTCAGCACGCCGCTGATTTTAGCGCCTGTTTTCTTTCGTTCCAATCCCAGTTTAATATAAAAAAGTTTAATGTGTTCAATGTCACAGGCATCACCAAGCCAGAGCGTTATCTGCGAAATAATTTTATCACAGATTGTATTGAGCACCCGCCTTTCATATTTGTGGTATTCAGCGGTGGAGGGGTTGCTTTTCATGTCTTCTATCCACTGATCGATCATTTTATCCTTGTTTTTCAGGATGGCATTAATGAGACGTCTGGTCATCGAATTGGCGGTTTTGCGCATGGGGCGCTTTTTATCATCCTGGTGTTCGATTGCGTCCAGAATGGCCCAATAGTCCTTTTTGCTTTTGATATAGGCATCCAGCGCATGTCTGTTGGAGCGGAAAGCCAGGGGCGGCATCTTGTTAATCGGCCAGAACCGGGCCTGAGCGCTGTCATCGCCTGCCGCAAGTTTCCCGCCCGCTTTTTCCGCAACAAAAGTCAGAAAAAGCAAATCACCGTAAAAACGGCTTTTGTAGGAATCGACGTCCAGCAGTCTGCTGATTCTGCCTTTGATGCCCGTCTCTTCCTGCAACTCGCGCAGAGCCGCATCTTCAATACTTTCTCCCGTTTCCGCGAAACCGGTCGGGAGACACCAGTGTCCTTTAAAGGGCGCCCGGTCACGTTTAACCAGAAGAATCTGCCGTGACTCATCAATAATCGTCGAAACAACAGGCAGGGGGTTGTCATAAAAAAAACAATGACAATTGGAACAGCAATCCCGCCAGACATGGTCTTCCTTTTTTTTGGTGATTTGCCCGCCGCAATAGATGCAGAACTTGCGTTGCTTTTTCATAAAGCATCCTTTGACGAAAGAGGTTGTGAACCAATGAAAATAGCGTCATCCTTGCACATGGTAATCCCTTTGCTGACGGCGCCGATGTCCTGTAACTTGTGTAAAAGCTTATCGACGATATTTTTTTTGTCGGCGCTCGTTCCCACCAGAAAAAACGGACTTTTAAACTGATAGTAATCCACAAAAAAATAGCTGTCCCATGGCTGAAAGACAAGGGAATTTTTAAAGTTGAATTTCCGGATCCGGCCGAAGAATGGATGAAGCAGTTTTTCGCCATTATCAGCGGAAAACTGCTGGATGATGACTTCGATCGGCAGAAGACGGTTATCCGCCAGCAGTTTGTGCTCTTTTAACGTTTTTCTGGTGATGTGAATGAGTTCCTGCATATTGCACAGATCATGCGTGATCGTGATGAAGGTCCCGTCTTTTTTTAGAACGCGGGCGATTTGCGGTATGATATCGACAAAAAAATACAAAGCAAAACTGCAGATGATCAAATCAAAAGAAGCCGGAGGATATTTTTTTATCGTGTGAACGCCTGTTGATAAAAATGTTCCCGGGTAGCCGGCGCGTTTGCAGGCCTCAAGGAAAAAAGGTTCGTATTCGGCAATAATATCCATGCCGGTAATGGTTGCCTCACGGTGCAGTCGTCCTTTCAAAGCTTCCGTAAACGCACCGAAGGCGCAACCCAGCTCTAAAACGTTTTGGCAACTGGAGAGATCAACCTGATTTAACGCCTTAAGACGAATATCCTCTTTGTTGGATGAAAATTGACGAATAAGCGTTTCAATATGCTGATGTTTCTGGACATTGCGAAATACCTGACGGATCTTTTTTTTGTCGAGTAAATCAGCCATGTTTCCTCCACTGGTTTTGAACCATCGTCTGCAAGCCTTACCTGGAATCATGTCTCAGGCAAGTTTTTTGTTTCCCTCCGCCAATTGGGCAAGTCCTTTTCTATCCAGAATTGAAATCGTGCGGGTGTCCACTTTAATCAACTTTTCATCATTCATGCGCTTCAGGATACGGGAAAGCGTTTCAGGGATGGTGCCCAGCAGACCGGCCATCTGATTTTTCGAAACCTCCAACTCGATGGTGGGTGAAGGGCCATTCCGGTCATTTAAATAAAGCAGATAGGCTGCCAGTCGTCCCGGCACCTCTTTGAGGGATAACGATTCTACCAGCATGGTGAGCTTGCGCAGGCGCTGAGACAAAAGCGCCAGCATGGAAAGCGCGAGGGAGGGTTCCCGGCTGATAAGTTCCACGAATTGTTTTCTCGGGAAGAAAAGAACCATGGTTTCGGAAAGCGCCTGCGCGGAGGCCGGATAATGTGCTCCGGCAAATACAGCCGCTTCCGCGAAAGGTTCGGGCGCCTCCAGAATGTGAAAAATCTGTTCCTTCCCTTCGAGGGAGAGCTTGAAAATTTTTACTTTGCCGGAGAGGACAATATAAAAGCCGATGCCCTCGTCGCCTTCCGCGAAAAAATTTTGTCCCCGCGAATAATATTTCCGCACGGCGATCGCTCCCAGAGCGGTGCATTGCTTCGGCGACAGGCCTTCAAACAGAGGAATGCCGGCGATGATTGATGTGATATCCATAATATTTTCCTTGAATTGAAAAATATCACTGAAGTTTGACTTAAGTCAAGGCACAACTGCCCGCCAATGATTATATTACCTCCAAAATGAAGCTACCAAAAAAAATAGACATAAAAGGAGAAGGTCCATGGAAAATTTAGCAATGTTTTGTTACCAGTGTGAACAGACGGCAAAGGGCGAAGGTTGTATGAAAGCGGGTGTATGCGGCAAGGATGCCAACGTTGCCGCTTTGCAGGATGTACTGGTTTACGCGCTTCAAGGCTTGTCGGCTGTAGCGGTGGACGCCCGCAAAGCGGGTATTAACGATCCGGCAGTGAATGTTTTTACGGCCAAGGCGCTTTTCTCGACGCTGACCAATGTGGATTTTGATGCGGCGCGGTTTGTAGAACTGATCGGAAAATGCACAAGTCTGCGGGATGCGCTCAAAGACAGAGCCAAAAAGGCGGGAGCAAACGTGGATGAGAAACCTGCCGCCGTGTCATTCCAGGCGGAAAAAACCGTCGCGGGACTGGTCGGACAGGCCAACATCGCGTCTCTGAAGGCTGACACCACCATCAATCCTGATATTCAGTCTCTCCAGCACATATTGCTTTTCGGTATTAAGGGCGTAGCCGCTTATGCGGATCACGCGCAGATTCTGGGACAGGAAGACGACAAGGTTTACGCTTTTATCCAGGAAGCGCTAGCGGCTATCCTGCGTGAAGAACTGGATTTGAACGGCTGGGTCGGGATGGTTTTGAAATGCGGTGAAATCAACCTCCGTACCATGGAACTGCTGGATGCGGGCAATACCGGAGCCTTTGGACATCCCGTTCCCACGTCTGTGCCGCTTGGCGCTAAAAAAGGCAAGGCCATCCTCATTTCCGGCCATGACCTGAAAGATTTATCCGAACTGTTGAAACAAACCGCAGGAAAGGGAATTAATATTTATACGCATGGTGAAATGCTGCCGGCGCACGGCTATCCGGAATTGAAGAAGTATCCGCACTTTTACGGGCATTATGGAACGGCCTGGCAGAATCAGGCCAAGGAATTTGCCGAATTCCCCGGCGCGATCCTGATGACCACCAACTGCATTCAGAGACCCCGTGATTCTTACGCGGCCAATATTTTCACCTGCGGCCTGGTGGGTTGGCCGGGTGTTGCGCATATCGATGATGGTAATTTTGAGCCGGTCATCAAGAAGGCGCTCGAACTGCCTGGATTTGCCGCAGATACGGAAGGTAAATCGGTTATGGTGGGTTTTGCCAGAAACGCCGTTCTGGGTGTGGCTGACAAAGTGATTGAAGCGGTGAAAGGCAAGTCCATACGCCATTTCTTCCTGGTGGCCGGATGTGACGGCGCCAAGCCGGGCCGGAATTACTACACTGAGTTTGTTGAAAAAGCGCCGAAAGATACGATTGTGATGACTCTGGCCTGCGGCAAATTCCGTTTCTTCGATCAGGAACTGGGCGATATCGGCGGCATTCCCCGTCTGCTGGATATCGGCCAGTGCAATGACGCGTATTCGGCGATCCAGATTGCTGTGGCGTTATCCAAGGCGTTTGATTGCGGCGTCAATGATCTGCCGTTATCGATGATTCTGTCCTGGTATGAGCAGAAAGCCGTAGCGATCTTATTGACGCTGCTTTACCTGGGCATCAAGGACATCCGTCTGGGACCGTCTCTGCCCGCGTTCATCACGCCTAATGTGTTAAACGTGCTGGTGGAGAACTTCGCGATCAAACCCATCACCACGCCGGACGAGGATTTAAAGACCATATTGGGTTAAAATGTAAGCTGTCATAACCTTTCAGGTCATCCGTTCCGGGCAAGCGAGGCGCAATTTTCAGCTTGCCCCATACTTGACAAGTATCCTCCGAATAAACTTCCCCGCCCCTGGTGGGCGGGGATAGAGGGGAGGGGGCAGCTGAACCGGCCCACACCGCGAGCGGATGCCCTCCAACTGTGGCTCTAAGGCTCATTACGCGAGAGCCGAAAACTCGCCCTTCGGGCTCAAACAGTTCGGCTCTTTGCCGCTCCACGTCGCCAAAAGCCACAACGTTTCGGGCATAATCCTCTCACGATATGGGCCGGTTCAGCTGTTGGTATTTAAATCAACGTACAGTAGGGCAATCATAATATTTCATCAATTAAGTTTTTGCCCCCCCAAGTCCCAATGTATTAAACGCACTGGCGGAGAACTTCGCCATCAAGCTCATCACCACGTGCCACCTGGTGTGACCTCGAGCCACCTTTAGGTGGTTAGGTCATTAGATGGTCAGGTGATCAGGGTAAATCCAGGAAAAGCCTAATTGAAGTTTCCCCCCAAAGGCTGCTCTCCTTCAAAAAGAAGAGCAGCCTTTTTGCATTTTGCGTCACGGGCGAAGGTCTCCCGAAAGAAGGCGTAAAATTAACCATAAAATTAATTTCCTGTAGTCATCAAAACGTAAACAGCAATAGTCATGAAATAGTTCTTCAATTCGTAATTAGCAATATTTTCCCACAGGGAATTGTGATATATTTAGTGAATATGCATTAACATTAATATCTTTAAGATGCTAAGAGGAGTCAACTTTTTTATCATGAAGTCAATCAGAAGCCAGTTGATAATAATGATCATTGCCGCCGTTCTTCCCGCCCTGGGCATTATTGTTTATTCAAATTATGAACGTCAACGCCTTGATATCGATGCGATAAAAGCGGATGCCCTGATTATGATGCAAAGCCTGGCGAATAACCATAAAAATGACATTGAAACCACCAGCAGCTTTCTCAAGACCCTTGCCAAATTACCTGTTTTACAAAATCAGGACGCTGTCGCGTGCAACAAACTCTTCAGGGACCTGATCAAGGAAAACACCCAGTATGCCACCATATACGCGGCAGATCGTGATGGAAAGATCTTTGCCAACGCCCTGTCTTCAGGCAATATCAGCATTAAACAGAGAAAATACTTTCAGGATGCAATAAAGAAAAAAGCATTGTCCACAGGAGAGTACACCATCGGACAGGTTTCCCGACGGGCAGTGCTGCCCTTTGCCTATCCGGTAAGGGATTCCAGCGGCCGGATCACCGGAGTGGTTGCCGTCAGTCTCGATCTTGAAAAATATGGCAGGAATTTTGTGGCCGTGACAAAATTCCCCAAAGGCGCTACGCTTAACTTGCTTGACCGCAACACGATTCGTCTCTATCGACATCCCGATAATGAAAAGTACGCGGGCAAAGTGGATTTGCCTGAGATCGTGAAGCATATATCGGCAAGTCCGCAAGAAGGGGTTTTTACGTCTATCGGGGTCGATGGCGTCAAACGTCTTTTCGCGTATAAACGGTTTTACTTGAAAGCGGATGCATCGCCCTACCTCTACATGCGTGTCGGCATCCCGGAAGAACAGGCGCTCGCTCTGACAAAAACAACTTTCCTCCGTAACATAGGATTGCTCATCGGTTCTTTGTTTGCCGCTGTTTTGATAGCGTGGCTGCTAGGACATCTCCTCATCGTAAAAAGGCTCAACAGGCTTGTCTGTGCATCACGGCAGGTGGGGCAGGGTGATTTTTCGGCACGCACCGGTATAGACCACAGGGGAAGTGAATTGAACCAGCTTGCCTGTTCCTTTGATGATATGGCTGAAGCTTTAGAAAAAAAGGAACTGGACCGCAAACAGGCTCAGGAGGCGCTTTTTGAATCTGAAATCAAGTTTAAAAGTTTTACGGAGCAGGCGCTTGTGGGCACCTATCTCATTCAGGACGGCGTCTTTAAATATGTAAATCCTAAATTCGCTCAAATGTTCGGCTACACGGTTGAAGAATGTTTGAAGGACATGTCTTTTGAAAAACTGACCTACGCGGAAGATGTAGCCTATGTGAAAGAACAGATCAGAAAGCGAGTGTCGGGCGAAATTGAATCGATTCATTATACATTCAGGGGAGTGAAAAAGAACGGACAGATATTCGATGTGGAAGTTTACGGATCCTCGAGTATTCATAAAGGAAGAATTGCGGCTGCCGGGTCTATTATGGATATCAGCGAACGCAAACAGTCCGAACAGCTTATTGAGGAATTGATCCATCGTCTGGAAGTTGAAAAGGACCATGCCCTGAAAAGCGCACGCATTGATGGACTGACCGGAATCGCGAATCGACGATATTTAGATGAATCCCTCAACCGGGAATTCTTCAGACTGAAGCGCGGCCACATGGCATTATCGCTGATTATGCTGGACATTGATTATTTTAAAAAATTCAATGATCAGTATGGTCATATCGCTGGTGATGACTGTCTTTGCCTGGTGGCAACCGCTCTCCAGAATAATGTCAACCGGCCTGCAGATCTTGTGGCCAGGTTTGGTGGTGAAGAGTTCGTTGTGATTTTGCCGGACACGGTTAAGGAGGGTGCGTCAATTGTTGCCGAACGCTTGCGCACGGCGATTGAAGCTCTTGCTATCCCTCATGACGGCTCCGAAAACGCACCCTATGTTACGGTCAGCATCGGCGTAGCAACCATACTCCCGGACAGAACGGACAGACCCGGAAGTATATTGGAAATAGCCGATGGCGCTCTATATCGCGCTAAACGGAACGGACGCAATCGGGTTGAAATTGCTGTGGATGAAGTAGCATTTCAAAGTGGTGTATCGCCTGCGGGGAAAGGTTTTATTCAGCTTGATTGGGAGCGAAAAAATGAATGCGGAAATATCATCATCGATCAACAGCATCAAAGGCTGTTTGATACATCCAACAAAGTTTTCTCGGCTTTAATCGAAGGAAAAACCAGGGAAGAGGGCTTATCCTTAATCACCCGTCTGTTGGATGAAACCGTTGAACATTTTCACGACGAGGAGGAAATTCTATTTTCCAAGGGGTATCCCCTCGCGGAGGATCATCGCCTGAAACATGATGAATTAATTAGAAAAGCAAAAGCGTTGGCCGAAAAATTTAATCACGATACATTGCACCTGGACGAGCTGTTCAACTTCATTGCGTTTGATGTTGTCTCAGAACATATGATTATCGAGGATAAAAAATATTATCCATATGTCTGAATTAAGGATTGTCCTGATGAAAGATGATCAAAAAACCATGGAACAGCTCAGGCGGGGGCTTGCCGAATTCCCATTCCGACACCGGAAGAGGATTTGAAGACCATTCCGGATTAAAAAGAATCAGAAATTTACAAATGCCGGCTTTTCCCGAACAAAAGGGAAAGCCGGCTTTTTTGCCTTCCGGAAGTCTAAATTTTACGTATTCGGGGAGGCGGAAAAACCGGAAACTACATATTTTGTAGCAAGGGTATTAATTAATGAGGCAATTCTTAAAATCGTATTGACCGTGATAAGGTAGCTGATGGATAAACTCGAAATATCAGTATGTTATATTTATCTTACGATTTTGCCCGGTACTTTATCCTGGCATGACAAATGCTAATTAAAAACCTGAAAAAGATGGGGCCGAAGGTTAATCGTTAAACATTTAAAAACATGTTTTTGTATATAGAAAACAGGTGAGTTTATGGCTACGTTATACCGTTGTGCTTCGAGTTTGGACAGTAATGAGAAAATTGAAGTATTTAATCAACAGAAACAA
>CAYULE010000041.1:0-17109 GCA_964445385.1 uncultured Smithella sp.
ATACCTACCGCGAAAAAACCGACAATGGTATCGATTTTATCGGCAATGCCGACAATCGCGCCTTCATCCGTCTGAGGCAGATCACCGCCGGCGACAATCGGTAAATAATGTTCATAGATGGCATTGGCAATCTCCGGTTTTTCACCCGCTAAAAGCGCGTATTCGCGCCCCATAATACCTTGGAGTTCCGAGAATTCACCCACCATAAGCGACTCCAGATCAGCCTTGGCCAGGAGCGCCGCGCGGTCCACATTTTTCTTCACCGACGGTTTTACTTTTGATGCGATTTTTACCGCCAGCTTGCGGAAACGCATCACTTTCTTATGCGATGTTCCCAAAAGCGTGTGAAAGACCACTTTTTTGAGGGATTCCACCCGGTCTTCCAGCGGCACTTTCTTGTCTTCCTCAAAGAAAAAAGAAGCATCAGCCAGTCGCGCCCGCAGCACTCTTTCATTTCCGCTGGCCACCACGGCGATGTCGCGGGGCTTCGTGTTGCTGACGGCAATGAAGAAAGGCAGCAGCTTTCCTTCGTCGTTGACGACGGGAAAATATTTCTGATGTGAAATCATCGTGGTGGTGAGAACTTCTTTGGGAATATTTAAATAAGCCTCATCGAAACGGCCGCGCACAATCACCGGATATTCCACGATAAAGCTGACAGTCTCCAGCAGGTCTTCCGTATAAAACAGTTTACCGCCTACTTCGGCTGCCGCCTTCTGGGCTTCTTCCAGAATAAATTTTTTTCTTTCCGCCGGATCGGCGATGACGAAATTTTCTCTGGTCTTGGTCAGGTAATCATCAAAGCCGGAAACGGCAAAAGGAGCCGGGCTCATAAAGCGATGACCGCGGGATATGTTGCCGCTTTCAATGTCTTCGATTTTCAGGGGAACTATTTTTCCGCCATAGAGCGCGAGGATCCAGTGGATCGGACGGGCGAAGCGTAAATCGTAGCTTCCCCAGTGCATGGATTTTCGAAAGGGTATCGCCAGAAGAAAACTGGTCAGAATTTCGGGTAAAAGTACTGCCGAAGGCTGACCAGCAATGGTTTTGCGCGCCCCCAGATACTCGCCTTTTTCAGTGACAATGGTTTCCAACTGAGAGACTTCCAGTCCCTGGCCCCGCGCAAACCCCAGCGCGGCTTTTGTCGGCTGACCGTTTTCATCAACAGCAGCCTTTTTTGCAGGCCCCAGCTTTTCGATCGTCTGATCTTCCTGCTGCCCGGCAACGTCCGCAATATAGAGCACCAGACGGCGCGGCGTGGCCAGACATCGTATTCCGCTATAGGCGATTCTTTTTTCCGTTAAAGATTTGTGGATGATTTCTTCCATATCGCCCACGGCCTTGGACAAAAACGCGGCTGGAATTTCTTCGGTGCCAATTTCAAAAAGCAGTTCGTTACTCATTTTATCTCCAGATCTTCTAGTTGTTCTTTAAAAGGGGATATCCCAGTTCTTCTCGCTGCTTGAGGTAAAGCTCGGCGCTCAGGCGCGCCAGATTTCTGACCCGTCCGATGTAACTGGTGCGTTCAGCCACGCTGATCGCGCCGCGGGCATTGAGCAGATTAAAGGTGTGGGAACATTTCAGACAGTAATCATAAGCGGGCAGAGCCAAATTCTTTTCGGCAATACGCAGGGCTTCCTCTTCATACATATCAAAGAGCTTGCGCAGCATGGGAATGTCCGCCACTTCGAAGTTGTAGGTGGAAAACTCCACCTCGCCTTTGTGATGGACATCGCCGTATTTAACTTTATCGGTCCACTGCAAATCATAGACATTGTTGATGCCCTGAATATACATGGCGATGCGTTCCGTGCCGTACGTCAATTCAGCGCAGACAGGGTTGCAGTCGAAGCCGCCGACCTGCTGGAAATAGGTGAACTGCGAGATTTCCATGCCGTCGAGCCACACTTCCCAGCCCAGTCCCCAGGCGCCCAGTGTGGGAGATTCCCAATCATCCTCCACAAAACGGATATCGTGTTCCAGCGGATCGATTCCGAAGCTTTTGAGCGAATTGAGATAGAGTTCCTGGATATTCATCGGCGAAGGCTTCATGATCACCTGGTACTGGTAATAGTGTTGCAGCCGGTTGGGATTTTCACCATAGCGGCCGTCGGTAGGGCGTCTTGATGGTTGAACATAGGCCACGTTCCATGGCTCGGGCCCCAGTGCGCGCAGGCAGGTGGCGGGATGAAACGTTCCGGCGCCGACTTCCATATCATAGGGCTGCTGAATGACGCAGCCTTGAGAGTGCCAGTATTGTTCGAGAGCAAAAATTAATTCCTGAAAAGTCACAATGTCCTCCTTTGTCTTTGCCGACAAGAAGCACGGATCCGGCTAGGGGATCCGTATCTTCAAATTTACATGCGGCTACCTAGCACGAAAGGGCAATGGGGTCAATATCAAAGGGTAAAAGACGCGATCGTTCATCAGCTGTGGAGTCGATTAAATGACAATTGCTGCGAAGGTAAATGTTGCGCGATGCCGCAGTTTTTTGTTGACATGGTGTGTCTTTTCTAAGAATAATCAGCATCGCGCGTATATCCATACCCGTATGAGTGCTTCAACAATTAAGAGAGGTAGGTATGCTCAACTTTACATTTCATAATCCCACAAAAATCATTTTCGGCAAAGACACGATCCGTCAGCTGGCCGGTGAAATACCGAAAAACGCCAAAGTGATGATTACCTATGGCGGAGGAAGCGCCAAAAAAAACGGCGTGCTCGATGAAGTTCAGTCGGCTCTTCCTGGCTACGACCTTACGGAATTCGGCGGCATCGAGCCGAACCCGGAATATGAAATGCTTCTCGGCGGGGTGGCCCTGGCCCGCGAAAAAAAGATTAATTTTCTGCTGGCGGTGGGCGGCGGTTCCGTGATCGATGCGACCAAGTTCATGTCCGCGGCCATCCCCTTCGATCGCGAACCTTTTCTTTTACTGGAAAACGCGGGCAGCGCCATTACCCGGTCTTTGCCTGTCGGCGCGGTCGCCACGCTGCCGGCCAGCGGTTCGGAAATGAACAGCCGCGCGATTATTACACGCAAAGCGACCCTGTTTAAGCGGGGGATCATGAATCCATTCTTGTTTCCACGGTTTGCCGTTTTGGACCCCACCAAGACGTACACTCTGCCGGCGCGTCAGGTCGGCAACGGTGTGGTGGATACGTTTGTTCATGTTCTGGAGCAGTATCTGACGTATCCTGTTTTCGGACAGGTTCAGGACCGTTTGTCCGAAGGTTTGCTGTATTTGCTGATCGAAGAGGGACCCAAAGCCCTTGTCGAGCCGGAAAATTATGATGTGCGAGCCAATCTCATGTGGGCTGCCACGCTGGGATTAAACGGCCTCATTGGCGCGGGCGTCCCACAGGACTGGTCGGCTCATCGCCTGGGGTATGAGATTACGGTTTTATATGGGTTGGATCATGCTCAAACCCTGGCGGCTCTTGTGCCGGCGATGCTCAAGGTCCGCGCCCAGGGCAAGCGGCAAAAACTGCTGCAGTATGCTGAGCGCATCTGGGGAATTAATTCGGGAAACGAATCGTCGCGCATGGACGCTGCGATCGATAAAACCCGCGCTTTTTTCGAGAAGATGGGGCTGCCGACATCATTCGCCGGTTATGGTGTTACGAATATTGATATCGAACAGGTGACCAAACTGCTGGATGCGCATGGCATGGTGAATATGGGTGAAAACAAGGATGTTACGCTGGACATGATGCGGGAAATACTGAGGCTATGTTAGATTGACGAATTGAAAATAAGGGCGTAAACAAGGTCGTGCCGCGCTATTCATTGAATGGCTGAAGAACCGCGCTGATTATAAAGATCTGTATTGTCAGAGCTTATAAAATAAGAAAAATTCAATGATATTGGTGTAAAAAACTACCCCTACAAATCAAGACGATAATCAGTTGATCCGATATGCATTTTTTTGATAAAATCCTATTGACATACCGTATGTTATCCATTATACTTTCGTTCAATTGTAGGGTTCTTAAGCATTAGTCTTATGTAAGTAGTGTTTGTTGGGGAAATGGTGATTGTTTTTCTGAAAAGAAAAGCAATTAAAAATTTAAACAAAAAAAGGAGAGAAAATATGAAGAAAGTGATTTCGTTATTCGCTGTCCTGATGTTGATGGCCGTTGCCACGACAGGATTTGCGCAAGTGAGAGCAGGGTCGGTTAACATTACGCCAACCATAGGCATGTACAAGTTTGAAGGCAGTGAAGACATGAAAGACTCGATTGCCCTGGGTATTCGTGCCGGCTACAATTTTAACAAGTATTTTGGTATTGAAGGTTTTGTACATTATGTTCCTACTGAGCTTGTTTACCCAAACTCTCAGGACAATGAAAAAATGAAATTCTTTGGATACGGCATTGAAGGTATTGTCAATATTTTACCGAATAAAGTTTTAGTGCCTTTCGTAGCGGCTGGTATCGGTGGCGCTCATTATACCAACGGTAACGATGATTCGGTTGGTGACAGATACAATAAGTTAACCCTGGATTACGGCGCTGGTGTCAAATGGTTTCTTAACGACTGGTTCGCGCTGCGTGCCGATGTCCGTCACATTATTCCTGTTAATGGTCATCAGAACAACCTTCTCGCCACTGTGGGTGCAACTTTTGCATTCGGTGGAGCAAAAGACGTTGTAGCTCCCGAGCCCGCACCGGCACCTGCACCTGCACCTGCACCGGCTCCCGAAATTATCGAAAAGGGCAGAACCACCCTGAAAGTATTGTTTGATTTCGATAAAGCCGTTATCAAAAAACACTCTCTGCAGGACGTTGATAATCTGGTTGGCGTAATGAAGAGATACCCCGAACTCAATGTGACAATTGAAGGCCATACGGACAGTATAGGAACTGCCGCATACAATAAAAAGCTTTCTCAGAGACGCGCTGATGCCGTCAAGAATAACATGATCGGAAAAGGTATTGATTCAAAACGTTTGAATTCAGTTGGGTACGGTTTTGATAAACCCATCGCATCCAACAAGACCAAAGAAGGACGTGCACAGAACCGTCGCGTGGAAGCGGTTGCAGATTATCTTATCAAAAAGTAGTGATTAATTTGGCTGATGGTTTAAGGCCATAGTTAGAAAAGCCCCCGCAGCATGCCCGCGGGGGCTTTTTTTATTAATCAACAGCAAACTAATAATAAATATTCACCATCCGTCTCGCGTCCCTTTCCGTGATTCTGTGTAACCTTCAGAGCATGATCCTGGCACGGGAGGAATGCCGGAGCCTAATTTGTTATAGCTATTTCGCTGAGTTAATATTTTTACGCAGTATCGTTCCTGTGGGTGCAGGTAAAGCGCAGGGAAGAAAAATTCGATTTCCGGTATGGGCCTGATCGATTTTGTTTCCCTCGTCATTCAGGATTATTTGTGTGTCGATTTTTATGTTTTCGCGGGATAATAATAGTTCGACATCTTCTCCCGCTTTCAGATGGTTGCGCACGGAAATCAGCATTTGCTTCCGGATTCTATCATAGTCGAGAACGATGCCAGCCGGTTCATGTGTTTGAATTATTTTTATATGCGGGTTTGTTTCGTTTATTTTTTCTTCTGCAAACGCGAAACCTGTTGTATAGCCACGGTGAGAGATTGTTCTCAGTTCGTCCATCCAGTGCGGATTACAGCGATAGTTTTCTTTCTCATGAATCAACGCATCGAGTGCCTGTCGGTAAGTTCGGGTAACAACCGCCACATAATAGGATGATTTCATCCGTCCCTCAATTTTAACACTGGTAACACCCGATGCCAATACCTCCGGTAGATACTCAATCAGACATAAATCTTTAGAACTAAGCAGATAACTGAATCGTTCATCTTCTTCCAGAATCAGCGGGTCGGAAGGACGTGTTGCCTCGGTCAACAGGTATTCCCATCGACAGGGTTGAGAACAATCTCCCTGGTTGGCGCTGCGTTTGTTACGATAAGCCGACAAATAACATCGTCCCGAGTAGGACATGCACATTGCGCCGTGGATGAAAATTTCCAGTTCCATTTCGGGGACTGCCCGCGAAATTTCTCCAACTTCTTTTATTGTCAATTCTCTGGCCAGGATAATCCGCTGGATGCCTTGATCCTGCCAGAAACGGACCGCTTCGATATTCATTGTGTTGGCTTGTGTACTCAGATGCAGCGCCATATGGGGAGATATTTGGCGGATTAAACGGATCAAACCGGGATCGCTGATAATTAATGCATCGACACCGGTTGCGATCAATTCCGGAATTGTTTTTCGCGCCGATTCCAGATCGGTATTGCGGGCGAATGTATTAACGGCCGCATATACTTTAACGTTTTGTAAGTGAGCTTCGGCGACTCCTGTCTCCAGATCAGCAAGCGACATTTCGGCGGATGATGCACGCAAACTCAAACCCGGGACACCAATATAGACGGCGTTTGCGCCATACAACAAAGCAGTGCGCATTTTTTCCAGATTGCCGGCGGGGATGAGTAATTCCGGGTGGCGCATATAAACCTCCGTTATGGACAATACCTGCGCACCTGTTCCATTACTTTGAAAGATTTTACTTCCTTTCCCAAAACGTAAGAAATAAAACCGCAAAGGATGTTGCGGGATTCGACAGCAAGACTTTCCGAAAGACAGACCATTTTAATTTTTTCCATATCCATATCTTTCCCCAAAAGCAAAGTGCGGACAGTACCCGCCGAAACGCTCTGGTCGTATCGTTCCGGTCTTGCACAAGCGGCGCAGAAAATGCCGCCTTCTTTTGGATAAAAATAGTAAGAAGATCCGTTAGTTACCTGAGTATTACAGCGTACACAGGCCGTGAGCGCCGGTTCGAATCCGGCAATTTTTAAAAGACGCATTTCGAAGAAACGAATGGCCGCATCGGAAACATTTTCCCGTCCCAGCCAGGATAGATAATCCGCAAGCAGCAAAAAAAGATTTTCGTTGTGCTTCCCTTCCGGGCTGAAGTGATCGGTCAGGTCGATGAAATAGGAAGCAGTCAGCGTTTTTCCCAGATCCTGGCGGATAGCGGCGTAATGATCGATAATATCGCAGGATTCAATAAGGGCCAGTGTGTCACGATTTTTCTGTGAAAAAATAATGTTGGCCAGTGAAAACGGTTCAAAGACATTGGCAAAACGCTTTTTACTTCTTTTGGCGCCTTTAGCGATTCCCTTGATTTTGCCGAACTCACGACTGTAGAATGTTACAATTAAATCAGATTCTCCATAACTCAGACTTCTCAGGACGAATCCGGCGGTTCTAAGGGTTTCTCTGGCGCTCATGATTTTTGTTCACGTCCATCGTATTTAATGTCGCCGCCCACGATGGTCAAAACGGCGCGTCCTTTCATTTTACGACCGTGAAACGGCGAGTTTTTGCCGCGTGATTGGAAGGATTTCACATCTGCGATCCATGGCAGATCCGGGTTAATAACGGTGATGTCCGCGTCGGAGCCTGGCGAAAGTTTGCCTTTGGACAGGTGCAAAATACGTGCGGGATGACAGCTCATTTTGGCAATCAATGCAGGCCAGGTGAGGATACCATCATGCACCAGATTCAAGCTCAACCCCAGAGATGTCTCCAGACCACTGATTCCGTTTAGCGCGTATTCGAATTCGACTTCCTTATCTGTTCGTCCGTGCGGTGCGTGATCGCAAGCGATGGCGTCCAGTGTGCCGTCCGACAGTCCTTCTTTAATAGCGGCGACATCAGACTCCATGCGCAGCGGCGGACTGACTTTATAGTTGGTATCATAATTCTGGAGCGATTCATCGGTCAAGGTGAAGTAATGCGGGGCGGTTTCCGCAGTGATGCTCAGTCCTCGCGCTTTAGCCTCGCGAATCAGACGTACGGAGCCCGCTGTGCTGACATGCGCAATGTGAACCTGTGTGCGGGTATATTCAGCAAGCAGAATATCACGCCCGACCATGACCTCTTCGGCGACAGCGGGGATACCAGGAAGTCCGAGGATGGTGGCATAATAGCCTTCATTCATCAGACCGCCGGCGGAAAGATTCTTATCCTCACAATGTTGAATAATGGGTAAGTCCAGCGAATAGGCATATTCCATGGCCCGGCGCATCAAAGCCGCGTCCATGACGGGTTTGCCGTCGTCGGACAGGGCGAGAATGCCGGCTTCCTTAAGATCCCAGAATTCTGTTAAACGCTTGCCTTCTGAACCGACAGTGATTGCGCCGATGGGAAAGACATTAGCCAGATTAGCCTCGGCGGCCTTGCGGCGAATGAATTCGGTAATGGAGCGATTGTCGTTTACCGGGTCCGTGTTGGGCATACAGGCAATCGATGTGAAACCGCCGGTGACCGCAGCAGCAGAACCCGAGGCGATGGTTTCCTTATACTCCTGACCCGGTTCACGCAAATGAACGTGCATGTCGATTAAGCCTGGCGAAATAATCATACCGGACAGATCGATAACCTTTGCATTATCTGAAGCTTTGATATCCGGGTCGCAACCGGCAATTTTTCCTTCTTCAATGAAAACATCCATCCGGGCATCTATCTTTTGAGACGGGTCAATAACCCGGGCGCCTTTTAATAACAATTTCATTCGTTTCCTCCGGTAAGCAGGTAAAGCAGCGCCATTCTGACCGCAATGCCGTTGTTGACTTGATCGAGAATGACGGAACACGTGGCATCGTCGGCAATATCGGGCGAAATTTCCACACCACGATTGATGGGGCCCGGATGCATGACAATAGCGTCAGGTTTAGCCAGTTTGATATTTTTGCAATTCAGACAATAGTGCTGGGCATATTCACGAAGCGATGGAAAAATATTTTGCTTCTCACGCTCCAATTGAATACGCAGCATCATCACGACATCGGCGTCTGTGATAGCCTCTTCGAGTTTTGTGTAAGCCCTGACACCCATTTGTTCAATGTCGCGAGGCATCATGGTGGCAGGACCGGCGACAACGACCTGGGCGCCCATTTTGGATAAACCGTAAATGTTGGAACGGGCGACCCTGCTGTGCAAAATATCGCCGACGATGGCAACTTTCAGACCGGCGATTTTGCCTTTTTTATCTTTAATCGTCATCATATCTAAAAGTGCCTGGGAGGGATGTTCGTGCGCGCCGTCACCGGCATTAATAATGGACTGGCGGACCAGCCCCGCGAGCAGGTGAGGGGCGCCGGCTGCGCTGTGCCTGAGAACAATAATGTCCGGGTTCATGGCTTCCAGATTGCGCGCGGTGTCTATCAGCGTTTCTCCTTTGACCACGGAACTGGTTGACGCGGAAATGTTGATGGTGTCGGCACTTAGTCTCTTGCCCGCGATTTCAAAGGATGTTCTGGTTCGCGTACTGGCTTCATAAAACAGGTTGATCACGCTTTTGCCACGCAGCGTCGGCACTTTTTTGATTTCGCGTGTTGAAATTTCCAAAAAAGATTCAGCTGTCTCCAGAATCAGATGGATGTCGTCAACGGTCATTTCCTGGATACCGAGGATATCTTTTTTTCCTAGTTTCATCATATCGTTGCCTTGTTGTTATGTTAAATTATGTTTCTTCTTCAATCAGAACTTCATCTTTGCCGTTTTTTTCCAGAAGGTTAACACTGACCGCTTCCCATAGAGATGAAGGAAGGTTTTTACCGACATAATCGGCGCGAATCGGCAGTTCACGGTGACCGCGGTCGATCAGAACGGCAAGCTGGATCATCTGGGGACGACCAAAATCGATTAACGCGTCCATGGCGGCCCGGATGGTCCTTCCGGTAAACAGAACATCATCCAACAAAATGACTTTCTTGTTTGTGAGATCGAAAGGGATCTTTGTTTTTCCCAGAGGCGCTTTTTTATTGGATTTGGTGATGTCGTCACGATAAAGCGTGATATCAAGGATGCCCAGAGGGATCTCCCGGCCCTCAATGGCTGATATTTTTTTCTGAAGTCGCTGGGCCAGATAAATGCCACCGGTACGAATGCCGACCAGTACGAGATCATCCATGCCTTTGTTCTTTTCCAGGATTTCATAAGCGATCCGCGTCAGACATCGTTCGATGCCGTCGCTGTCCATCACGATTTTGGAATTTGTTGTTTTCGTCATCTTCGTTTCCTTATCATTCAGGCATTTTCCGTTTTCCGGGAAGAGTACAACTCACCGCATCTGCCCGGGTGGCCTCAGCCAAGAATCCGTTAACGGGCATAAAAAAAGCCTTTCCCCTTGCGGAGAAAGGCTTGAATAAACTTTTTGCTTACTTTTTTCATCATGTCGTCCTTTTTCAATCTCGCCGGATCAAATTAAAAGGTTGAATTACTTTTTTCACATACAACGCCGCTAATTTGATGTCAAGGTAAAAAAGTTGAAAAAACTTTCCTTTAAAAATTATCAATGATATAGGCTGGCAACCTGGAGGCAAATGGCTATGGCGATAAATCCCGAACCTCAGGTTTTTTTGTTTTTAAGCGAAATCCTGGGAAGAAATATTGTTGGCGCCACGGGCGAAACATTGGGCCGTATTTATGATTTAACCGCGGAATTCGTAGAGCCTTATCCAATTGTCACCGGCATCATATTCAGTTCCGCTCAGAAGAAGAATCCCGTTGTGTTGTCCTGGAACGATGTTGTGGACATGGATCAAACTATATCCGTGTCGGTGGCATCCATCCAGGATTTATCTGCGCTTCATTTAAGGGAAGGGGAAGTGCTGCTCAAAGACGCCCTGCTGGATAAGCAGGTGGTCGATACGGATGGCGCCAAAATTCGGCGGGTCAATGATCTTCAGTTTCTCAAGACGCAGCATGGCCTGCATCTTGTTCATGTGGATGTGGGCTTCCGTGGATTGATACGCCGTGTCGGTTTGATCAGAGTTTTCGATGCCATCTTTCGCGGTTTATTTGATTATAAATTGCCTAATCATCTCATTTCCTGGAAATTTACCCAGCCGCTCAGCTCACCCGACCTTTTGCAGTTGAATATCGCGCAAAACCGGTTGAGCCAGATTCATCCGGCCGACCTGGCGGACATTCTGGAAGAACTTGATATTAAACAGCGCGCCGCAGTATTTCAGGCGCTGGATGTTGAAACTGCCGCGGAAGCACTGGAAGAGACGGATCCCAAGATTCAGGTCAGTCTGATTAACGATCTCAATTCGGAAAAGGCATCGGATATTATCGAGGAAATGTCTCTCTCCGAAGCTGCCGATCTCATTTCCGATCTTCCGAAAGCCAAGGCGGAAGGCATTTTAAAAGAAATGGAAAAGGATATTGCCGATGATGTTTTGGAACTCATGACGCATCCGGAGCGGGAAGCGGGCGGTATGATGACGACATCCTACCTGAGTTTCAGCCCGCAGACGACGGTTCGCGAAGCCCTGGATGAATTTCGCCGGGAAGCGGCCGATGTCGATCTGGTTTACTACGTTTATGTAACGGATGAAGAGGAACGCCTGTTAGGCGTTATCAGCCTGCGGGATTTGATTCTGGCTGATGCGGATCAAAAGCTGGGAGACATAATGGATGAACGCGTTGTTTCGGTAAAACTCGATGACAAACATGACATCATTGCCGAACAGTTTGCCAAATATGCGGTAACCGCCATTCCGGTTGTGGATGATGACGAAAAAATGCACGGCACCATCATTTTTAAAAATCTTCTGGAAATTGTAGCTCCGGAATTGGGCAAATGAGCTTGGAACCGCCGTTGTTAGTGAATTATGGAAAAAATTAAAATATTCTGGAAAAAAACATTGCAAACCGGTTTATGGAAACTGGGGCTCTTCTTTGCCTTCATTGGTCCGGGGATTATTACATCCAATGTCGATAATGATGCGGGTGGCATTACCACCTATTCTCTAGCCGGCGCCCACTATGGATTCGGTCTGCTTTGGATTCTGATTCCCGTGACTGCGGC
The DNA here is from genome assembly GCA_964445385.1 of uncultured Smithella sp. Taxonomy (GTDB): domain Bacteria; phylum Desulfobacterota; class Syntrophia; order Syntrophales; family Smithellaceae; genus UBA8904. The sequence goes on from CAYULE010000041.1 coordinate 11,861, forward strand.
TTTGATTATTATTCAGGAAATGTGCGCCCGGATGGGAGTGGTTTCCGGAAAAGGGCTTTCCGACTTAATCCGAGAGCGTTTCGGCGCGAAAATTACTTTTTACCTGATGATTATTCTGCTTCTGGCTAACCTGGGAAATACCCTCTGCGAGTTTGCCGGTATTGCCGCCAGTATGGAAATATTCGGTGTCAGTAAATATATTTCGGTGCCGGCAGGCGCTTTCTTTGTCTGGTGGCTTGTGGTCAAAGGCAATTATAAGTCAGTGGAAAAAGTATTTCTTGTGGCCTGTGTTTTTTATCTTTCTTATATTGTATCGGGGTTTCTGGTTCATCCCGACTGGTCGGCTATCAGCAAGGCGACGATCACGCCAAGTCTGGACTTTAATGCAGGCATGCTGACCATGGCAATCGGCATTATCGGAACAACCATTGCCCCCTGGATGCAGTTTTACCTGCAATCTTCCATTGTGGACAAAGGGTTGAAAGCGGATAGTTATAAATATTCCCGGATCGATGTTATCTTCGGTTCCATTACCGTCAATGTTGTCGCTTTTTTTATTATTATGCTTTGCGCCGTGACATTATTTCAAAATGGCCTCAAGATTGAAACAGCGAAAGACGCCGCGCTGGCCCTGGCGCCCCTGGCCGGATCATACGCCTCGATGTTATTTGCTTTTGGTTTGCTGAATGCGTCGCTCTTTGCAGCGTCGATCCTTCCTCTTTCCACCGCGTACACTATTTGTGAGGCCTTTGGCTGGGAATCCAGTCTGAATACCAAATTTGTCGAAGCACCGCAGTTTTACGGTCTTTACTCGCTGATGATTTTTCTGGGAGCGGGAATTATTCTTCTGCCGGGTGTCCCCCTGATCTCTATTATGTTTTATTCTCAGGTGATCAACGGTATCCTGCTGCCGTTTGTCCTGATTTTCATGTTGCTGCTGATCAATGACAAACGGATCATGGGAGAGTTTGTCAACAGCCGGCTCATGAACGTGATTTCCTGGATAACGGTTATTATCCTGATTGGACTATCGGTTGCTATGGTGGTGTCGGCTTTCCTGTAAGGCGAGCCGGTATTGATCTGCTTTTAGTTAAGCAGATTGCCAAGACGTTCCCAGCGGATCTTCCGCAGCAGGTTGTCTTGTTCTTCACTGTTCCATGACCAGTAAATAATGAGTGCTTTTCCTTCTACATCTTTTAAATCAACAAAACCCCAGAAGCGGCTGTCGGCACTTTCATCGCGGTTGTCGCCCATCACAAAGAGTGACCCCTTGGGAACGGTTACCGGTCCGAAGTTATCTCGCGGCTGCATGATTGCCGGGTAGGTAACGCTGTCCGAATAGATACCAACAGCATCTTTATAGGGTTGGTCATTGAGAAAAATATTCTTATTTTTGATCTCAATTTTATCACCGCCTGTGCCAATAACGCGTTTAATATAATCTTTAGAGCGGTCATGGGGGTAAATAAAAACGATGATATCGCCTTTTTTAGGGTCGGTGATGGGCAAGATGATATTTCTGATGACGGGTATTTTAACGCCGTAAATAAACTTGTTGACTAAAAGATGGTCTCCGACGAGCAGTTTGGGCACCATGGACCGGGAAGGGATTTTGTAGGCCTGTATAACAAAAGTCCGGATCACGACGGCAATTAAGATCGCGATAATAATCGCTTCTATATATTCCTGAACTTTAGATTTTGTTGTTTCCTCGTTCTTTTTCTTCGTTTCTTCTTTCATGACAGATGTAAACTCCTAAGAGTAAATATTGGATAGAGAAACAAAAATCATAATCAGGGCGAAAACGCCTTTAACCGTTTTTCGACCGATCATCGTGAAGAAAGCCCAATTAGATACCTGATGGGGACCCCTTAACTTAGACTGACGGAGCGCTTCCACGATCAATAATCCTGCTAAACCTCCGAGGAAAAAACCTCCCCAGATGCCGAGTCCCCAGAGAAAGGGTGTTAAGATCATCATCCCCACGGTCGCGCCAATGGCGGCAGCCCAGAGGGATTTTTTGATGACCGGCGCTTTATGAGCTTTGGTTAATCCCGTAAAAAAATCAAGAGTCTCGGCAAGAATAGAAAATGCCAGCAGAAATAAAAGCACTTTCCACCCGATCTGTTCAAAACCGGTAAAAAGGGCATAGAACAAAACGTCCAGGAAAATAATGATTGTTCCGGGTAATCCGAATAAGGTTAAATAAATCCCGACAAACAATATTAAAATAAAAACAACAAATCCCGCCGCGGCCAAGGATGACAATGTTATTACTTCCTCTTCAGTTTTGAAGGTTGCAGTTTTTCAAAAAGCAGCACACTGGTGCAAGCGATATAGATTGTGGAATAAGTACCGGCGACGGTACCGACCAGCATGGCAAAAGCAAAATCGCGGATGACCGCTCCACCAAAAATATACAGTGCCAAAAGCGTGAGAAAAACGGTCAGCGAAGTCAAGATGGTTCTGCTGAGCGTTTCATTGATGGCCAGATTGATGATATCGCCCAGCTTCTGTTTGGGATTCCGTTTTACAATTTCCCGGATTCTGTCCAATGTAACAATGGTGTCATTGATCGAAAAACCGATAACGAAGATGAGGACCGCGAGGATGTTGATGGTGAATTCCATGTTCATAACAGAAACAGCTCCGACCACAATCAATGTATCGTGAACCAGGGCGAGAATTCCTCCCGCGGCGTAGCGGAATTCAAACCGCCAGGTAACATAAATCAGGATAGCCAGCCAGGAAAGAATAACGGCGATAATGGCTTTGCGTTTGAAATCAGAACTGACTTTAGAACCGACGACTTCCACGCGCCGGATTTCATAACCCTTGTTAAAAGCTGCCGTGAGGGGATCCCCCACATTAGCGGCCAGCATCTTTTGGTCTGAGAAAGACTCATGCGTACGAATTAAAAATTCGTTTTCGCCGAACTGCTGAATCGTGCTGTTGGCCAGTTTGGTTGATTTGAGAGATGTCCGAATCTGATCGGCAGAAACATTTGTCGAAAATTTAACCTGAATGATTGAGCCACCGGCGAAATCGATGCCAAGATTAAAGCCGCCATGATAGATGACTGATCCAACGGCGATGAGAAGCAGGATAGCTGAAAAAGCCATCGCATGCTTCATATAGCCGACAAAATTTACGTTAACACCTGGTTTTATCAATTCCATGCTCATACTATATCTCCTGCGTGCGCTTCAATTTTAAATACTCAATTTCTTGATATTATAATTCTGGGTGAAGTAGTCGAAAATAACCCTTGTTATAAAAATGGCGGTAAAAAGGCTGACACAAAGGCCAATGGTCGTTGTTACCGCAAATCCCTTGATCGGGCCTGTTCCGAAATACATCAGAACAAGAGCAGCAAGGATACCCGAGACATGTGTATCAATGATGGTAATAAGAGCCCTGTCATAACCTGTATCGAGCGACAGGCGGGCGGTTTTCCCCGTCCGTAATTCTTCGCGGATTCTTTCAAAGATCAGGATGTTTGCATCTACCGCGACGCCGATCGTGAGGAGCATACCGGCGATGCCGGGCAGGGTTAAACTTGCCTGGAGGGCCGCCAGAACCGCCAGAATGAGAAATATATTCATGGCGAGAGCAATATCAGCCACCAAACCGGAAAGCCGGTAATAAATAAGCATAAACAGAAAAACTAAAAGCGAACCGATGATGGTTGCCATGATCCCTTGACGGATCGAATCGTTTCCCAGAGAAGGACCGACGGTTCGTTCTTCCAGAATATTGACCGGGGCGGGAAGAGCACCGGCGCGCAGAACAATGGCCAGATCGCGGGCTTCTTCCATCGTGAAATTCCCGGTTATTTGAGCTTGTCCACCGGAGATTCTTTCATTAATCACCGGCGCCGAATGGACAACGCCGTCGAGAACAATCGCCAGACGTTTACGAACATTTTCGTTGGTGATACGGTCAAAATCCGCCGCTCCCTGTGAATTGAATTTGATGGAGACATGGGGCTCGCCGAACCGGTCGGAGATCTGCACTTTGGCGGTTTCCAGCGAAGCGCCGGTCAGGAGTGTTTTGTTTTTCAGTAAATAGGGAACCTGTCCTCTCTGCCCGGTAGATTTGTCTGCGCGCGTTCCGTAAGCGATAGCGTCACCTTCCGGAATATTGCCGCGCATCGCTTCGTCCAGAGAATTTTCCTCGTCAACGATTTTAAATTCCAGAAGCGCCATTTTTCCAATTAGATTTTTAGCTCTTTCCGGATCTTTGACACCGGGGAGCTGAATCAATATCCGGTTTTCGCCTTGCTGTATAATTTCAGGCTCCGAAACGCCGAACTGATCCACACGGTTACGGATCGTTTCCAGTGAATGTTCAATCGTTAATTTTTTCAGATCGACCGCTCTTTTGTCATTGAATTTTAATAATACGAATTGTCCACCGTCGCGTGGGCTGGTTGAGGCTATTTCCAGGTCGGGGTAATTATCTTTAAGGACCTTTTCCAGGGCCGTTTTACCGGCCGAATCGGTCAATTCGAGGGAAATTGTCGCCCCTTTGGCTTTTTCCACATTACGGAAGCGGACTTTGCTATCCATTAATGATTCTTTCAAATCATTGGAGGTTCTTTCCATCATGGCTTCCAGAGCTTTATCCGTATCAATTTCCATAAGAAGGTACATGCCGCCCTGTAAATCCAGACCCAGATGGATTTTTTCCTTAGGCAGATATTGATTCCACGGGGCCGGAATATCGGAAATGAAGGTTGGTATCAAAAAGTAAAAAGCAGCAAGACACACCACTGCGGCGATAGCTAGCCTGATCTTTAAAGATTTGAACATGAAATGCCCCTTTCTATACTATGACTTTGTCGTCGGAGTCGGAGCCGGTGAGCCCGATTTCTGAAGAATAACGCTGATAGCGCTTCGCGCGATTTTAATCCTTACTTTATCGGCGATTTCCAGCGTGACGACTGCGTCGGCCAGACCGGTTACCTTACCGTGAATTCCTCCGGTGGTCATAACCGTATCACCATAAGCGAGGTTGTCTAACATTTCTTTGACTTCTTTTTGCTTTTTTTGTTGCGGGCGAATCATTAAAAAATAGAAAATACCGAAAATCACCACCATCATGATGATGAAACTCCAGTCACCAAAACCGCCTGCTCCCTGCGCTGCCGGCGCTCCCGGATTACCGCCCATTGCGAATGCTGTTGATATCAATTTTAGTCCCTCCTTAGTCTGTTGCTATTTATCAGAAATATTTTTAATTTCATC
>CAYULE010000042.1:0-16928 GCA_964445385.1 uncultured Smithella sp.
CGCAAAAGATTGCGTCGGGCCCCATCGCTTCTCCGCAGGAAGAACATTTTTTTACGTTGGCCTCTCCCATTTGTTTCCCCTTTCCTTTTTTCAAACACATCGTTACTCATTCATTTTAAAAATAATCCAAATGAATGTGTTTTGCAAAAAATAACAAAACATCTCATAAGTTGCAACGAGAATTAATGTCTGTGCTTTTAATTCTTCGTTGAAATACAGCAGATTCCTTCTCTAGACAAAAATGGTTCTATCATCGTGAAAAAACGATAAAGGATGTCAAGATGTTCAAGACTGAATTTCCTGTACTGCCACCAGCGCAAATCAAGATCATATCAAAAATTAAATATTTGGATTTTCATTCAGTTTCTTGCGTACCCTGCTCAATGCCACAGGGGTTATGCCTAAATAGGCGGCGACATAATATTGGGGAATCCTGGCTTCGATATGGGCATAATTCTGTTTAAAAGTAAGGTATCGAGTGGTTGCGTCTTCTGAAAGAAATTCCCTTTCTCTTTTTTCCTTTTCAACTAAGATATTTTCCACTATTTTTCTGGTCAATGTATTCCAGTAGGAATGATTATCCAGAAGCATCTTATATTCTTGAAGAGTGACGATCAACAGGACACTGTCCTCGACAGCCTGAATGGCGTACCATGAGGGCTGGCCTTCAATAAAAGCGCTGAATGCCGTTATGAACTGATTTTCATCTCGGAAAACGATAATTTTTTCATCGCCCTGTTCCGTGACATAAAACACTCTGAAAATACCCGCCGATATAAATCCCAGTCGCTTCGGCACTTCTCCGAAATTGACAAAATATTCATTTTTTTTCAGATGCAGCGTCTTGACTATTTTAATGAATTTGTCCCATTCGTCTTCAGGGATGTCACCATATTTCAACAACACCTTATGCATCATCTGTCGATATATGGGTATCTCTGATTTATCGCCATTGATGCACATGAATCCACCATCACAAATAGTATCTATCTTTTTGACAAGAATTTGTTTTTTCTGTGAATCAGAATACCGAAGTTATGATCATGTGTCAATAAAACTAAGCAGAAGGAATTGCCTCAAATATAATGTCAGGATGGAAATCACATATTTCCACAGACCTTTCCGGATACCGCCGGGACGATATCCAGTTATGTATATGGCCCTGAATTTTAATTTGTATATTTGTGGCAACGAGGAACTATGAAAAAAGAAAGAAATAAATAGGGGAGCTCTGTAAGCCTCCCCATGAATCCATTGATCATATGCGGCGCGTTAATACGGGTATATACCAAGCAAAAGGAACAACGTTTCGAGGCTGGGATAGCCACCCAACACGGTTAATATTTCTCCGGTTACAATGGCTTCAGTCGCTTCAGCGGGATCCATGCCGATTGAATAATTATTAAGATTCGCATCAAATTTGATAAATTTTGGATCACCGGTATTATTGGACCATTGTGTCCAGTCCGGCAGCGTGGAAACTGCCGGATTTGGGTTTCCTGTTTTGACAAAAGAAAGCAGGTAATCCATCATGGCTCCCTGAAGCGCCTCGCGACCGGACTGGTTGGCCGCTGTGAAGGAATAACTTTTGAAGAAGTCGGTACTCTCCCCCAGGAAAAAAGGGACATCCTGGGCATGGGATGCGCCAAAGATCTGCTTGAAGTCCGCCAAGGCAGGATCACCGCCGCCAGACCACGTAAAGAGATAGGAATAAACGGCATTAGCTGCATGATCGGTTTTAATCGCCCGGGCGATTGCATTACACTCGACCTGCCATTTTCGTGATTTGAGTAAGCCGGACTGTTCATAGGTAAGCTTGTCCATGTCTGTCGGCAGCACTTGATCGAACGTCAGTGTTCCATCGAGGACATCATAAAGATTACCCCAGCTATAGGGACCTGACGGCATCCCGGTAACCACTTTCAAGAGGCTGCCATAAAGCGTCATTAAATCTTTGTATTCATACTGGGTTGTTCCGATGATCAGGGGCACCTTCTTGAAATTTCCCGCATGGATTGTCGGGAGCCAGCCGGCGGTGGGAAGGACATGGCCATCCATAAAAGGAGTACAAAGAGGCATGGTGGCAGTGCCACCGGGACCGCCTATGCCGCCTATGGCTGCCTGCAACATTTTCAGAGCCGTTTTGCCGCGCAAATAGGTTTGGATGGCCGAATGGCTCATGCCGGCACGATACGCCGCGGCGGCTGCGGCATTAGCGGCCAATCCGTCATTCATCAGCAACCAGTCGATTAGCTTGTTGGTATTCGTATCGCCTGTCGCTTGCGTTTTAAGCGGCATCAATTGAACTAAGGCCGGGCTTTGTGCAAACGCTTGTTGGAATAAGACGTCGGTTTTCGGAGATATCAGCAGGTTCATGACGTTGTGACCGCCTGCCGATTGACCGCCCACCGTTACTTTATCAGGATCACCGCCAAAAGCCGCAATATTATTTTTAACCCAGGTCAGGGCCTTCATGTGGTCGAGCGTGCCGAAATTACCCGACTGGTCATCTGCCGTCCCGCTGGCTCTAAATGCAGGATGAGTCAGCCAGCCCAGCACAGATAAGCGATACTGAATAACAACCACGATAATATTACCCCGTTTAGCCAACGCTGCTCCATTATACATCCTGGCCGAGTTCTGGTAGTTGGAACCGCCATGAATCCATACAAAAACAGGGAGATTTTGAGAGTCCGTTTTGGGACGATAAATATCCAGATAGAGACAATCCTCACTTCCTTTAAATGCATTGAGCGGGCGCAGGAAATGATCAATCGACTTCTGCGTACACTCACTGCATTGGTACGTGGCCTCACGGACACCGGTCCAGGGGGTGGGATCCTGGGGCGCCTTCCATCGCAGGGCGCCTACGGGAGGTTTGGCGTAGGGAATTCCCTTCCATGCCCATGTACCTTCGTCCTGTGCATAGCCGTTAACAACACCAAACTTTGTAGTGATCGCTTTTCGTTCGCTTATCGAAGCCAGCAAGTGTGCCTGTGCGTCGGTGTCACTTCGTAATAAGCGACCGCCTGCTTCCGTGGACGTAAATCCGGCAGCATGGTTTAGATTCAGCGCTGCCATTAAGGCAACTATATTGGGGTCAGCGCTAAAGGCGTCGGCAGTCTGATTGAAGTTGATCCCGCCGGCGTGTGCTGAAACAATTGCCGCTGTTTTGGAGTTGATCTTTATTCCATTATTAAGATCGCCATCTTCATCAAGTGTTTGGATCAGGCGACAGATATTGGTCACTCTCTGATCAGTCACACCTGATGCGCCCGCTATGATATCCAGTGGTGTAACGGTTGATTTTCCGGGTGCAGACCCAAGAGCAAGCCCGCCAATGGCAAAGGTGACCGTTTCGCCGGGATTATACATAAAAACGCCGCTTGGGTTGGTCGTTCCTGATAAGGTCAGGGTGCGGTAAGATAAACCGGAAACCGGGCTGTCCACAAACATACCGCTGTGTATGATGGGTTGTGTATTGCTGCTACTGCAAGCGATGAAAACAGCAAATCCCAAAAGCAAAATGGCCAATAATCGTGTTGGACGCAATAGGGGGAAAAAAGTCCTGCATTGTATCTGCATATTCAAGCTCCTCTTAGAAATATTTCGTTATTGGAATGATAATACCGTTAGTCCGCTTCGACGATATGCTCTCTGACATTTTCCATATCGGCAGGATAATGTTGTGCGCTCAACCAATAAAAAAAGGCGCCTGCCAGCCCTCCGAATGTTGTTATCAACAATCCGATTTTGATACCGTGCGCACCTCCTCCCAGGAAGTCAGATATGGCTCCCACAAGTATCGGCGCCCAGGCGCCTCCGAGGACATAGCAGCAAAATGCCGCCATGCCCCAGGAGACGCCTTTTAAACTTGGCGGCGCAACGTCCTGAGTCGCTGCGCTGATCGCCGGCATGGGAACCACTGAAAATATGCCAAACAGGATGCCAAAAGCAAAACCCATCCCACTCATGTCAAAATAGATCATCAGGAAAAAAAACACTGATGCTGTCAGGAGCGCTGTTGCCGCCGTGAGCATACGGCCCTTCCTGTTTTTCTTTTGCCATAGATCTGCCGTTATACCGCCAAAAACAGCGCCGAAAATAGACATGAGCGCGATGATGCCGACCACCCATCCGGCTTTTTTGGCATCCAGGCCCTGCACACGCATGACGAACGACGGCGCCCAGGTTAGAAACGCAAAGGCCATAATATTCTGCATAGCAAATCCCAGATACAGCCATTTTAATGTGGGGATCGAAAACAGAGAAATAGCCGATCGGAAAAAGGTAATTTGACGGCCTGTTTCGTCAATGTCGCGCACCGTCTTATAGTCCTTCATATAGAGAGCAAACAAAGCCAGGATAATACCGGGAACAGCAAAAACAAAGAAAGCCATCCGCCATCCATAACTCTGGGCGATGAAACCGCCTAAAATTGCGCCAAGGGCGGAGCCGAGGGGGATCGCCATGTTAAAAATTCCCATGGCCATGCTTCTGGACTTCTTGGGGAAGGCTGCGGCAATGAGTGGCGTTCCCCCGGAAGTAAAGCCTGCCTCCCCGACGCCGACAAGCGTGCGCGGTATCAGCAAACTCAGAAAATTCTTCCCAAGTCCCGTAATAAAAGTAAAAACGCTCCAGCAGATGGCCATCAGGCAGACGGTCTTTCTTCTGCTCCACCGGTCCACCAGATAAGCGGCCGGAAAAGAGAAAACAGCCATGCTTGTAAAAAACAGGGTTTGGATAATACCAATCTGGAAATCGGACAAGCTAAGATCTTTTTTGATAAATTCGATGGTGATGGATAATACCTGACGATCCATATAATTCATCATGTAAAGAAGCGTGCATACGATGAGAATATACCAGGCCGATAACCGGCTGACGGCAAACTCTTTTGCCCCGTCTTTTGCATTCATATCATACCTTCTCATTCAGATATTTTCCGCTGAGCCGATTCACTGCTTTTCCCGGCTCTGCGACAAATCATTCTCTTATGCTCTTATTCTCCGCCGAGCATGGCCAGTGCAACGGAACCCGGACCCATGATTTCCGGATCTGTAACAACATTGATGCATGTGGTCATCCCTGAAGCGAAAGCCTCTTCCAATGCCGGCCGGATGTCTTCGGGTTTGTTGACGAGTATCCCTTTTCCGCCCAAGGCAGCCACTGCCTCATGATAAGGAACAAAGCCTATCTCTACGGTGTCGGGTACCAGATGCTTGAAGCTCGATTTCATGCTGTTTAAAGTCATCCCCCAGACGTTGTTATTATTGACGACGATCACAATAGGCAGTTTTTTTCTGACGGCCGTTTCCACCTCCATAAAATTGAAGCCCATCGAACCATCGCCGATAAAAAGGAGGACACGTCTTTGAGGATTGACAAGTTTTGCGGCGAGCGCATAGGGAATCCCCACCCCTAAACAGCCGTAAAGGCCGGAATCCATGACATTCCATGCGGCGCGGCAAGTTCTGGTTGTTAAAATCCAGGACTGGGAATCGCCGCCATCCGCGATGACGATATCATCCTCTCTGTCCAGAAAGTCATCGATCTCTCTTGCCAACCGGCCGGAATTGATGGGAAGCTTGACGCTTTCCGTATCAAATTTTCCCATTTCTTTTGACGCCTTTTCATTTTCCCGCAGATCATTCACCCATCCGGCAAATTGCTTTCTCAGCGAAGAACCCAGGCCTTCATCGATTAATTTATTGGCCTCCGAAAGGAGCATTTTGATATCACTGCAAATCGCCAGGTCAATGGAGCGGTTTCTACCCATTTCTTCCGGCTCAATATCGACCTGAATCATTTTTGCTTCCTTATTAAACCAGGCCCCACACACCGCGTACATGCAAAGACGGTTGCCCAGCAGAATCACGCAATCGGAAGCCGTTAGCGCCAAAGCGGAACATCCCGGCCGGACGGCTACAGAAGATTCAAAACACATCGGGTGCAGATCCGACACGATGCCGCGCGCAAATTTCACCGTAAAAAGCGGAATGCCGGCTTTTTCGATAAACTCGGTCAGTTCTTTTCCTGCATCCGAATAATAGGCGCCGCTTCCGGCCATCACGATGGGTTTTTTTGATTTTTTGATCAATGCCATCATAGCCTGCACTTCAGCGGCGTCCACGGGCCGGGATGAAACGACGGTCTTCAATTGAGCAACCTCATTCATGTTGACCGTCGCATTGAGGACGTCTGTCGGCAGTTCGAGAAATACAGGGCCGGGGCGGCCATGCGTGGCATAACGGAAAGCCATATCGATGTATTCGGGTATTCGTTCCGCCTTTCTGCAGATGAGCGATTTTTTTACAGTCGCTTCGATCAGCGGCTCCTGTCGCATATCTTGCAGTCCCAATTTTTCAGGTGATTTGTCTCCATGCGCGCCGGATATAAGAATGACTGGAGAGTTCGACAACCGCGCATTGACAATGGCTGAAATTGTATTGGTAAATCCGGGACCGAAAGTCACCAGGATGATGCCCGGTTTCTTTGTCATCCGGCCATAAGCCTCCGCCATAAAAGCGGCGGCCTGTTCGTGGCGTGCCGTGATAATTTTAATGGACGTGTTTTCAACTGCGCACTGCACCGGCGTGATGCTTTCCCCGGGCACGGAAAAAATGTATTCAACGCCTCTTTCTAAAAATGAATCCGTGATAAGATTCCAGCCCTTCATTGCTTGTATTTCTGCATTCATCGATTTTCCTCCCGTTCAATTAATTGATTTTTTTATAGCTCTTATTGCGTTAACATTCAGTCCGACAAAAGGTTTTCCCTGACCAGCCAGTCGTAGCTGTCGGTCAGCATCTGTCTCAATGGCACGGTAGCAAAATTTAATTGTTGCCTTGCCTTGCTGTCATCACAAATGAGGGCGCCGACAAGCCGCTTGAATTTTGCCGGCGTCACCGTGGGCTCTTGATGATCCATCAGTGACTTCATTTGAAATAAATACATGGCCAGCTTTAACTTTGTCGTTGTGAGCATTTTCGTAGAAGGTTCTTTCCCCAATATTTTCTCTATCTCTTGAAAAACTTCTTTAAAACTTGCCACAGTCCCGCCCAGAATGTAGTTCTCGCCTGTGCCGCCTTGCTCAAACGCGGCAATATGAGCCCTTGCAATATCCCGGACATGAGCAAAGGTGCCTGTTCCCGGCGGTATCCCCTGCAGTTTGCCATGATGTATGGATTTGATAATCTGAGACCAGTTTGCCCGGTCGTATGGCCCGATGATATTACAGGGATTAACCATAACCGCGTCCAGCCCTCTGGCGATGCCTTGTCTGATTTCCTGTTCGGCCTGATATTTTGTGATGTTGTAATTCATGCCGCACGCCAGGGCATTGGAGATCGTTTTCTCCGAAATAATTTTTTTAGGATGATAGCCATAGGCCGAAACTGAAGAGGTATGAATCAATCTCCCCGCTTTTTTTTCAATGGCCGCCCGAACCACATTTCTCGTTCCGATGACGTTAATACTGTATTGACGGTCATTATTCTTATTCCACATGCTGGTATCACCGGCTATGTGAAAGATAACATCGATTTTCTCCGGAATGGCTTTCCGCAAAGATGGATAATCCAGGATATTTCCCGCGACGGTATGCGCATGAAACGGGGCTAAAAAATGTAAATCCTCGCCCGGCAGATGCAGGGCATGGATCTCCCATTCCCCCAGAGAAAGATCCTCCATGAGGTTTAACCCCAGAAATCCCGTTGATCCTGTAATAAAAGCTGATCTCATCATGCCTCCTTTGCGTCGCACCTGTTCTTGGATGGCACAACAAGTGACGGCGATCATTCATTGTCGCTACTATGAAGCAATTGAATGAGGCATGCATTAACATAGGTTAAGATGATGCAGTTATTTATCGGGGATAAAGTTGTTTAAGGTAATTGGAATCCGTTTCAGTCATACCAGTGCCCCCGCCCCCGTCCGTCCCGGCGCGGATGTCGATTTGACCGGCACAAGCGTATCTTCCGAAAAAAGCGTTGACGCCTCGAAAAATCTCAAGATTTCTCATCCGTCATCGGTGGATTCAGAATGGCATGCTTTTTTGTCACTCCGAAATTGTTTGTCACTTCGTCCGCAGGAAAAAGTTCTGATCAATCTCAATCAGTACAGATTTCTCCCTGCGGTCGAAACGAGTGACCTGAAGATTATGATAGGAGGCAGACTTATGCAAGCTGGCGCTAGTCTGCTTCTTCGAGTTTGTGTTTTTGAGCGTTTTCCATGTCGATCGAATAATGGCGAGCGCTAAGCCAGTAGAAAAATGCGCCGGCGAGACCCCCAAATGTTGTTAACAACAATCCAATTTTTATACCATAGGCGCCGCCTCCCAGGCCGTCAGATATGGCTCCCACAAGAAGAGGCGACCAGGCGCCTCCGAAAACATAACAGCAAAAAACAGCCATGCCCCATGAAACGCCTTTTAAGCTTGGCGGTGTAACATCCTGCGTAACCGCACTAATGGACGGTACGGGAAAAATTGAAAATATACCGTAGAAGATACCAATGGCATAACCCAAACCGCGTACATCAAAATAGATCATGAAAAAGAACAGCACTGTTGCTATCAGCAGGGATGTCGCTGCTGTGAGCATACGCCCTCTGACATTTTTCTTTTGCCAGATATCCGCCGTTAAACCGCCGAAGATGGCGCCGATAATCGACATGAGTCCGATTATGCCAATCATCATTCCTGCTTTTTGCGCATCCACACCGTTTGTCCTCATGACCAGCGGCGCCGCCCAGACAAGAAACGCAAAACACATGAAATTCTGTAAGCCGAATCCGATATACAGCCATTTTAAAGTCGGAATCGAAAACAGAGAAGCAGCTGACCGGAAAAAGCTTATTTTGTTGCCGAATTCGTCCGTGTTTCTGACCGTCTTGTAGTCTTTCATATACAGAGCGAGCAGGGCCAGGATGATGCCGGGAACCGCAAAGACGTAAAAAGCCATCCGCCACCCGAATTTCACGGAGATCGCGCCACCGATGATGAGTCCAAGGGCTGAACCCAGCGGAACCGCCATGTTAAAAATACCCATCACCAGACTTCGGCCCTTATCGGGGAAGGACGCTCCAATGAGTGGCGTTCCTCCCGAGGTAAAGCCTGCTTCTCCGACGCCGACCAGGAAGCGCGGTATCAAAATGCCCAGAAAACTTTTCCCCATTCCCGTCATGAAAGTAAAGCCGCTCCAGACCAGAGCCATAACGGAGACGGTTTTTTTCCTGCTCCAGCGGTCCACCAGATAGGCTGCCGGAAAAGCGAAAAACGCCATGCTCAGGAAAAAAAGAGTTTGGATTATACCAATCTGAGAATCGGATAAACCGAGATCCTTTTTGATAAACTCGGTGGTGATGGATAGTACCTGGCGATCCATATAGTTGACCGTGTAAAGAAGTGAACATATAATGACGATATACCAGGCCGATAACCTGCTGATGGCAAATTCTTTTGCGCCGCTTTTTGTGATCATCCGTATCCTCCCCGTTAAGGCGTTGTTGTTGTCACTGATGAATTCAACTTATTTGCCAAAAAACATACACAGGATTTACCCGCCGGAACGTATCTTCTGATTGCTTTGTGGCATCTAACTTCAACGATATCCTTCTATTTTTTTAGCCCTCCCAAAATAAAATAATTTTTCATCACTACTTCGGAGCCATTCTCAGGGCGCCGTCCAGCCTGATGACTTCGCCGTTCAAATAGGGATTCTGAATAATGTGTTCCGCCAGCATGGCAAATTCTTCGGGTTCCCCGATTCTTTTAGGAAAAGGGACGGAAGCATTTAACGCATTCAGGGATTCCGGTGGAAGCAGCGCGAGCAGTGGTGTGTGAAACATTCCCGGGGCGACAGTCATGACACGAATCCCCATAACCGCCAGGTCTCGTGCCATAGGCAGGGCCATGCTGACCACCGCGCCTTTCGAGGCCGCGTAAGCCACCTGTCCTATCTGACCGTCAAAGGCGGCGACACTCGCCACATTGACGATCACACCCCGCTCGCCTGCGTCATTCGGCGCATTTTCACTCATGGCGTGCGCCGCCTTGCTCGCGACATTGAAGGTGCCCAGAAGGTTAAGACGGATGATTTGTTCAAAGACAGGAAAGGAATGAGCGCCTTTTTTTGAAACCGTGCGTTCCGTCCATCCGCAACCGGCGGCATTAACTAAGCCATGAATGGCGCCAAATTGCTCTTTGGCTTTGGCAACGCTATTACTGACACTTTCTTCCTGGGTGACATCTGTTAAACAAAAAATAACTTTTTCTCCCAGCTCCGCCGCCAGGGCGGCGCCTTTTTCCTGTTGCATATCGAAAATGGCAACATTCCCTCCGGCCTTAACGATTTGCCTGACCGTCGCAGCCCCGAGTCCGGAAGCTCCGCCTGTTATCAGAACTGTGCAATTCTTAATATTCAAAGTATTCTCCTTTCTGTAAATGCCGGCGTCCCATTATTTTAGTTTATCCAATCCGAATGCTTTGCTCATCAGATGGTCAACCAGGTCCACCGGCAGTTTTTTATAGAACGGCATGCGTTTGGATTCCTTGCCAATGCGAATGATTTTGGGAATTTTTGCCCGGGATAGTTTATCGACCAGCATTTTTGAAAATTCTTCGGCCGGAGTCGGGTTTTTTTGCGAGGCAACCGCGCGTGCTTTAATATATTCGATCAGCGGGGCGTAAACGGAATTTTTTGTTTCGATGATTTTCTTTATGGCGGCTTCTCCAATATTGGACTTGATGGCGCCGACTTGAACCACAATAACCGCAATGTTGAAGGGCGCCAGTTCCATGCGCAAGGAATCCGAAAGCAGATGCAGGGCGGCTTTCGTCGCACAATACACGCCGGCAAAAGGGGTAGCGCATATACCTGACACGCTGCCGATATTAACGATCAGACCGGACCGCTTTTTTATCATATGCGGGGCAACGGCCCGGGTTAAAGCGGCCGCCCCGAAGACGTTGGTGTCGAACTGACGCCTCATGTCATCGGCGGATATATCGATAACCGGCCCCATCTGCATATAACCGGCGTTATTAACCAGCACATCGATTCTTCCGGCTTTGCCGATGACTTCACGGACACAGGCCTCGATGGAATTCGGATCCGTTACATCGAGCGCGGCGGTTTCCATCTTTTCTTTCTTTAATGGTTCAATCACCTCCGGCTTTCGCGCCGTGGCGAACACCCGGCAACCACGCGACGCAAACTCGCGAGCCATTGCCAGGCCAATTCCCGATGAACAACCTGAAATGAGTACAACGGATGCTTTCTCCATGATCCCCCCTTTTAAAATCGGCAAGTTTATCATGATCCGAACTCCTTCCCGCGACCGGCCGGACTTCATGGCAGGCAACTCACGGGAGGAAATTCTTTCTTTTGTGTCTACTTGATGATCCTATTGGCCCGCCATGCGGTAATCTTTTCGGCGCTGTATCCCAGATCGGAGAGGATCTCGTCATTGTGCTCGCCCAGACGTGGCGCAGGTCTGCGGATCGACGTTTTCTCGCCATTGAAACGCACGGGATTGCCCATGATCCAATCTGTGCGTCCGCTCGGCATCTTGTGTTCGATAATAAAACCGTTTTCCAAGGCTTGGATATCGTTCTTGAGCTCTTTCCAGCGGAGGTTGACTTCGTGCGCAATATCGGCTTTTTTCAGCCGTGTAACGATCTCAAGCTCCGTTAAGTTACCAAATGTCTCGTCAATGATAGCGGCCAGCTCTTCCCCATGCTGAAACCCCGCCGTTTGATTATTGAAACGCGGATCATCCGCGAGGTCCGGGCGAAGCAGCACCAGTTGGGCGAAGGGTTTCCAGTAGCGGTCGTATTCCAGGGCCATAACCGTAATCCATCGGCCCTCCTTGGATTGATAAGTATTCATCAGGCCGGAGCGGGGTTGTCTGCGCTTTGTCCTGATCTTGTTATATTCCTCCTCGGACAGGTGCGCGTTGTTGTTGGCGGAAGCGATATTCAACTGAAGGTTCCACAGGGCGGTATTGAAAAGAGAGGTCTGCACCTTGCATCCCCTTCCGGTTTTCTCTCGCTGCAGAAGGGCGGCGCAGATGCCTCCGGCCAGAATGGTGCCCGTCGGATGGTCTCCAAATCCTGCCAGAGCCGGTAGAGGAGGGTTACCCGGCTCCGGCATTTCAACCAGGATTCCGGAGCGGGCAAAGTAGGCGGACAGATCAAATCCGGGCTTTTCTTTATCCGGACCGGCGTCGCCATATCCGTTTAGAAAGGCATAGACAAGGCGGGGATAGTTTTTGGAAATCGCTTCGTAATCCAGCCCGAGACTCGTAAGCGCCCTGGGACGATAATTCGTGATGAGGACATCCGCCGTTTGCAGCAGTTTATGGATAATCTCTTTTCCCTCGTCGGTTTTCAGATTCAGGGAGATTCCCCGCTTATTCCGATTATCCATTTCAAACTGAATATTGTCGTCGTCCTGAACCGGACACGCCATGATAAAACCGAAAAACCGGAACATGTCGCCTGAGAGCGATTCGATTTTGATGACATCCGCGCCCCAGTCCGCGAGCGTCATCGCGCAGATCGGGGCTGCGGCATAAGTACTGAAATCCAGGATTTTGACCCCCTGTAAAGGTAATGTATTTCCCATTGTCTTTCTCCTTAGATAGACCTTTGCAATATTGTTTATTCCGCCTTGCGGTAAATATGAGCCCCCAGGGCCGCTTCTTCGACACCGATCAGGCCGCCGCCATTGAGCTGCATGCCGATCTTCGCCCCCTTCACCTGCCGCTCGCCCGCGCGCCCCCGCAACTGGGTGACCAGTTCGTAGGCCTGGGCAAGGCCGGTGCAGCCGACGGGATGACCGCGCGAAATCAGACCGCCGCTGACGTTTGTCGGCAGCACTCCTCCTAAAGCGGTCGCTCCTGAAGAACAGTAAACTCCTGCGTCTTCCGATGTGCAGAAACCGGCCTGGGCTGTCTGATAGATTTCTCCGAAGGATGTCGCATCGTGCAGTTCCAGAACATCGATATCTTTCCGCGCAATCCCCGCCTGCTGAAAAGCAATCTCGGCGCCTCTTCCCGAGATATCCTGATCAAAGTCTCCCCGCGACCGCCCGGAGACCAGAACCGATGCCAGGACCTGGATCGGATCTTTTGTTTCCTTGTGTTCCCTGAGATATTTTTCGGAACAGACGACGGCGGCGGCACAGCCCTCTCCCGTCGGCGCGCACATGGGACGGGTCAGAGGATAGGTAATGGGTTTGTCGGCCATGACTTGTTCCCAGGGTATTTCCTTCCGGTACTGGGCTTTGGGATTCATGGTGCTGTGATGGTGGGTCTTTGCGCAGACTCTGGCCAATTGTTCCTGGGTGTAGCCGTATTTTTTCATGACCTTCATGGCCTTCACGGCGTAGTAATCCATAAAGGGACTCCGGTCTCCCCCGACATTCGTCTCCTCATAGGGAATCCCGAGGACCTCCGATTTTTCTTTCCGCCATTTCTCTATGTACAGCTTTTTCCTGTCCTGCTCGCTCCCCATCCAGAAAGCGGAAAGCGTCATGTAGGGAAGCGCGGCCACGATCTCCGGAAGGTCCTCCAGGTTATTCAGATCGGGCAACACCTTTTCGATACCTACCGCCAACGCCAGGTCGGATCCACCCGCCTTCACATAATGGATCGCCTGGTTCAGGGCCGTGGAGGCCGTCGCGCAGGCGTTCTCCACATTCACAACGGGCATACCCTCAAAGCCGAGCCGTCGCAGGATCACCTGGCCGCGGATGCAGTGCTGACTCGTGAGCATTCCCTGGGCGCAATTGCCGTACCAGATGCCGCCAATGGCAGCCTGATCGCCTTTAGGGTTCAGGCCCGCGTCTTCCATGGCCTCGGAAATGGCGATGTCGCATTGTTGTTCAAAAGAACCGCCGTCCTGCTTGACGATGGGGGTCATGCCCACACCGATGATATAGATTCGATCTTTCATAAATCCTCCTGATATTTTATTGGTTTGATAATCATTCGCCGCGGCATCCGGTCATTTCTCAACAAGAGAGGACAGGATGTTGAGGACGTTTTCTGTGGCATTTTCATAATAACGCGCATCGTTCATGGAGATGATTTCGGGGAATCGTTCGGCAATCTGTTCCACCGTGACGGCCTCTTTGGCGGCGAAGCGCACGCCGCTTCCCTCGTTCATTCGCACGCTGGAATAATAACCGCCCCCCGCGGACAGAATTTTCCCTGTTGACCGGCATTGATCGGAAACGAGATAGAGGGCCATCGACGCCACCAGTTCGGGTTTGATCCTGTCTGCAATCTCCGCCGGAAAAGTTCCGCCCGCCATTCCCGTCGCGGCGATGGGGGCGATGGTGTTCACGGTGATATTGTATTTTGCCCCCTCAAGTTTCAGGGCATTCATCAATCCGACCAGACCGAGTTTGGCCGCGGCGTAGTTGGTCTGCCCGAAATTGCCATAGAGGCCGGCCGTGGAAGTAGTCAGCAGGATTCTGCCGTATTTTGCCTGTTGCATGATCGGAAAAGCCGACTTCGTGAGATAGACGGCACCGAGAAGATGAACTCGCAACACCTCTTCGAAATCGTCGAGGGGCATCTTGAGAAAGCTCTTATCCCTGAGAATTCCCGCATTGTTGATGAGTATGTCCAGCCGTCCGAAGTTATCCATGGCTGCGGCGGCGATCTTCCCTGCGGAATCCCGGTCCGCCACGCTGTCGCAATTGTAAGCGGCCTGACCGCCCCGTGCCTGGATCTCCTGGGCTACCTTCAGGGCGCGGGAGGACCCGTCGGGGAGAACGCCGGGATCGTTCACCACCACCCTCGCTCCGCGGGCGGCAAGTTCCAGCGCGTAGCTTCTGCCGAGTCCGGCTCCGGCGCCGGTCACAATCGCCACGCGTTCATCGAAACGGATTGTCATTTTGTTTTCTCCTTTTCTGTGTAGAGTCGTTCTTGCTTAGTGCAACGGCTATGCCTGTTTTACAATATTATGATTTAATTAAGTTTTATTAAAAAAATGCCTTTTCGGTGCCTAAAATATCTTGCTTTATGCAAAAACATCTTGCATGCTGCAAAAAATCAAATATTTCCGACAATTTTCATATCTTGGACAAGGAGGCTGTATGATAACGATAGAAAAAGATTTTTTCAGGCAAACGGTCAATCCCGCGCTGCTGACGGACGGAGAGGGACGCATTCTCCTGATGAACGGCTCTGCGGAATCGATGTTGCAAACTGCCGGCCTTCCTTCCATTCGCATTATTGCCGAAATCGATCCCCTGTTCGGGAAAGAAGATTCTTCTGAACCGTTGCGGAGTCCGCGAAGTATCAAAATCGGGAAAGTGTCCCGCCGGATCACGGTTTTTCCAGTCATGGTCAGCGGGAATGAAAAAGGCTATTTTTATCTGTTTGACATGGCGGATATCATGAAGATGATGGATTTTGACACCTTTCTGGATTACATCGATGTGGCGATCGGGATTACGGACCAGGATGGAGTATTGGAGCATCTCAATGATACCCTGTCCAAATATATCGGGGTCGACGCCAAGGAATGGGTCGGCAGGGATCTGCATGAACTCGTAGAAGAGCGAGTGCTGACAGACGCGGCCTCCTTAAATGCTCTGAAAGCGAAGAAGCCGACGAGCACAAACGTCACCTATGGATCGGGAATGACCCTTCAGTATATGAGCATCCCCTTTTTGGACAAGAACGGGAAGGT
This sequence comes from uncultured Smithella sp., assembly GCA_964445385.1. Taxonomy (GTDB): domain Bacteria; phylum Desulfobacterota; class Syntrophia; order Syntrophales; family Smithellaceae; genus UBA8904. The sequence continues at coordinate 15,710 of CAYULE010000042.1, forward strand.
TCGGAAAGTCATCAGCACGGGGCGGGATGTTACCCGGATCATCCAGCTGGAGAGTGATTTATCAAGTTCGGAGACGCTGAAAGACCAGTATTACAAACGGCTGAATACGCTGGAGGTCCTTCTCGGGAGGGACAAGATCGTCTATTCCAGCGAGCAGATGAAGCGGGTGGTTCAGGTCGCGGGCAAAGCGGGAAAATTCGATTCACCGGTCTTCCTCTGGGGTGAATCCGGGTCGGGAAAAGAAATGATCGCAAAGTTGATCCACCAGGCAGGAAACAGGAGTTCAGGGCCTTTTGTCGGCGTCAACTGTTCCGCCATTCCTTCTGAACTTCTGGAGTCCGAATTCTTCGGCTACGAGGAAGGGGCCTTCACGGGAGCGAAAAAGGGGGGACGCAAAGGCCTGTTTGATGAAGCGGAAAAGGGGACCCTCTTCCTGGATGAAATCAGCGAACTTCCCATCGGGATGCAGAGTAAGCTGCTACGGGTCATTCAGGAACATGAGTATATGCGGGTAGGCTCCAACAAGACCATACCAACGGATGCGAGAATCATCGCTTCGACCAACCTCTCCCGGGATCAGCTTGTGGATGGCGTCGGATTCAGACGCGATCTCTTCTATCGGTTGAGCGTCATCCCGATCCATATTCCTCCCTTGAGAGAAAGACGCGACGATATCCTGCCTCTCCTCCACTTCTTCCTGAAAGGCCTGAACCTGAAGTACGGTTCAAACGTCAGGATCGCCAACTCGCTGATTCCCCGCATCTACCATTATGACTGGCCCGGCAACGTGCGGGAGTTGAAAAACGTCATCGAAAGGTTGCTGGTCGTTGCCAGCTCGGAAGAGGTTGGTGATGCGGAATATGATCTGGTCAATCAACTGGAGTTGAAAAAAACACCGGATCATGAAGAAGATATTTCCATTGCCCGCCTGATGCCGCTGAAAGAAGCGATGGAAAAAGTGGAGGAGATTCTTTTTAAGCGGGCCTATCAGGAATCCGGCAGTATCGAAAAGACTGCCGAGCTTCTGGGAATCAATCCCTCGACGATTTACAGGAAGATCAGCAAGGGACGGGTTCGTCTCAAATGAGTATGACCATGAAATAGAGAGCATTCACCCTGCCAGCAGGTGGTTAAAAACACATGGGGCACCCATGCTTTTTTTCGTTACGGCGTCACGATATTGAACCAGGGATCAAACTCATCCAGGCACGACATCATT
>CAYULE010000043.1:0-15563 GCA_964445385.1 uncultured Smithella sp.
AAATTCGCGATAAAGGGGTTTCTTTTGATCCTCTCTCCCTGGCCGATCCGGATTTACAGGCCGATTTGACGAAACGTAAAATCGGCGGCATGGGTGTGTTTCTGATCCGCAAGATGACAGATCGTGTGACCTATCGGCGGGAAGGGGAAAACAATATTTTAACCATGACTTTTTCCAATCGATAAATAACTTCAGAAAATCATCGTTTTTTCAATCATCGTTATTTTGCCGCGTTGTTTTATCAGAAGCACCACTTACTCTCTACAGTCAATCAATCGGCAACATCAACGACGATGCTGGATTTTAATCCGTCATAAATGATGTCGTATATTTTCCACTTTTAAATAAAATGAATAGTGCTATTATGAGATTCAGCTAATCGAAAAAAGTAAAGTTCGTCAATAAAATGATCCAGAGCGCTTTTCTACCCAGGGGCCACCGAGAAGAAGGAACAACCGAAACAGGTAATGGGAAACGACCTTTAAAGAAAGGATTTTAAATGGATAAAATCGCTCTCGCAATAGGTAATTTTATCATCAATACGCTGGGGTCGGACATTGTGACGGAAACGATCCAGTCTGTTGGCGTCAAAAACACAGGGTATGGAGTGATGACTGTTATCATGGTTTTAATCCTGGTGTTTTATTTTACGAAAAGATAGGAAAATAGCAAAAGGTTACAAAGTCATAACGAATTATGGAGTACAAAATGTTATGTTCGCAATGTGGAAAAGAAGTAGAAGATGATTCAAAATTCTGTAGAAACTGCGGCAGTCCTGTTAAAAGTGGCTTTGAAAAAGAAAAAACGATCTCAAATAGTAAATCAATTTTAAATTCGGAAGCGCATCAGAAGCAACCTGTCATTCAACCATCTGTAAGAAAAAGTTATAGATGGAAGTGGATGACTGCGATTGTCGTTGTTTGTATCATCATGGCTTTATTTTTTACATATAGGACTCATCAACAATATCCCGCGCGGCAGAACCCCGCGGAGGCGCCCGCCCCTTCAAAATCCACGGTTAAAATGATTGCCAGAGATGGTCGTTTCATCGCTTTTGACAACGGGACGGTTCTGGACACAAGTACGAACCTGATGTGGGCGGCAAAGGACAACGGGAGAAACATCAATTGGGCGAAAGCCAAAAGCTATTGCGAGAATTATCGGAGCGGGGGCCATTCGGACTGGCGGATGCCAACGCAGCATGAACTGGCGGGCTTGTATGATAGGAACAAAGAAAGTCGTAATGGTAACCATGTTTCTGATTTGATAGAGATAACTGCTTGCTGCCCCTGGACATCCGAGACGCACGGTTCCGATGCCGCCATCTTTGTTCTCAATAGCGGTATCTGGCACTGGCTTTCCAAGTCGATTGACAGCGGTTGCCGGGCTCTCCCGGTGCGTTCCGGCAAGTAGGTTGTTTAATGATTTGGTCCATTGATTCTTCAGAAGGGAATTACATTTCCACCCGTGTGACAATGCCCTGCAGACGGCTGGGCGGCAGTTTGCTGAACTGAACAAAATTAGGCGTGATCCGTTTGATCAGGCTGAAGACGCGCCAGACGGGATTACGGGTAACAATATCTTCCACACCGTAAAAAATAACCTTTTCCTGGATGCCCTGCTCTTTAATCAGACCTTCGATGTCGAGAATTTCCCGGTAACCGGCCAGAATGTCCAGAGCCTCGAGACCGGGCGCCAGGTCCTGCTTCAGCTGAACATCCACACCGAAGGGTTCATCCGTTCTGGTGATGGAGATCAGGACATTCCGCTCGTAAATAATGTTACTGCGGAAAATGCTGTGGACAATGTAAGGCGAAATCATCTGGTAGCCTCGGCAGAAATACAGGGCGGTGCCGGCGATGTTCCTTCCTTTCGCGTAAATCTGTTCATAGCTGATTAGAAAGGTTTCCAGATCCAGGGGCCGCAAAGATTCATACAATCGTTTCTGTCCTTTGGTCCAGACCAGAATCAGGGTTAACGGGATGGCGGCCAGGATCAGCGACCAGTAGGCGCCATGCGGCAGTTTGCTCAATGTGGCGATAAAATAAGTGAAGGCAATGCCGCTGACCAGGATCGCAATGGGCAGCTTCCATTTCATCTTTTTGATCTGCGAGAAGACCAGAATCATCATCAGGCCGGTAATCGTCATCGATCCGGTCACGGCCATGCCGTATGCTGCGGCCAGATTTTCAGATTTCTGAAAAATCAGGATCATGAAAATAACCGCGCACATCAAGGTTCCGTTCACAACAGGAATATAAATTTGGGATTTCATCTCGCTGGATGTATAGGCGACCTTCATCAGTGGCATGAGCCTTGTTGTAATTCCCTGATAGACCACGGAGAATGTTCCGCTGATGATCGCCTGTGACGCGATAATGGTTGCAGCGACGGTGAGCAGGAGGAATGGTATGTAAAGCCATGACGCCTGGTATTGGACCATGCTGAACAGCAGGAATTTGACGTCCGGATGCTGGATGGCGAAGACACCCTGCCCCATATAATTGAGCACAACGGCGGCAAACACAAAATACCAGGCATGCAGAATCGGTTTTCTGCCCAAATGGCCCATGTCGGCATACAGGGCCTCACCACCCGTGGCGCAAAGGATGACTTCGGAAAGGACGAAAAATCCCGCCAGCCCGTTTTCCGAAAGGAATTTGAAGGCATAGTATGGATTCACCGCCTTCAGGATACCCGGCATGGAAGCGAGGGAGACCAGTCCCGTCAGGGCCAGGCAGACAAACCAGATCAGCATGATCGGCCCGAAAACCCCGGCAACTTTATCCACCCCGCGGGATTGAAGGGCAAAAAGCCCAATAGCAATCGCTACCGCAATCAGGATCAGAATTTCCAGCCGCAGGTTTTCCAGGCCGGGGACCAGCAGCATCCCTTCCACGGCGGACAGGAGCGTGATGGCGGGGGTAATCACGCCATCGCCTAAAAGAAGCGAAACGCCGATGAAAGCCAGAAATCCGCCGAAAGCCAGTTTTCGGCCGGGTTTGAGTGTTTTCGTGAGGATTTCCCGGAGCATGATTTCTCCGCCCTGCCCCTTGTAGGCAAGGCTCATGGCCAGCCAGGCGTATTCGGCGGTGACCAGAATCATCAGGGTCCAGACCACCAGGGAAAGAATACCCAGAACGCTGGTTTCGGTTCTCGGAGTCAGGGCAAAGACGACAGTCAAAGTATAAATGGGGCTTGTGCCGATATCACCGAACACAATCCCCATTGAGCGGATCACGCCGCCCCAGAAAGAATCCTGCTTGCTTTTTTTCAAAATGATCCTCGAATAATGTTCGTAATAAAAGCAAAGCAGTATTATCACCGAAAGGCAGGGTGGTCAAGTCCGGTAAGTGGCGGCCGGATGGACGAGAGATCATTATTGCATTGACTTGTCCGGCCGTCCCGTTTATACTTACCCCGTAAAAGCGCTCACTTATTAACTAAAATGTATGATTTTATAAATTTGCGTCAACGATTCACAAGGAACCTTGTATTGAAGATACATCAGGCCACAGCAGATTACTAATAATAACAATAAAATAAGCATGCATGGCCTGAAGTAAACCGGCAAGCATGGATCAATCAGGCCCAACACGATAAGAGCAATATATTATTGGGATGTTGCGGATGAAGCGTGTTATAATTATCTTAAAATAACCTACGAGGTGAGGAAAAGAATATTTTAAATCCCGGAATGTCCTGGCTACATGAAATTAATAGTTGAGGATATAACATGAAACAATCCGCGATGATTCTTCAAAAAATGGCGGTAAAAGCAAATGTCAACGATGTGCTCAATACACCGGGAGTTCCCCTGTCCTCTGATTGGCGATCACTGGCAGGTGCGCGCTTTGGTCATGACTTCAGCCGGGTGAGGGTTCACGCGGATGATCAGGCAGCCGCATCCGCAAGCTCGATGAATGCACTGGCTTATACCGTGGGAGATCATATCGTCATGGGGCGGGTTCCGGGGTTGCGTGAAACCGATTGGGAGCCCCTTGTTCTCGGCCACGAACTGGCTCATGTCATCCAGCAGGAAAAGATCAACCCGCGAGCGTTGCACAAGACGAATACAGACCTTGCCGAATCTGAAGCATCCGAAGCTGCTACACAGTTTCTCACCGACGGCGCCATTCACCTGTCGACGGCGGCAACCGGGATCCAGTGTGCGGATCTGGAAAATGTTCCGCCCATTCCACCTGTGCTGCAACCCCTGCAACAAACGCTCTTATCTACATTGCGCCGACTGGGCGGCCCGCCGGCCGGTTACGAGATCCGGATCTGCAATAACGAAACCATTATTTCCGATGGTCGTTTAGTGAGCTACGTGGGACGTTCCGCAAATTACGCGGGAGGCGCCGAGACGGACAGCACAAGGCAGCTTATCTGGGTTCATGAATCTACCGTTGCCAATAACGGCATTTCCCGCCGTTGGGGCGACCGGGTGAATTTGCAGCAGGTGGTCGCACATGAATTAGGTCATGCGCATACAGGCAGTGGTTCCTGTGCCGTAGCGTCGCAACGCGGCTCCATATTACCCGGACTTTCAGCAGCAGAGCGACGGGGGCTGAGGATTGACGCGGCAAGAATTGCGCAAACGGGATCCTATGAACGTAATGCTTATCGTGAGGCGACAGGTCATGAACCCGAAGTGGCTCTGGGTCGGGAAACCGCAGGCAGGCCTGCGGGGCGCTCATCGAGACAGTCATCCGGTTCCTCCGACAGTGAAGCAACGGCCTCTACCGCGCGTTCCCGTCCATCGCCGCCGCAGGAGACAACCGCGGGGGGCACGGGATCTGCGTCGCCCGCGCGCCGCAGTGCTGCGACCACCACAGTGACGACCGAACCGGCGCCGGCTCAACCGTCATCCCCGCAAAGAAATCCACCCGCAACCAACCGGGGTTCAGGCACGGGTAGCGCAGGCCGTATGTCGACCGTGCGCAGTGTTGCAGGAAGCTTAGGCGTTGGTGTCGTCCTGGGTGCGGCGAATTTTTTCATCAGCCGTCTGGAATCCGGTGAGCGACAGCAAATGCTCACCCGTGATATCAGCCGCATGGAACGGCACATTGCCGACCGTTCGGAGGTGATTCTGGAAGCCTTGCGGCCCCACGCGGCGCGGGCTGCCGCATTACAGTCCCGGCAAACGCAACAAGCGGTTTATTTCAATGTGACAATAAGGAGCGAGATCCAAACGATCAGTCCGCTTGATCCGACCATGGAGCCTGCTGTGATCAGCTACAATGGCACCTTTATTCACGCGGTCCGTGTCAGCCTGAATGATATCCAGCGGACGTGGACCAGTTTCGAAACGCACTGGTTCCCGCCCGGCAACTCGAACTATTTTTATGCCGCCTATTCCATTCCCTACGATGATGTGCGTGAAAGGTTGTCTGCTCCTCCGTAACCAGCCGAACGATCATTAAAAACATGGATGTCGATTTGTTTTTTATCCTTACTTGTTGATGATTCAAAAAGAATGGTAACCGGCCATTGTCATTTATTGTAACCAAACATTATTAACAAACCTTTTGAGGAAAATAGCTATGAGAATTGCTGTTTTAACGGGTGGCGGCGATTGTCCGGGCCTTAACGGCGCGATTAAATGGGTCACCAAAACGGCGCTTGATCCTCTGCTCGGGAAAAAGCGGTCCGTCCAGTTCGATGTTATCGGTATTAAAGACGGGTGGAAGGGGCTCGTGGAGGTTGATCCGGAAAATCCCGAGAGTCTGACCCGTCACACCATGAAGCTCGATGAGGAGATTGTACGCACCTGGGACCGTTATGGCGGAACGAATCTCGGAACATCCCGGACCAATCCCTTCAATCCGAAGAAGGACACATCGACAAAAGTGCTGGAGAATATCGGTCGGCTCGGTATTGACGTTATTGTGGCGATTGGTGGCGAGGATACCCTGGGTGTCGCTTCCAAGCTCTACCGTCTGGGCATCAAGACTGTCGGTATTCCCAAAACCATTGACGGCGACCTGGTGGGCACCGATTATTCCCTGGGTTTCGATTCGGCGGTGAATATTATCATGGAAGAAATTGATCGGCTTCGGACGACCGCCGGCTCTCATAACCGGATCTTTGTGGTGGAAACCATGGGCCGGCATGCCGGCTGGCTTGCTCTGCATGGCGGTGAATGCAGCGGCGCATACATCATCCTGATTCCCGAACACCCCTTTGATATGAAAAGGGTCTGCGCTCTTCTTGAAGAACGCCGCGGCCGGGAGGTTCAGTACAGTATTATAGTCGTTTCCGAGGGCGCGATGATGAGTGTCAATAAAGAATTCTGTAAAGATAATAAGGTGGATGAGTTCGGACACCGGTCGCTGGGAGGGATTGCCGCTTATATCGCGCAGGAAATCCAGGGGAAAACGGGCTTGGAGACCCGCTATGTCATGTTGAGTCACCTGCAGCGGGGAGGAGCGCCTTCGGCCCGGGACCGCCTGATGGCGCGATGGTTCGGGATCGCGGCCGTGGATATGATCGTTAACGAGGATTTCGGCAGGATGGTGAGCTACCGCCATGGTGAGATCACGTCGGTACCCATGAAAGATGTTACCGATCACCTGAATCTCATTGATGTGGATAAATATTACGATACCGAACGGTATAACGGCAAACGATCCATTCTCTAGGGCGGATCCGGCAAAAAAGATGTTCTTTCCAGACCAGATGGCCGTATTGGCCTTTAACGAGGAGACCAAAATTGAATTTGATTTACAAGACAGCAGCCGATACTTTCTTATTATTGAAAAAACGCTTTTCGAAAAAAAGTTTCGCGAATAAGTATACCCGCGACGAGTTTCCCCTGCGATCGGAATTGTTCAGCTCTGAACAGATGAAGCTGCATGGTAAAAAACTGGCCGGCCTGCATCACTTAACTAAAAAAAGAGCAACTGAAAAACTTCTGGAGCGGCTCCATGAGAATGAAGACGCTCTGATTGAAACGATCCGGAAGTTAACCGCTGTGGCCAAAACGAACAGCCCCATCGCTCCGGCGGAGGAATGGCTGCTGGATAACTTTTATTTAATTGAAGAAAATGTCCTCACCGCCAAGCGTCACTTATCCCGGGGATTCAGCCGGGGCCTGCCCTGGCTTTCAAGCGGGCCCTCCGCCGGACTGCCCCGGGTTTATGATATCGCGCAGGACATCATTTCTCACGGCGATGGCCGGGTGGACATGGAAAATCTGATTAGTTTTATTACCGCCTACCAGTCGGTTTCCTATCTGAAACTGGGTGAGTTGTGGGCCATTCCGATCATGTTGCGTCTGGCGCTGATTGAAAATCTTCGTCGTATTGGAACCGGCATCATGGCCGATATTGCCAACCGGGCGCTTGCCAATTCTTGGGCCGATCAGATGGTTGAGGTGGCCAGGAAAGATCCCAAGAGTCTGGTCTTGTCCATTGCGGACATGGCCCGGTCCGACCCACCGCTTTTAAGTCCTTTCGTCGCGGAGTTTGCCCGCCGGCTGCAGGGCAAGAGTCCGGCGCTGGCCTTGCCGCTGGGCTGGATCGAACAGCGGCTGTCCGAATCGCATTTAAACATTGAGCAGATGATTCAGTCGAGAAACCAGCAACTGGCCGCCGACCAGGCATCGGTCAGCAACAGCATCGGCTCTCTCCGGTTTCTGACGACGATGAACTGGCGTGAATTTGTCGAGACCATGAGTGTGGTCGAAAAAGTGCTGCGGGAAGATCCCGGTGATGTCTATGTCCGGATGGATTTTGTCACGCGCGATCATTATCGTCATGTCGTAGAAAAAATTGCTAAAAACAGTCCGATGTTCGAAAGGGATGTCGCGCAAAAAGCCGTCGATTTAGCCCGGGCCTCCCGGTCACAAAAAAACGGCGACGAACGGATGGGCCATGTCGGTTATTATCTGATCGATCAAGGATTGCGTGAACTTGAAAAAAGCGCCGGGATGCGCCTTTCTTTATCCGAGTCCGTAAGAAGAGTTCTGAGCCGGGCTCCTTTGTTGCTTTATTTGGGCAGTATCACGGTGATCACCTTATTTTTGGCAGGATATCTGCTTTTCAGGATTCATGCGGCAGGTCTTCACGGCTGGATTCTGCTGCCCGCTGCGGCGATTTTGGCTTTGGGCGTCAGCTCACTGGGTGTGGCTCTGACCAATTGGCTGACCACGCAATTTGCGCGTCCCCAACCCCTGCCGCGCATGGACTTCTCTCTGGAAATTCCGCCGGAAGCGAGCACCCTCGTCATCATTCCCACGATGCTCAACAATGTTCAGAACGTGGAAGATTTGATTGAAGCGCTGGAAATTCGATTTCTGACGAACCGGGAAGATAACCTGCACTTTGGTCTGCTCACCGATTTTCGCGACGCCCCTTCAGAAAGGATGCCTGAAGACGACGAGCTTTTGCGTGTGGCCGAGAAAGGGATCAAGGATCTTCATGAGAAATACAGGGGCGTCAAAGGAGGAACATTTTTTCTTTTTCATCGCCCGCGCCTCTGGAATCCGGAGGAAGGCATCTGGATGGGCTATGAACGCAAACGCGGCAAGCTCGCTGAATTAAACGCTCTGCTGAGGGGCGGCGCGAAAGATCGTTTTTCCAAGATTGTCGGCGCCACGGAATTATTATCCAATGTGAAGTATGTCATTACCCTGGATACGGATACCCAATTACCCCGTGATGCCGCGGAAAAATTCATCGGGACGATGGCCCATCCGTTGAACCATCCCCAGTTTGACGAATCAAAAAAAATCGTTTGTGCCGGTTATGGCATCCTTCAGCCCAGGCTGACCGAAAGTCTGTCCGGGGCCAGACAGACCTGGTATTCGCGATTGTGGGGAGGCCAGACGGGGATCGACCCCTATACGCGCATGGTTTCCGACATCTATCAGGATGTCTTCGGTGAAGGCTCTTTTGTCGGCAAGGGCATCTATGATGTCGACGCGTTTGAAAAAGCACTGCATAACCGCCTTCCCGAAAACCGGATCCTCAGTCATGACCTGATCGAGGGGTGTCACGCGCGCTCGGGGCTTATTTCCGACGTGGAATTGTATGAAGAATACCCGGCCGAATACCGGGTGGATGTGAGTCGCCGGCGCCGCTGGATTCGCGGGGACTGGCAGATTGCCGGCTGGCTGAGATCCAAGGTCCCTGTTTTTGGCGGAGGCTATGAAAAGAATGCCATCTCCAGCCTTTCCCAGTGGAAAATATTCGACAACCTTCGCCGCAGTCTTGTTCCCGCCGCCCTGACGATCATGCTGATTGCCGGTTGGACGGTCTTGTCCCCGGCCTGGCTGTGGACCCTCCTGGTTGTGGGGATGCTGTTTATTCCTTCCGCCGGCTCCGTCGTTCTGGATACGTTGCGTAAACCGGGAGACGTTTTGTGGCGCGATCACCTGACCTATATGATGCGTCAGGCGAGAAGGCACAGTCTTCAGATTTTATTTACAATCGTCTGTCTGCCCTATGAAGCGGCATACAGTCTGGATGCGATTTTGCGCACAAGCTGGCGGATGCTGGTGACGCACAAGCGATTACTGGAGTGGAATCCATTCAGCAACCAGACCCATCATGCCACCCATGGTCTTGCCGAATCCTGGCGGTCGATGTGGATCGCCCCTTTCCTGTCCATGGCTGTATTATCCTATCTTCTGATCTCTTGTCACGATTCACTTGGCGCCGCTTTGCCCGTGTTGATCCTCTGGTTTCTATCCCCCGTCATCACTTGGCGGGTCAGCCGGCCTTCGGCAAAAGAAGGGATTCAACTGAAAGATGAACAAATTATTTTCTTAAGAAAAGCCGCCCGCAGAACCTGGGCGTTTTTCGAAGCATTTGTGGCCGCGGAAGATCACTGGCTTCCTCCGGACAACTATCAGGAACATCCCGGCTCGGTGATTGCGCATCGCACGTCGCCTACCAACATGGGATTGGCGCTCCTGGCGAACTTATCCGCCTGTGACTTTGATTATATTACACCCGGTCATTTCATCAGGCGCACCGCGAATACCTTTGATACCATGGGGAAAATGGATCGTTACCGGGGCCACTTTTTCAATTGGTATGACACGCAAACGTTAACGACGCTGCCGCCGCATTATATATCGACCGTGGACAGCGGGAATCTTGGCGGCTATCTGTTGACGCTGAAAAGCGGCCTTTTTGACCTTCCCAACCGGAAAATCGCGGGGGACCGGTTGCTGGCCGGTATTGCCGACACCTATAGCGTTCTCAAAGATGTTGCGGAAAATAAATCTAAAAATGAAATGGCCGAATTTAAAAAACACCTGGAAAGGCCTGTGTCTCCGGAGCGGGTGACGGTTAACGACTTGTGGTTGCGTCTTGATATGCTGACACAAGCGGCTTCAACGCTTGCCGCAGCCTTTGATCCGGATAAACAAAGTCAGGCCTGCGGGTGGGCGCAGGCTCTTGTCCGTCAATGCCGGGATGCGGCGGACGAACTGGTCACGCTCTGTCCCTGGGCTCAGCTTGCCATTCCTACGGCGAGGGTGCGCCGGTTTTTGGAAGAAATCGGCGTTCCCACCTTACGGAACGTTTCCGTCCTGTCCGCACGATGGCATTCCTCGATGGAGGAGATCATTGGATTAAATCCGGATCCTGAAGAGCAGGGGTGGTCCGTCGAGTTTCTTAAACTGGTTCTGATCGGAAGCGGGCAGGCGCGCGAAAGACTATCCGTCATTCATGATCTCATTAAAAAAGCCGGGGAACTCGCCGATATGGATTACAGTTTCCTCTATGATAAAGGACGTCAGTTGTTAACCATCGGATATAGCGTCGGTGATCGCCGCCGGGACACAAGCTTCTATGACCTGCTGGCATCTGAAGCCCGGTTTTGCAGTTTTGTCGCTATTGCGCAAGGGCAACTGCCCAAGGAAAACTGGTTCGCCCTTGGACGCATGTTGACCAATCCGGGAGGGGATCCCGTTCTGCTGTCCTGGGACGGTTCGATGTTTGAGTACCTGATGCCGCTGCTGGTGATGCCGAATTACGAAAACACGCTTCTGGACCAGACCTACAAGGCGATGGTGAAACTGCAGATGGCTTACGGCGAAAAAAGGGGAGTGCTCTGGGGCATTTCGGAATCCGGCTACAATACCATCGATGTTCATCTTAACTACCAGTATCACGCCTTCGGTGTTCCCGGACTGGGCCTCAAGCGAGGACTGGCTGACGATCTGGTGATTGCTCCCTATGCTTCAGCGCTGGCGCTGATGATCGCGCCGGAGGAGGCTTGCGTCAATCTCCAGAAACTGGCCGCGAAAGGCATGCTGGGGGCGTACGGTTTTTATGAAGCGCTGGATTACACCGCTGCGCGTTTGCCTGCCGATCAGGAAAGTGTTATCGTCCGATCCTTCATGGCGCATCATCAGGGGATGAGTTTGCTGGCCCTGTCTCATCTTTTGCTGGATCGTCCCATGCAGAAGCGCTTTGAGTCCGAGCCGATGTTTCAATCGGCAACGCTTTTACTCCAGGAACGCATTCCCAAAGCCGTTTCCTTCTATAAGCAAATTGCCGACGATCTTAATATCCGGAAAGCGCCCGTTGCGCAGAAAATTCCGGTGCGCGTCATTGAAACCCCCGATACGCCCGTGCCGGAGGTTCAGTTGTTGTCCAATGGCAGATACCATGTCATGATCACGAATGCCGGCGGCGGGTACAGCCGATGGAAAGATATCGCGGTGACGCGCTGGCGCGAAGACGCTACCCGCGATTCCTGGGGCATGTTCTGTTACATCCGCGACACGGCTACGGGCGAATTCTGGTCCAATGCCCATCAGCCGACGCTGAAAAAACCGGACCGGTACGAGGCGATTTTTTCCGACGCGAAAGTCGAGTTTCGCAGGCGCGATGATGACATCAACACCTACACCCAGATCGCCGTATCGCCGGAAGACGATATTGAACTGAGGCGCATCCGCATCACCAATCGTTCCAGAAAACGCCGCGACCTGGACGTGACCAGTTACGCGGAGGTGGTGATTGCCGAGCCGGCCGCCGATGCGATTCATCCGGCATTTTCCAACCTCTTTGTTCAAACGGAAATCATCCGGGAGCGCCAGGCGATTCTCTGCACGCGCAGACCCCGTTCCAAGGATGAGACCACCTACTGGGCCTTTCATTTAATGGCAGTGCACGGCACGGACAATCGCGAGGTCTCTTATGAGACGGACCGTTTGAAGTTTGTCGGCCGCGGCAACACGCTGTCAAATCCCGCGGCCATGAACGGATTGCCGAATGGGCTCCAGGATTTGTCGGGCACGGAAGGTTCCGTTCTGGATCCGATAGTTTCGATTCGTCGCCCGATCAGACTCTCTCCGGGAGAATCGGTGATCCTGGATGTCGTTTCCGGTATCGCGGAAACCCGGGTCAAAGCGCTTGGTCTTGTTGAAAAATACCACGACAACCGCCTGGCCGACCGCGTTTTCAATCTGGCCTGGACGCACAGCCAGGTTACGCTCCGGCAGATCAATGCGACTCAGGAAGACGCGCAACTATACGGACGTCTCGCCGGTTCTGTTATTTACGCTAATTCATCCCTGCGCGCTGATCCGCGGATCATTATTAAAAACCGCCGCGGTCAATCCGGCTTATGGGGTTACGCCATTTCCGGAGATTTACCCATTGTGTTACTCCAGATCGGCGACCATGCCAACATTGAACTCGTCCGCCAACTCCAGCAGGCTCATGCCTACTGGCGCTTAAGGGGGCTGGCTGTCGATCTGGTCATCTGGAATGAGGATAATGCCATCTATCGGCAGGCGCTTCATGACCAGATTGTGGGACTGATCGCCACGAGCATGGAAACCAGGGTTCAGGATCGACCGGGCGGCATTTTTGTCAGACCCGGTGATCAGATATCCAACGAAGACCGTATTCTGATGCAGGCGGTTGCCCGCATCATTATCAAGGATGATATGGGAACCCTTTTGGAACAGCTCAATCGTCGCCCGGTAAAGGATATCCCCGTGCCCCGGTTAAAGCCGGTTAAAGATCAAAGTGTCGGAAGCCAGGATGAGGGAGAAGGGTTGTATCCCGTTTTAATTTTCGGAAACGGTCTCGGGGGATTTACCCCTGATGGGCGTGAATATGTCATCATTACAAAACCGGGAGAGGGAACGCCGCTGCCCTGGGTGAATGTCCTGGCGAATCCGCACTTTGGATCGATCATTTCCGAAAGCGGTTCGGCCTCGACCTGGAGTGAGAACGCCCACGAATACCGCATTACCCCGTGGAATAATGATCCGGTAAGCGATGCGAGCGGCGAAGCGTTTTACATCCGTGATGAAGAAACCGGACAGGTCTGGTCTCCCGCGCCGCTACCGTGCCGCGGTCAAACCCCTTACATCTGCCGGCATGGTTTTGGATACAGCGTTTTCGAACATGCGGAATGCGGCATCCGGTCCGAGTTGTGGATTTATGTGTCCGCGACCGCGCCGGTTAAATTCATGGTTTTAAAAGTAGTTAATGAATCAGGGCGCAATCGCACCCTTTCCATTACCGGCTACCTGGAGTGGGTGCTGGGTGATTTGCGACCGAAAACAATCATGCATGTCACCACGGAAGTGGATGCGGGAAGCGGGGCGCTTTTTGCCAGAAATTCCTATAATACCGACTTTGCCAATCAAGTGGTTTTCTTTGACGTGGATGATCAAACGCGGACGTATACCTGCGATCGGGACGAATTTCTCGGCCGTAATGGTGAACTGTCCAATCCGCAGGCGATGACGCGTTCCCATCTTGCCGGCCATACCGGCGCCGGTCTGGATCCCTGTGGCGCTATTCAGACGACCTTTGGATTGAAGGATGGACAGGAGCACGAGGCCATTTTCCGGCTGGGGGTTACCGGCAGACGGGGCGTGGACGATGCCGGCAAAATGGTGAAGAGCTTCCGGGGACCGGCGGTCGCGCATCAGGAGTTGGAAATGGTTCATCACCATTGGACAAAAACGCTGGGTACCCTGCAAATTGAAACACCCGATCCATCGCTCAATTTTTTGACGAATGGCTGGCTTTTATATCAGACGCTGTCTTCCCGGATCTGGGCGCGCAGCGGTTATTACCAGTCCGGCGGCGCTTTTGGTTTCCGCGATCAGTTACAGGATGTCATGGCGCTTGTTTATGCGCAACCCGCCCTGGTCCGTCAGCACCTGCTGTTGTGCGCGAGCCGTCAGTTTACGGAGGGCGATGCCCAGCACTGGTGGCATCCGCCCACCGGCCGGGGTGTGCGCACGCAATGCTCCGACGATTTCCTGTGGTTGCCGTTAGCCGTGAGCCGCTATATTATCAGTACCGGTGATGAGGGGATTTTGAATGAACGCGTCAGCTTTCTCGAAGGACGACCGGTCCGGGCGGAGGAGGATTCCTATTACGATCTGCCGGGGGTCACGGAAGAAAAGGCGAGTGTGTATGAACATTGTGTGCGGGCCATTCAAAGAGGTCTGAGATTTGGAAGTCATGGTTTACCCCTCATGGGTTCCGGCGATTGGAATGACGGTATGAATAAAGTTGGAGATGAGGGCACGGGTGAAAGTGTCTGGATGGGCTTTTTTCTGTATGAGGTTTTGCTCAAGTTTGTCCGGATCGCCCGTCTCCAGGAAGATAGAGCGTTTGCCGATTTGTGCGCGAAAGAAGCGGCGCAGCTTCAGCGCAACATTGAGGAAAGCGGCTGGGACGGCGGTTGGTACCGCCGTGCTTATTGCGATGACGGTTCATCGCTGGGATCCTGCGTCAATACCGAATGCCGCATTGATTCGATCGCCCAAAGCTGGTCTGTGCTATCCGGAGCGGGGGATCCGGTTCGGGCCCGCCAGGCCATGGACGCGGTCGATGAATTTCTTGTCCATCGGGACAAAAAACTGGTTCAACTCCTGGATCCGCCATTTGACAAATCAGAGACGGAGCCGGGTTATATCAAAGGTTATGTGCCGGGTGTGAGAGAAAACGGCGGACAGTATACGCATGCGGCCATCTGGACAGCCATGGCTTTTGCCGCCCTGGGTGACAGGAAGCGCGCCTGGGATGTCCTGAATATTATCAATCCGGTCAAACACGCCCTGACTCCTCAGGATGCGGAAATTTATAAGGTGGAGCCCTACGTTGTTACATCCGATATCTATGCTGTCGCGCCGCATATCGGACGCGGCGGATGGACGTGGTTTACCGGGTCCGCCGCCTGGATGTACCGTCTGATTGTGGAATCGCTTCTGGGACTTAAACTGAATAACAATAAGCTCAGCATAGCCGCCTGCCTGCCGGTTGCCTGGAATGAAATAACGATGCACTACCGGTATGGAGAAGCACTCTATCATATTGTGATCCGTCAGACCGCAGGAGAAACGGCCGGCATGACACTGGATGGCCTGGTCATCGAGGACGCCGAAATAACGCTGGTTGACGATCAGCGGGAGCATACGCTGGAAGTGGTCATCCCGCTGGTATCGGAAGAGTCAGGTGAATAGTGGATAGTGGATAGTGGATAGTGAATAGTGAATGGTGCTTATGCCTCACTCGTCCCGCAGCAGCGGGATTGAACCGGCAGGAGGTGGTTGATTAAGTTTATAT
>CAYULE010000043.1:15663-16909 GCA_964445385.1 uncultured Smithella sp.
CTCGTCCCGCAGCAGCGGGATTGAACCGGCAGGAGGTGGTTGATTAAGTTTATATCCGGGATGGCTGTTATGAAAAAAATTCTGCTCTTCATCTTTTTCGCCGGTTGGTTATATTCTTCCGCCTCTGCCGCCGATTGGAAAGCTTCGGCGGATTCCGCTGTCCAGTTGTCGCCCGGCGCGATTCTCCATCTGGAAAATAAAACAGATAAGTCCGCGCAGGATATCTATATGCTGACCATGGTCTACTACCGGGAATATCAGCGGGCTAAACTGAGAAAATTATTCAACGAGAATAAAAATAAAATGCCGGACAGTCCGGCCATGAAATTATTGCAGGGCATTATGCTTCTGAGGGATCACCGGCATCAGGAGAGCCGAGATGTTTTAACGACGCTCATCAAAACGCATCCGGAATTTTATCCTGCGCACGTAACGCTTTCTCACCTGGACTATCTGCAAAAAGATTTTGCGGGGTCCTATCGCGGGGCCCGGCAGATGATCGAAAAGAGAAGCGAGCTTTCGCGATTTCATCGGGCCATGAGTCTGATGCTGGCGTCAGGTTCCCAGGGAGTCCTGACTAAAAAATATATGATCAGAGCCATCCCCGCCTACTTTGAAGTCAATGGATATTTTAAAGAAGTGCAGAAACTGATGCCGGATTCCGCCGAGGCGCTTTATTCGATTGGGTCCTATCATCTTTTAACGCCGGCCATCGCCGGGGGGGATCTGGCCAAAGCGATCGCTCTTCTGGAAAAATCCCGCCGGATGACACCCCTGAACCCTGCTGTTTATTTACGTCTTGCCCAGGCCTACCGGGCCAAAGGTCATAAAACCGTCGCCCAGAAATACATAAACAAAGCAATTGACATTGATCCGCAAGATGAACTTCTGCTGGACTATCTATCAGGCGAAAAAGTATTTCTTGACGTTCCGTGAATTGGAGATGGTGAGTAGTGGATAGTGGATGGTGGATGGTGAATAGGAGCGTGAAGTCATGGCGGAGTAGCCGGCGCGTGAGACGGGAAGGGTCAGGTGCCGGGCGTTTTGCCGGCGGGCAAAAGAGCGTCGGCGTTCTCATCGATATCGTAATCCACCGCAAGCAGCGCGGGTTTCAGCTTGTCGTCCGATCGCTCTTGCCGCACAACACCGCAGGACAGCGTAAACAACTGGGCCATGACCTCATCCACGATCTCGCGGGGGATGCCATAATAGAGAAAGTTAATGGGCATCAACTCACCCAGTAAAT
>CAYULE010000044.1:0-9541 GCA_964445385.1 uncultured Smithella sp.
ATTTAACAAACGACTCGGATATCCGGCGGCTGGGCGAGCCCGGCCTGTTCTGGGGTGTCACCGGCGGCTGCATGGATTCCATGGTTGCCAATTACACAGCCCTGAAGAAAAAGAGGCACGATGATGACCTGACGCCCGGTGGCAAAAACAACCGCCGCCCCGATCGCGCCGTTATTGCGTATGCCAATCTCATCCGGCAATATTTCAAAAACACTAAACCGCTTATTCTGGGTGGTGTGGAAGCCAGTCTGCGCCGGATTGCCCACTATGATTACTGGTCGGATGCCATCCGCCGATCGATTCTGTTTGACGCGCGCGCCGATATTCTGGTTTACGGCATGGCGGAAAAAGCCGTGGTCGAAATCGCGCAAAGGCTGGCGGCGGGACATGACCTCCGAGGCATCCGCGGCACCTGTGTCATTGAAAACGAACCGCCGCATGGTTATCTGGAATTACCGTCTTTTGAAAAAGTGGAAGCCGATCCCAGAGCATTTACGCACATGTTCAAAATCTTTTCCGCCGAAACCGATCCGGTGGGAGCGCATGGCCTTTATCAACAGCACGGCAACCGCTATCTGGTGCATCATCCGCCGCAACCTCATTTATCGCTTACCGAACTCGACGCTGTTTACGCGCTCGATTTTTCACGCCGCGTCCATCCTTTTTACGCGGCACAGGGTAAGGTTCGGGCCATGGACACCATTGCTTTTTCACTGACCACACACCGGGGCTGTTTCGGTGAATGCCGTTTCTGCTCCATCGCCCTGCACGAAGGCCGGACGATTCTCAGCCGCAGCGAGGAGTCCATCTTGGCCGAAGCGCGAAAAATCGCAGGACGGTCCGACTTCAAAGGTTATATTGTGGATGTGGGCGGCGCGACCGCCAACATGTATGGCATCGACTGCGCCCGCAAACAGACGAAAGGAGCGTGTACGGACAAACAATGCCTGCATCCGCAGGTCTGTCTGTCGCTGATCAATAATCATCAAAGGCAAATCCGCCTGCTTTCGAACCTGCGCAAAATCCCGGGCGTTAAAAAAGTATTTGTCGCGTCCGGCATCCGCCACGATCTGCTTCTGGCCGACAAAAAACAGGGCATGGCTTATCTGCGCGAACTGGCCAGACATCACATCTCCGGACAGATGAAAATCGCACCGGAGCATACATCCCCCGGCGTTTTGAAACTGATGGGCAAGCCGCGGGCGCAGACACTGATCGATTTTAAAAACATTTTTGAAAAGGTTAATACCGAAACAAGGCAGAAACAGTTTCTAACGTATTATTTTATTGCCGCGCATCCGGGTTGCGGAGAAGAGGACATGCGCGAACTGAAATCCTTCGCGTCGCGCGAGTTAAAAACTCATCCGGAGCAGGTGCAGATTTTCACACCTCTGCCGTCAACCTGGTCGGCACTCATGTATAGGACAGGCACAGACCCGGCAACCGGCAAAAAGATTTACGTGGAAAAAGACCCGGCAAAAAAGCAGAGACAAAAAGATATTGTTACCTCCGACCATCGACGGACGGGTATCCTGCGCAAAGTGTCAGGGACAAGAAGATGAAAATTTCCTGATATTCAGCAAAATGATCAACCAGGCTATGCTGCCTTTTTCCCGCTGATAAACACCGCAAGCGCTTCCACCAGGTTCTTTAATTCAGAGGCCTGCGCAGACATCTCTTCCGCAGTGGATGCGGATTCTTCTGCGTTAGCCGCCATCCTTTGTGTCACCGTGTCCATTTGAGAGACCGCAATGCTTATCTGGTCGATACCTTTTGTCTGCTCGGTCGAAGCGATCGTGACCGCAGAAACCAGCTCGACTGTTTTCCCCGAGTTACTGCCAATCTTTTCAAAGACCTCCATTATTTCATCGGTCTCTTTCACACCCTTGGTCACGCTTTCCTGCACTTTTTCGATTAAGCCCGTCGTGTACCTGGCAGCATCCGCCGACCGCATTGCCAGATTGCGAACCTCATCGGCCACGACAGCAAATCCTGCGCCTGCCTCACCCGCGCGGGCCGCTTCAACGGCTGCATTCAGGGCCAACAGGTTTGTCTGAAAAGCGATCTCATCAATTGTTTTGATGATCTTGGCCATCTCAGCGGACTGCTTATTTATATCGGAGATGGATTCCTTCATTGAATTCATCTTATCATTCGCGGCGATAATAGTATTTCTGGAACCCGTAGCAACGATATTGACTTGATTGGTATTGTCTGCGTTCTGTTTTATCGTCGCAACCATTTCCTCTATCGAAGCGCTGGTTTCCTCAATGGAGGCGGCCTGTTCTGATGAGCTTTCAGCCAGTTGTTGCCCTGAATTTGCGATAACTGCGGAGGCATTTGATACCTCATCCGCCGCCAGGTTAACCTTATCGAGCGATTTGATGATATTTCTTTCAAAATATTTCCCCGTGTAAATAAAAAAACCAAGGATGATGGCAACATCAAGCAGGGATGAAATAGCGAAAATAAATGGATTTGATGCTACGTTGGTGCCGGCGGCTCCATATATCAATATAATTACCAAGGCTATCGCGGGAAAAATCCTGAGCCACATCTTATAGACCATGCCTTTTCCGAAGGCTTTTAAAAGAACAAAAGAAATAAGCACAGCGCCAATAATAACCGCAAAAGCCACCAAAACAAACTGCTGAATGAAAGTTAAAGTCATGATTATTTCCTTTTTACAATATTTTAAATGTCCGGCACTTAATAAGATATTGACTACATGTTTAAGAAAAACTTCGGGTATTCCACCCAGTTTGAATCTTGCTTGAAAACACAAGAATCGGCGCTACTTCGATTTTAAACTGTTGAAAAAAGAGACAACCGGAACAGGCATGAAGTCGGAAAGTCTTCGGGTCAGCAGCCGGGAGAGCTTATTCAACAGACCGTGAGGTGTGAACTTACATAATACAAGATAGAAAATCCGATTGAGGAAGCCGGGAACATACCGTTCCTTACCACGCATGAACGCCTTTACACCCGACGCCGTGACCTCCTCCACACCCATGAAGGACATCTTAATGGGGATGTAGTCTGAAGGAACCCCGGCATCATCGATGAGGTGCGTTCTTGTGAAAGGCGGGTTGAGCGTCGATACGATGACCTTACTCCCCGGAGGAAGCTCTGCCCTCACCGCCTCAGTCAGGCTCTGGGTGAAGGCCTTGGTGGCGGCGTAGAGTCCAAGCGTCGGAACGGGCTGGAATGCTGAAACCGAGGAGATATTCAGTATCCCCCCTCCATCGCGTTCAATCATGCCGGGAAGAAAGAGGCGGGTCATCTTGGCATAGGCGAGACAGTTGAGCAAAATCATACCGGACAATCTGTCCAGCGGCATGTCTGAGTACCTGCCGAACCAGCAAACCCCGGCGTTGTTCACCAGCACGTGGACCTCCCCCACCTCCTGCATGACCTGTTGATGGAGTTGTTCGGGGCCATGAGATTCCGTGAGATCCATATAAAAGGTCCAGGTTTTCATATTGAAAGTATTCCTGAGTTCCGTTGACCAGTCTTCCAGACACTTTTTCTGCGCGGGAAGATCTACCAGAACGATATTAGCCCCCTGTTTGGCAAAGCATTCCGACAACCCCCTGCCAATACCCATGGCCGACCCGGTTACGAGTACGTTTTTACCCTTCAATCCCTGCAGCATTTGATTGTCTCTCTTTCATTCAGAAATCATCTTCTCGAATCATTCCTGTCAGGTCAGGCCCGTAGACCATCCGATGCTTTCACGTGTCTGGCAAAATCTTCAAAGGCTGATCTGGTGGTATACCTGAATTTATATCCGAGCTCTCGTTTGACCTTTTGATTGCTTGTGATCCAGGAATACCGGATCATGTTCAGGCACGGGCTGGGAAATTCGGTCATGAATTTCAGGCGCAGGTTCCACATCATGTTGTTGAGCGGCCACAGGAGGCCTGTGGGAATCTTCAGGACATGACCGCCAAGGATTCGGACCATCTCTTCGAAGGTTATGGTACCGTCCGCTGAAAGATTGTAGATTCCGGTTTTTTTGCGTTTCAGTAAGAGATACATGATCTCGACCAGATCGTCCTCATGGATGAACTGAAAGGGGGCAGTCTCACTGGGGAGTATGCAAACTTTTTTACGGATATGCCGGGCCAGCGGGTTGTTGAATCCCGGCCCTGCTACGAAACAGGGGCGAATAACGGTAAAAAGGATATCAGGGTGTTCTTTTTCAAATCCTTTGGACCACAGTTCCAGTTCTTTCTTGTTCTTTGCGTAAGAGAAGTCATCATTCCCCCTCAGGGGGCTTTCCTCGGTAAGGCGTTTGGGATTATCGGGGTGAAACCCGTAGCCTGTGCTCGAAGAGCAGTCAAGAATCTGCTTAACCCCATGGGCGGCCGCTGTATTCAGGACATTCTTTGTCCCGTTCACGTTGATGTCTTCCATCAGGGCGATGTCGTGGATTGGCGGCAGGATGTAAGCGGTGTGGATAACACAGTCTATATCCCCGCCTTTGAATATTTCCTTCAGGTTGTCCCTGACATCGCATTTTATGAATGCCAGTTTAGGAGATTTAAACGCGGGTGGTTTGATATCAATCCCGTAAATGCGTTTGATTTCATTCCTGGTATCAAAGAATGAAACGAGCTTATTCCCGAAATAACCGGAAACTCCCGTTATAAGAATATTCTTCATGCTTTCCTTCCCGGCGCCTTATGTGCTGATTTCCTTGATGAGCGCCAACTTCTTGAGCGGGACCGAGCCGAGAAGCGCCTGGACCTGCCTGGCATCACGGTAGCGTTTCTCCTGGCCATAGTCCTTCATGTACCCATTGCCGCCCAGCACCTGGACACCATCGTTGACAAGCTCACAGGCGAGCTCATGAACATGCAGCGCGGATGCGATACTGATCCGGCCCCAGTCTTTGAGGTTCTCATCAATGGCCTTGCACGTCTGAGTCACACAGAGTTCAGCCGTCATGGATTTGATCGCCATGTTGGCCAGAATCATCCTGACTTCCGACCAGTTGATGACGGCCCGACCGCCCTGTTCCCGCTCCTTCGTATAGTCAAGAGCTTCCTTGAGGGAGCCTCTCATGATGCCGGCGTTAATCGCTGCGGCGGCCGCATGCATGACTCTGGAGGCGGTCTGGAAATACTTTTCACCCTGGTCTTCCTCTCCGATGATCTCAGCGTTTACACCATCCAGGATAATGTCGATGATGGGGCACGCATGGAGCCCAAGGCTAAAGACAGGATCACTTTTCCTGACGCCCTTGTCATTCAGATTCACGAGAAAGAAAGAATAGCCCTGCCTGCCGACAACCATGGCCGGTAGGACAGCCCAGTTCGAGAAGTTACCCATGACGAGATAATCAAGCTTTCCCTTCAGCGTGTAGCCCTTGCCGGAAGATGAAGCCTTCGGCAGTTCAGTTGCCTGGCCGGGATCGGTGAATGACGGGAACGCAATGAGATAGTCCTGCGCTTTATCCGCGTTCGGGTAGATCTTTTCCGCTATCGCGTCCGCTTTGGCACTCAGGATGATCTGCTGGGACAGCGCACTCGTGAAGATGATCAGGGAATAGGACGCGTCCACCTCTGCGAGGTGGCCGAGCATCATGCACATGGCGCTGATCCCCTGACCGATGCCGGCATACTTCTCGGGCAGCATGATGCCCATGAACCCCAGATCGTAGATCTTATGGAACGCCGACTCGATGACATCGATATCGAGGGTACCGAAGGGGTACTTGTCGTGCTCCTCGACATGTGGTTTGAGCTCTCCTTTGGCGTATGAGATGATCAGGTCTTCAAATGGTTTCAAGTCTTTATTCAACGCGGTCAGCATGGTTTCCTCCTTTATTTATTCTTCAAAAAATGTTGCCTGCGGACTGGCGGCAGAGATGATGGATTTAAACAGGTTGATCCGATTGAGTTGATTGGTGCCCTCATAGATCTGGAGGAGCTTAGCGTCGCGCAGGATTTTCTCCGCGCCTTTTTCATGCCTCAGGCCTGCCTGCCCCATGAGTTCGAGCGCCATCTGGCAGTTTTTAACCCCCATGTCCGTGCCGGTGAACTTGGCCATGGAAGCCAGGCCTGTGGTTAAGTGCTGGTTCTTCGGCTTCTGCCAGTCAAGATACCACTTGCTCATGAGCCAGGTCCCGATGGGTTTGTTCAGCAGGGGGGAGATGACGGTGTTGAAAAACCACAGGGGCATGTACTTCATATAGTAGTAAATGGGCTTCATCTGGAGGATGTTGTATACCCCCCGGTGCTGGTTCGCCAGATTGGCCTCCGTGTAGACAAGCCTGCCGATTCTGACATTGGTGTACATCTCAGCCAGCCTGCACTGCACCCACTCGTAGCTGACCATGGGCTTGCCGTCCAGTTCGGTCTCGTTCGCGTACTTGAGGGCAGCCTCAAAGGCCCCACGCGCCACCCCCGTGCCAAACGCGCATACGGCGGGACGGGAGATGGAAAAGACATAATCAACATGGCGCATGTTGATGTCGCGGGAAGCCTGTTTCGTAAAACCTTTGATACTTTCAGAATCAAACGTCACATACTCATCCGGAACAAAGCAGTCTTCGAAGTTGAGCACGCTGGCCGGGCAGATCCGCTGGCCCATCTTGTTCTCGTGCGTGCCGAGAGAAAAACCCTTCATGCCCTGTTTCACCACCATGGACACCTTGGTATCGGCGCCCTTTTTCAAGTCAGTGTACGCGTAGAGAACGGTCCACTGAGAGACGTGCCCATTGGAGATGAATATCTTACTGCCGTTAACAATGTAACCGCCCTTGACTTTTTTGGCGTGGCAGCCGAGCCTGCCTTTGGCCTCCAGTTCGACCTCCTCCACGTCGGTGCCTGCGTTGGGTTCGGTGATGGAAAACGAGATGAGACATGGCTCCCCTGTCTTCTCACCCTTGACCGTCTCTCGCAGCACCTTGTTCATGACCCGCGCGTTGCTGGACATCATGAGGCCTGTCATACCCAGATAGTGCACGCCGATCACATTTGCGATGCCGACACAGACCGAGGCGATCTCCTCACAAAAATAAGATAAGGAAGGCATGTTGTAACCCTTGCCGCCAAAGAGCTTTGGTATCCACAGAGTGTAAAAGCCCCATTCATTGGCCTTCTTGACCAGTTCAACGGGAAAATAGTTTGGGTCTTCGTGGGTCTTCCGGTCGAGCTCAAGCGATAAGGGCCTTGCTACCTCATCATTGAACTTGCGCGCCAGCGCAATCACCTCCTCGGTTTCTTTGACCATGGCCCTGGGCATCCGTGGCGCGTAATAGAGTGAAAGAACCTCGTCCTCGAACTTGGGAAACCTTGAGATGAATGATTTTACCTTCGATCGTTGTAACATATACCCTCCTTTTTGCCGCCACCTGGCCTTAGTCCATTATTTTTGTGCCGGTATCGCTCCTAGAATCTGAAGACATTGTCCGCTTCTTTGCTGAACTCATCGCGCAGAACACGGTCGAGGTTCTTTTCAGATGCAGTTTTGGGAATATTGTCCACGACCTGGAGGTACTGGGGGATGTATCCCTTTTCCAGGGTCCTGGAGAGCTCTTGCGCAATGATCTTCACATCCAGCCTTGCACCAGGGGCAAACACTACGGCGGCCACGATGTCGCTCTCGCCCGGCGACCCCGATTCCGCCGGTATGCCATAGACGCAGACATCGTTCACCTCCGGTAGATCGGCCAGGGCCTTCTCCACATATTCAGGGAGAATGAAGTCGCCTTGTCGCCGCAGCCCCCCGCCCTTACGGAAATCAAAATAGAACCAGCCGTCGGCATCCCGGTGACACATGTCTCCCGTCCGTAACCACCCGCCGCGGGTTTTCGCCGCCGATGCGTCCTTCTTACCGTGGTATTCCACCTCTTCCCTGGCACCGGCGCGCCCACAGATCAATTCCCCAATCTCACCGGGTTTACATTCCGTGTCGTCTTCATGAACCACTTTCATTTCCATGAGGCCCTCGATGGGCTTTCCGAAGGATCCCAATGGACCGGAACCCGGCGTGTTATGCGCGAAACCTCCTTCCACGGCGCCGTACCATTCATGAATCTTGACATTGAAACGCTCTTCGAAATCTTTCCAGATGGGCAGAGGGGTGCCGGCGCTGAGGACCTTGCGAACCGGATTGTCACTATCGTTTTTTTTTCTCTTTTCGCTGTATATGCCCATCATCATACCGCCCAGCAGGGAAAAGGTCGTCACACCATGCTTGCGACAGATGTCCCACAGGCGGCTCTTGGTGAATGACCGGCTGATAATGGCGGGGATACCCAGAAGAAGGGACGGACACATGGTAACGGACTGAGCGTTGCCGTGGGTCAATGACAGTCCCGTATATAAGACATCAGCATCGGTGTATTGCCAGATTAACTGGGCAAGCAACTTGAACGCGGAAACGCGGTTCGCCTTCACGACAACACCTTTCGGATCTCCTGTGGTGCCGGAAGTATAAATAATCTCGAAAGGGGAATTGAGATCCCGGTTACGGTCGGCGGGGGGATCGACATTCGGACCGTCCAGGAGGGCCGCCAGATCGGGATATTGATCCCGGCGCGGCGTGTCGAAACCGGGCTTGTACAGAATCCCGATGACCTTGACATCCGGTAAATCTTCCAGGGTTTTTTCCACCTCCTGAATATATTCGTTGCTGAAGATGATTCCCTTGGAATTGGAGTCCCTGATCTGATAGGTGAGCTTGCTTCCTTTCGACCGGGGATCGATCGGAACAATAACAGCGCCCGTGAGAGAGGCGGCCGTCATACAATAGACGAATTCCGGATGATTCTTCATGATCACGCTGAAACGGTCGCCTTTGCCAATGCCGGCCTGCTTCAACGCCGCTGCCAGTTTGCAGCCCTTCAGAAAGATATCGGCATAAGTAACGGTTTCATCGGGCCAATTGCCGTTTTCAAATGTCAACACCTTGAAATCAGGTTTTTCCTCATACTTTGCCTCAACTTCATAAGCAAATAATCCTTCTACCATTTCTCCTTGCATAAAAACCTCCATCATCACTCTTTAAAAACATTAACTTGAAGCCCATTCTTTTTTTTAAACTGCTTTAAATGGCGCTATGATTTTCATTCATTTCACTTTTTCCAGAATGTGGATGCCCATCGCCGCCTCTTCGACACCAATGTTGCCTCCACCGTTTTCCGCCAGGGCCATTCTGGCGCCCTCCACCTGCCGTTTTCCCGCATCTCCCCGGAGCTGCAGCACCAGTTCATGGATCTGGGAAAGGCCGGAAGCGCCGATCGGATGGCCCTTGCACTCCAGGCCGCCACTGGTATTAATAGGCATTTTGCCCCCCAGCCTTGTGGCCCCGGATTCCGCAAACGGTCCACCTTCTCCCATGGGGCAGAAACCCATGGACTCCGTCTGATGGAGTTCACCCCACGATGTGGCATCGTGAAGCTCCGCAAGGTTGATGTCCTGGGGATCGACACCGGCTGAGTCATAAGCCTGTTTGGCCAGGCGTTCTCCGATATCGGGTGCGTTGATATCGCGGTCGGTACCTGTACCGAGTACCGATGCCCGGATTC
>CAYULE010000044.1:9641-16906 GCA_964445385.1 uncultured Smithella sp.
TCGGGTGCGTTGATATCGCGGTCGGTACCTGTACCGAGTACCGATGCCCGGATTCTAACGGGTCTGGCGTTTGCCAACCGCTTCAGATATCTTTCCGAACAGACAATGGCCGCGGCAGCCCCGTCGCCGACAGGAGCGCACATCGCCCGTGTCAGAGGATAAGCGACAGCCTTGTCGGCCAGGACCTCCTCCACCGTCATCATATGCTGATACTGAGACAGGGAATTGAGAGACCCATGAAAATGATTTTTGGAACAAATCACCGCAAGTTGATGTTGCGTCGAGCCGAAACGGCTCATATGCCAGCGGGCGCCCATGGCATAAGCGTCCATAAAGATGCTCCGGCCTTGTCCGGGTGCCGACTGATCCTCTGGAAGCTGCACGGTAAAGGTCTTGCCCAGTTCCATAATATTGTTGATGTGTTTTTCAAAATTCCCCACATCCATACAGGTGGCATAAGCCCCCAGGGACAAGGCTTTATTCGCATTCGTAATCTTTTCCGACCCGACGGCCAGCGCCACGTCGTACATCCCCGCCCGGACTCCCGTGCAGGCCAGATGCAGAGCCGTCGATCCGCCCGCACAGGCATTCTCCACATTGGTGATCGGGATTCTGCCAACCCCCATGTTCCTCATCACCACTTCGCCGCGGATGGAATGCTGATTATCGAACATCCCCCAGAAGGTATTGGCAAAGAATACCGCCTCCATATCCTCTTTCGTTAAATCCGCATCTTCCAGAACCAGTTGAATGGCCTCATGCGCCAGAGTCTGCACCGTCTTGTCCGGATACTTGTTGAACCGAACCATCCCAACACCAATAACGTAAATATTATCCATCTCGTAAATCCTTTCTTGTATTTTCAGGCTTGTGACATTTTTCCTGTTTCAGTCATTTCACCCAGACGACTTTTGGAAATTCTCTTTCTACAACCCGATCCGTCTGCACCGCCGGATAGCCGATCGTGATGATCTCCGCCACCGTTTCATAAGGCCAGACAATGCCGAGTCGCTCTTTGTACTTCTTCATCCTCGGATCCATATTCAGGGCGGATGTGGCAAATCCCACATAGCAAGTGCCCAGTCCGAGAGAGTGCGCGGCCAGGACCATATTCTGGCCGCATACGCCGGTTCCGAAGGCCATATCCGATATGTATTGTTTATGACCGAGAATGAGGATGGCCGTGGGGGCATTGAAAAATGCACTCAGCGGCTCTTTCCCGAATTTGGGAGTGGACAGAGCCTGGATCGCCAGCATGGGGCGTTGATCGATTGCCTCCGGCTTAAGGATTGCCAGGCTGTTTTTCAACAGGGTGCGGGGAAGACTTTTACCCTGGTAGAGCTTCGTAAAGATGGAGAGAAACTTGCGGGTCCCTTCACTGATCCCGGCCATCATCTCCTTGTCCTGGAGCACGGCAAATTTCCATCCCTGACAGTTTCCTGCCGAAGGGGCGAACCGCCCCGCCTCCAGAACCCGGTGGAGCATCTCATCGGGAATCTGGTCCGGCTTATAGACACGCGTGGATCTCCGCTGATAGATGACTCTTTCCGTTGCGGTCAACTGCGATTCGATGGTGCTGAATTCCGGCGCTTCGGCCGCCCCGAGGGGATTGGGATATCCGCCTCCCGCCTTTTTGGGGTAATCGAAATCATAGTGCCAGCGGCCTTTTTCAACAGCATAAAAATGGGGGAAACGAAGGGCCTGATTCGGGCAGATCGCCTCACAGTTGCGGCAGGCCAGACAGATTTTCCCGAAATACGGCATGCCGACAAATGCTGATTTTGAGGTCCCGCAGTTGATGCACCGCTTTGCTTCCGACAGAACCTGATCGGCACGAACCGGAAGATGAACTTCCGCGTCGATATTCTTGAAGCGCTCGGCAACGGGTAACAGGGCGGTATGATTTCGGGGGATTTTATCGTATTCGTTCAGAGGCATCCCCTGATAAGAGATTTCCAGTTTTTCATCGTCTTGTAACGTTCTGCCTTTGATATAGGCATCGATGGCAAGAGCCGCCTTCCGACCGGCGCCGATCGCCGCTGTTACCGTTGCCGGTCCCGATACGGCATCCCCGCCGGCAAACACACCCTTCAAGTCGGTGATACCATTCCTGCCGGCTTCAATAATTCCCTTTCCGTCGATGAGACCTTCAAGTCCCGTGGCGACGATGACCTGACCAATAGCCGAAACCACCGCGTCTGCCTCTACTGTAAATTCACTGCCGGAAATGGGAACGGGCCGCGCCCTTCCCGAAGCGTCTTTCTCGCCGGGTTTCATCTTGATGCAGGTCACGGTGAGGGATGGGCTGTTTTTCTTGATATTCACGGGAGCGCAGAGAAACTGCATGGCAACGCCTTCCTCCTGCGCCTCGGACACCTCCGATTCGTGGGCCGGCATGTCCTGAAGCGTCCGCCGGTAAAGGATGGTGACATTGGCCCCCAGCCGTCTCAAAGAGCGGGCCGTATCGATGGCTGTGTTACCGCCGCCGACAACAAAAATTTGTTTTCCCGGAGAAGCCATACGCCCCTGGGCAACGCTTTTCAGAACGTCCAGCCCGGAATGAACAAGAGGATCATCTTCTCCGCTGATCCCCAGCCTGGTTGTATCCTGGCAACCGATGGCCACATAGACCGCCTTGAACTCCTGCGTAAGATCTCCAAGGGTCATGGACTTACCAACTTCTGTGTTGCAGCGAATTTCTACCCCCAGGTCGACGATCCGGCGGATTTCTTCATCCAGAATCATCCTGGGCAAACGGTATGACGGGATGGCGTAGCGCAGCATGCCGCCCGGCTCGGGTTGTGATTCAAACACGGTCACGGGATACCCCGCAACAGACAGATGATAGGCGCAGGATAATCCCGATGGCCCCGATCCGATGACGGCCACTTTATTCTTCGACAAAGGATTCTTTCTTGGGAAGCTTAGTTTCTTCTCAATGGCGTAGTCTCCGATAAACCGTTCGACACTGTTGACACTCAAGGATTCATCGATGCCGTTCCGGTTGCAGCCCGACTCGCAGGGGTGAGGACAAACCCTTCCGGTGATGGCCGGCAGCGGGTTTGCTTCCGTAATAATTTTCCACGCGTCTTCAAAAGACCCGCCGGTGGAGAGAAGATGCAGGTAACGACGCACATCGATGCCGGCAGGGCATTGATACTGACAGGCCGGTTGCTGATGAACCGACGGCTTGCGATCCATCATGCCGATGGTCTGGGCAGGGCATTGTTTGACGCACATGCCGCAGCCGATACACTTGTCTTCATCCAGAATAATGTTCCAGGGAGTTCCCTGCACGGGCGGGTCACTTAAATTACTCCATTTATTTTTCCCTGACATTCGATCTTGCCTCCTCGTCATGTTAATAGGAAATAGCAGCTACTAAGCGAGCCTGAACCCATTCGGTTCATCACTCATAAAACTCTTTTGTTTAGCTTTTTTATTTGATGATGGGCGTTTCGCGCTCGTTCGATTACTTCCACACCCCTGGTACTCTTGACGGTGTTGAAACTGATCTCCGGAGGCTTACAGGACATCTCCATAACAAGGAGTACCTTCCGATACTCTTCCCTGCGCAGGTGATGCCGCAGATCGTCTTCACTACGCCAGAGTTCTTCGTAGATTATGATATGGTCATTTTCCGTGTCCTGGTAGACGGAGCAGCCAATAGCCCCGGTTTCCGTCTTTGATCGCTGAGCGACAGATCGCAGGATATTCAATCCTTCCTCCTGCTTGTTTGATGGTATTACCATTTTCACAACGGCCTGGATCATCATCATCTCTCCAACGAAAGCGACTGAAATACGGGCTATGCTCAGGATCAGGATGAAATTGCAGGAAGGAGCGTATGGAGAAACACTGCTTTCCCGATCTTTGTGCTTCGTTCATTGCGTGATTTATGCCAAGCGGGAAAAAGCACGGATATATTCTGCAACTATTCAATTATATTTATTAATTTAGTTATGGATAGAAAAAGGAAAAACAAAAATAAACGAGGGAATGTCAGCATATGGACACAATGTCCATATGCTGACATTAAAAATTGGGTCTGCTGATTCCGAGCGCCTTCATCATGGCATACAGGGTGGTCCTCTTGACACCAAGAATTTCTGCAGCACCGTTCTTACCTGCAATACGCCAGGTGGTTTGCTCCAATACTTTAAGGATGTGCCTGCGTTCGATATCTTCCAGCACATCTGTTTCGGTCTCTTCTTTTATGGCGAGAGGCTGCGGCAATATCTCAAGAGTTTTCTTGCTGACAATCATGGCATGCTCGATGACATTTTTCAGCTCACGGATATTGCCGGGCCATGAGCGATGCATCAGCGCATCCATGCTCTTTTGCGGGATGGCATCAATGCGCTTGCCCATTTTTTTTTCGAACTGCTGCACAAAAGCCCAGACCAGGGCAGGAATATCCTCGGTCCGCTCGCGCAGCGGCGGGATGGTTATGGCGAAAACATTTAACCGGTAGTAAAGATCTTTCCGGAACTTCCCCTCCTTGACGTCCTGAGAAAGGTCACGATTGGTCGCGGCAATAATGCGGACATTGACATGGATGGTCTTTGCGGATCCCAGCCTCTCAAATATTCCCTGCTCGAGAACCCTGAGCAGTTTGCCTTGCACCTCATACGGCAGTTCGCCGATTTCATCTAAAAACAGCGTTGACCCTTCCGCTGTCTCAAACCTGCCCATCATCCTGGTCAGCGCCCCCGTATATGCGCCTTTCTCCCTGCCAAAAAGCTCACTCTCAATCAGCGAGGGCGGCAGGGAAGCACAATTCACCGTCACGAGCGGACGATCTCCCCTCCTGCTCATGGTGTGGACTGCCCGGGCAATCAGTTCTTTGCCCGTGCCTGTTTCGCCGAGGATAAGCACGGTGGAATCC
Organism: uncultured Smithella sp.; assembly: GCA_964445385.1. Classification (GTDB taxonomy): domain Bacteria; phylum Desulfobacterota; class Syntrophia; order Syntrophales; family Smithellaceae; genus UBA8904. The sequence goes on from CAYULE010000044.1 coordinate 14,530, forward strand.
GTCGGGGCAACCTGCTCGGCTTTTCTCAAAACCCACCGGATGGACTCACTATCACCGACGATCTCCCCATGATTATGGAGAAGCTCTACTTCCTCTCTCAGATAGACATTGTCCTTTTCCAGCTGCTCTTTGAGTTTTTTGATCTCTCTGAGATAATTCAGAACCTGCTCCTCTGCCAATTTGCGAGCCAGAGCGTTGGAGAAGATCTCGGCGACAAGCCGCAGGCGGCCGAGTAAAACATCGGTCCAATCGCACTCCTGCTTCAATGCCGTGAAGGTTACCGCTCCGAAGATTTTATCTCCGGTAGAAAGTGGAAATCCCGAACTGGATTTTGCATGGTATTCATGATGGGATTCAACATCCCGGGCGGCTTCTGCCGGAAGCTCTTCTATCTGTGAGAACCAGAACGACTCGCCGGCAGCGATCTTTTTAGAAGCCCAGGGGTAGGTTTCATTTGGATCCATCTGTGGCAGAGGCGGAAATCCCGGTCTGCTCCACCAGTGAGTAATGAAAGGCGCCGCATGGTCGGAAAACTGGAATACAACGCTCCGATCCAGGCCCAGCGTCTCCACAATCAACCGCTGGGCATCCTCGATGGCATCATCCACCCTGGTTGCGGGCAGCGCGATAAAGCGGGCGGACAGGTCAGACAGCAGCGTCTCGAAGTTCAACTGGCTTTTCAAGCACGCTTCAGCGTCCTTCCGCACCAGGGCATTGACGAAGATCTCCGCCAACAGGCGCAATCTGGGTATGTATTCTTTGGGCCAGGAACGCTCCTGTTGCACGGTCTCGATATTCATGTGGTAAGCAACCCGGTCCCCGACAAACACCGGCACAGTCAGCATGGATTTTATTTTCAAGGCCATGGATGATTCCCGGTCCTTTTGAGCCTCGGCCGGGTAGTCAGACAGTTTTTCAATAATGACAGGTTCTCCGCGATAGGTAAGCTGTTCCATATGCCAGGGAAACAATTCAGCAAGATTGAAAGAGCTCGCTATTCTTGGAATGTCGTCCATCGCTTCAAAAGCGGCATGGGTTATCTGCGTAAAATTCCGGTCCGCGTGAACCTCAATTAAGCCGCAGCGATGCGCCTGGAAGAAGTCCATGACCTTATACAATGCCCGTTCTATTTCCTGATCAACCTCGCCGGGTGGAAGTTTCACAAACCGCGCCGAAAGATCCGATATAAAGGCTTCGAAACGGAGTCGGTCCTGCAATTCATTCGTTAGATTCGTCTCATCATTAATCATATTAAAACCCAATGATCCTCGTAAAACGTTTATAACGGTGGCACTCTTATCAATGTAAATTGCGTATCGATATCCTCAGGCCGACTTTAAGTAATGTGACCCGAGGGCATCGCCGTCTGGAACTGCATGCGCCTGGCACTTCCAGTATTTACGTTTAGCCTGAATCCTGTTGTAGCTCCATGCCGGCAGCATGGTTGTTGTCTTTTACTTCTGCTGAGGCAGTTGAAAAACCCGTTACCGATATAGCACATAATTTATCATTTTTTTTATTTTCTTGTTTCTCGACAACACATTGTTCCGAATGCATTGCAGAGTGGGCCCGTTCCCTCTGTGATGGTGATAATCAAATCACTCTCCAAAGGTTATTACCCTGACAACAATGCTTGTCATTCCCGTGCAGAGACTGTGTCACAATTCTCTTTTGTCATTACGAGACGCCTCTCAGGCGTCGTGGTAATCTCATGTATGCGGTGACTTACGAGATTGCTTCGGTCGCTTCTCTCCCTCGCAATGACATTGCGACACAATCTCGCATGCGGGAATCCAGGAATATACTGGATGCCGGATCATAACCTGAAGGTCACGCGAGTCCGGCATGACGTCCTTTGACATATTTAGTTGCCGGAGTAATAATACCGAAACAAAGCAGAAACAGTTTCTAACGTGCTATTTTATTACCGCGCATCCGGGTTGTGGAGAAGAGGACATGCGTGAGCTGAAATCCTTCGCTTCGCGCCTTGTTATAAAATTTCATTGTGGTTGATTTATTGATGATTTTTCTCTTTGCATCTTTTCTTAAATGAAGTAGGATTTCAAACAATTTCGAAAAAACCTGTCCAAGTATATTAAATGTTGGGCCACTAGAGATATTATTATTATGAATATGCGTTTGAAATTACTTTTAAGTTTTATTCTAATAATTCTATTTTCAGGTCATGCTTTAGCTCGTGACGCCATTGTCTATAAGCAGCGGTCTTCTTCAAGGATTATCACAACAAGCTCAGATGGATCGAACAATCGAGTCATTCAAAGAAGAGATGCCATAGGTTTCACTGTTTCTCCCGACGCAAGCAAAATGATTGTTTTCCATAATGGTTGTCTTGATAAAGATTCCTGCAAACTCACTC
>CAYULE010000045.1:0-16841 GCA_964445385.1 uncultured Smithella sp.
GCCGCCGTCGCTCACGGGGCCGAACCGGTTGAAATTGTTGTCGAGGGCATTGAAGGGGATGCGCGAAAAAATGTTCTGGAGTCGCTTGCCCTTCCTTACGGCCTGGTAAAAGATGGAAAAGTGGACAAACTCTGGCTGGAACGTTTTGTCCGTCAGGCGGATCAGAAAGCGCTCGCAGCGCTTGAACCGTTTGGCTATTATTCCGCCCGCATCGCCATCCATATCGAAACACCTAAAGCGGATGAATATCTTCTGCGCGTAATCGTGGAAGCGGGTCGACCGGCGATTATAACGGATGTCAACGTTTCCGTTACCGGCCGCGGCGCCTCCGAATTATCAATTAGGGCACTCGCCGAAAATTTCCCCCTGAAAAAAGGCGGCATATTGTTGCATCCATCCTACGAGCAGGGCAGACGTGCGCTTCAATCCAGAGCGCGGGAGCTGGGCTATCTGGACGCTGAATACGCCATCCATGAAATTCGCGTCGACGAAGCCGGCAGGTCCGCCCGTATCAACCTGGTTTTGCAAACCGGCGAACGGTATCATTTTTCTGATATCACCATGGAGGGCGCTTCCGATTACCCTGACGCTTTTCTGCGACGTTATATGACCTTTGCGCCGGGTGACATATTCTCTTACAACAAGATTGCCGAATCGCAACTCCAGTTAAACAATTCGGAACGTTTTCGCGAGGTGCTGGTTCTGGCTCAAAAGGAGCAGGCTGCGGACTTCAGAATCCCCGTGCGTGTCGTGCTGAAACCGGTTCCCTCCAAAAGCATCCGGCCGGGCATCGGATACGGAACAGACACGGGAGCAAGATTTGGTCTGCGCTACCGCGATCTCAATATGTTCCATCAGGGTCACGAATTGAATTCCCATCTGTTTATTTCGGAACGGTTGCAGGGACTCGCGACCAGCTATATCATTCCGAGCAACCGGGACATCCGGACCTTCACCTCCGCGCAGATCAACATTCAAAGAGAAGATGTCACAACATACAAAAGCAGTCTCATTGCACTGGAACTGGGCAGGACCATCGGCTTCGGCCATCAGAAGCAAGGGACGGTCTATGTGAAGTTCCAGCAGGAAGCCTATACCATCAGCTATCAGGATTCATCTTCACGGTATATCCTGCCGGGCGTCCGGTTTTCCGACAATCATTATGACAACCTGATCAGACCCAACAACGGTTTTCGCTATGCCTTTGATCTGCGAGGCACAAGCCAGATTCTGGGTTCAACGACTCAATTGCTACAGTTACTCGGTGAAGCCAGTCATGTCCTGCCACTGCCCTGGCGCCTGTCGCTTTTAACCAGCGCCAAAGCCGGAATTACTTTTTTTTCGGATCCGCTCCAGGACATTCCACCGTCCCTGCGCTTCTTTGCGGGCGGCGATCAAAGCGTCCGCGGTTACGCTTATCAGTCGCTGGGTCCGCTGGATGCTTTTGGCAACGTTGTCGGAGGCAAACATCTTCTGACCGGTTGTGTTGAGTTACAGCGCGCCATATTGGATGACTGGGCCGTTTCCGCTTTTTATAACGCCGGCAACGCCTTTGATTCTTTTTCCAATTTAAAGATGTTTCAGGCCGCGGGCGCCGGCGTCCATTACTTCACACCGGTTGGCGCTTTAAATTTGTCCGTCGCCAGGCAGATCGATGTATTTGATCCGGGGTTTCGTATCCATTTCACGGTGGGGTTTGAATTTTGAAACGTGCGTATAAATATTTTATCATCGCCATTGCACTGACGGCTCTGCTGGCCTGCCTTACCCTGCCCGTCTGGCTTCTCGGCACGACATCCGGCGCACGCTGTCTTCTGGATGCTGTGTCCCGCCATACCGATATTAAGATTTCCACGGGGAAGATCGAAGGAAAACTGGCCGGTGCGCTTCATCTGGAAAACACGGATATTCAATGGCCGCAGGGAAAGATCAGCATACAACACGTGGAGCTTTTCACGCAACCACTTGATCTTTTGACAGGAGAGCTCAGCATTCATCATCTATCCTTGAGGAACGTATCGATCACAGACAACACACCGGATAAACCACCCGAACTTATCTGGCCTAAGGCATCCGGTGTCATCACCTTTTTGCGCGGCAGAATCAAGCGGCTGGAAATCAGCAACCTGACGTATCGCCGCCTGGATAAACAACCGCTGCAGTGTCAAACCATCGTAGCTTCCGTGTATTTCCGAAATTCACATCTGGCCGTCAGCAATCTCCATCTGGTTTCCGATCAGGGCGTTGTTGATGGAAACATGCTGGCGGGATTTAATCGCCCTCTGCTTGAGATGGTTGTCACGGCAACCCCTCCGACTCCATTGGCCGGCATGGATTTATTCCGGTTTGCCGGAAAATTCGGACCGGGGCAAAAGTCAGGTGAGCTTGCTGGATATTTTCATCTATCCGTCCAACGGAATAAACAGCCGATCTGGGAAATATCGACGAATGCCGGCATGACATCCTCGGGCTTCCCGCTGAAGCACATTCGTTTGCATCGGCCGGGCCGGCCGGGATTTATTACAGCCGATGGAAACCTGACCGTAAGCGGTCCAGACCCCTTCCTGACACTTTCGGCCCAAGCGGTGGATATGGATCTAGCCCGGGAATTTAAAATTCCCGTCAATCTGTCCGGGTCTTTGACGTTTGCCGGCAACCATAAACAATACAAGGGGCATATCACGGTTGCTGCCCGCAAGGAAAAAGAGTGGGAATTCATCCGTCTGGCCGGCGATTATGCGGGAAACGCCGAAAGCGCAAATTTGAACGCGATACAGGGAACCGCACTGGATGGCACGCTCACCGGCCGTCTGAATATCGCCTGGCAAAACGATCTGGCGCTTCAAGGCGCGCTTACCGGCCGGAATCTCAATCCGGCCCGCGTTGACCCGAACTGGACAGGTGTTATTAATTTTGATCTTGCAGGAGGGATATCGATTCCTCATAAAAAAGCAGTAAGTGGCGAAGTCATCTGCACTCTCCGGCAAAGCCGTCTGCACGGACAGCAACTGACCGGAGACCTGCGCGCGACTTTTGCGAATGACGATATCCGGATTCAACAACTTATTTTGCAGGGCAAAGGTTTTCAACTCACCGCCGCTGGAGCTCTCCTAAACAAACTGAACTTTACCGCAAATATCCATGATCTTGCGCTGCTTGTTCCCGAAACCGCGGGCAAAATTAAGGCTGACGGCTGGGTGCGCTGGCGATCCGGAAGGCCAAGCGGCGTCATTTCCGCTGAGGCCGGTAGTTTGAATACCGGTGGTCTGGAGATCGCATCGGCAACTCTCAACGCCTTCATCGAAGATAAAGACAGGTCCCCTCTTTCCATGGACGCCAGGTTTTCCGGGGTTCGTTATCCACCCTGGAAAGCCGATACCGTCATCCTCCAGGCCAGGGGCACAGTTCAGGAACACACCCTGGCGGCCGCGCTTCGCTCCGGCCGTTATGAAAGCCATCTGGCCTTGTCCGGCAGCTATCATCAGGGCCGCTGGCAGGGAAAAGTCACCGGCCTGAACGGTACGGACAGCGTCGGCCCATGGAAAATGGTTCAGTCCGCCGCGCTTTCCATAACAGCGAACAGTCTTTCACTTGCGCCGCTGAAGATCACCGGCCGGGACACGGAAAGCGTTAACCTATCCGGTAATCTGGCTCCAGAACCGTTGAACAGTTCGTTTGCTTTGCAATGGAACGCCCTGAATCTGGCCAGAGCCAATGCGTGGATGAATTCGGATGTTATTACGGGATCAAGCAGCGGAAACATTCTATTAAAACTTTTGCCCCAGAAGCGTTTGACGCTGACGGGCAAATTATCCGGCAACGGAACGCTTCAGTCTGAGAAACAAACCCTCAGCATCCGGCAAAGCGAGTTATCTCTGAACGCCAATGAAAAAGGCACGCGTGCCGCTCTGGATATTGATCTGACCCAGGGCGGAAAACTGCAAGGCACTTTTACCTCTTCTGCGCCCGCCCGCCTTAAGCTGCCCGAAGAGGGACTTTTTAATCTGCAATGGCAGGGGCTCAATCTCTCGCTGCTTTCGGTCTGGCTGGCCGACCATGCCAAAATGGAAGGCCAGCTGGCGGGAGAGATTCGTGGGAAACTTCTGCCCAACCGGCGGCTTGATGTAACAGGTCAGGCGAAGCTTGCACAGTCGAAAATCCACTGGCAGGGGGAGCAAGGCGACGTAAGTGTCAATCTGCATGACGCATCACTGACCTGGGCCTGGCGGCAGGAAACGCTCAGCGGCGATATGACCGTGACCATGGCGGATAATGGAAAGCTGCAAAGCCGCTTTTCCCTTCCGGTTGCCGCACGACTCCCGGTTGCCATAAACAACAGGGATAGTCTTCAGGCGACGCTTGCCGGTCAGGTTCGGGAGAAAGGCGCTCTGGGTGTCTTGTTTCCGGGACTGGTTCAGGAAAGCCGCGGAGAACTCGATTTGGATCTAAAGATAAGCGGCACGTGGGATCACCCCCTGATTGAAGGCAATGCTCATTTATCAAAGGCCGGGGCTTATCTGCCAACAGCGGGCATTTCTGTCAAAGACGCGCAGATTGCCGCGCGGCTCACCAGGAACACGATCCACATTGATTCCTTCCGGGCGGTTTCCGGCCCCGGCCATATTGGTGGTTCCGCGCTCATCCGTCTCAAAGGATGGCAGGTCGAAGGTTTCGAAGGACAACTCAACGGCGACCGGTTTCAAACGATATTTTTTCCCGAACTTCAGGTACAAAGCTCGCCCAAACTTACTTTTTCGGGAACAACCGAAAAAGTGTCCGTTCGGGGAGAAGTCCTTTTGCCTGAGGTTCAGGTCATCGAATCACAGTCGCAGGGACCTGTGCAGTCAAGCCCTGACGTGATCCGGGAAGGAAAAACAAAACCCGCGGCTAAAAAGTCGCCGGTTCATCTGGATGTTCAGGTGAAACTGGTGCTGGGCGACCGGGTCCAGTTTAAAGGCTCCGGTATCGACGCGCAGTTGGGCGGCCACATTGAATTACAATTTCAACAGATGGAGAAAATGACTGGAAGGGGTGAAATTCGGGTTGTTAAAGGTAGCTTCCGGACTTATGGAGTGAATCTGGAGATTATCCGCGGACGTCTTTTCTATGCCGGCAATCTGATTAACCAACCGACTCTGGATATTCTGGCCATGCGCAAGGTGGGGGATGTGCGGGCCGGCGTTGCAGTCAGCGGCACGCTTCAGACGCCCCTGGTGAAGCTTTATTCGGAACCTTTCATGCAGGATACGGATATTCTGGCCTACATTGTCCTGGGACATCCACTCGGTTCCGACACCAAACAGGCCAATCTGCTGGCGCTGGCGGCGGGCGCGCTCTTAACTTCGCAGCAGGCGGAGGATCTGCAAAAGCAGCTCAAAGGCCGACTGGGACTTTCGGCGTTTGATATTTCAACGGACGTCGTGGAAAAAAACGGCCGGATGGGTTATAAGCGCATTAACGTGGTGCCTGCGGGGGCAGGCATCAACAATGCGGGAAGCGTTCCAGAAAGCATGCTGGTTGTGGGAAAATATTTAACACCGAAATTGTACATCAGTTATGGCCGCTCCCTGTTTTCCGGCGGCAATTTATTTTTTCTGCGCTATGATCTTTCCAAACACTGGCAGATTGAAACTCAGACGGGGCAGGAAAGCGGCATTGATGTCTACTACAAACTCGAATTCAACTAATGGAAAGTGAAGAGAAACCATGCCATCAGATCTTTTTGACATAATCATTCAGGGCGGAACCCTGCTGACCATGTCCACAAAAATGGAGGTGATTGAAGATGCCGTCGTCGGCGTGAAAGACGGTCGCATCAGCCTGGTGGACCAAAACCGCCTTCTATCGGCAAAAAAGGTTATTGATGCGGACGGCTGTCTTGTTTTACCGGGACTGGTCAACACCCACACGCACTTGCCGATGGTCTGTTTCCGGGGGATGGCCGATGATCTGCCGCTGATGGACTGGCTGACAAACCACATCTTTCCGATGGAGGCGCGCTTTGTCAACAAAAAGATGGTTTTTGACGGCGCCCTGCTGGCCATGGCCGAAATGATCCTTTCCGGCACAACAACGTTTTGTGACGGGTATTTTTTTGAAAATCAAATTGCCGAAGCCGTGCAGGCCTGCGGTATGCGCGCCGTTGTTTCTCAGGGATTCGCCGACTTTGCCACGCCGGACAATCCCAAATTTGAAAAAATGATGGGGGCGGCGGACCGGTTTGTCAAGCGCTGGCTGCCTTATGCGCCGATGATCACACCGGCTTTTTTCTGCCATTCGCCCTATACCTGTTCCCCGCAAACGCTGGTTAACGTCAAACAGGCTGCCCGTGAGGCCGATATTCTGTATCTGACCCACCTGCTGGAAAACAAAGACGAGATCGACATGATTGAAAAGCGCTACGGGAAAAAACCGGTGCGGCATCTTTTCGATCTGGGTGTGCTGGACCAGCGCACCATTGCCGTGCATTGCAACTGGCTTACCCCGGAAGACATGGCTATCTTCGCCGATCTGGGCGTCAGCGTGTCCCACAATCCGGCCAGTTCCATGAAACTGGCCGCGGGCATCGCGCCGGTCCCGCAAATGCTCGAACAGGGCATCACGGTCGGCCTGGGAACCGACGGCGCCGCCAGCAACAATGCTCTGGATATGTTCCGGGAAATGGATCTGGCCGCAAAAATTCATAAAGTCAACCGGCTTGACCCAACGGTGATGAGTGCCGAAACCGTTGTACAAATGGCCACACTGGGCGGCGCCCGCGTCCTCGGCATGGAAAATCTGATCGGGTCCATCGAAGTGGGCAAACAGGCCGATATCATTATCGTGGATATGAACCAGCCTCACCTGACACCGCTTTACAATCCCTATTCCCAGCTTGTCTACGCGGCGCGGGGCGCGGATGTAAAAACCAGCATCATCAACGGGAAAATGGTTATGGAAAACAGGCGCCTGTTAACCGTCGACCTGCCTGCCGTCATGAGCCATGTGCGCGACATAGCCACGCATATTGCGGCTGAGCATCCCCAAAATCACTAAACCACCGTGAGTAACATATAGGCGATTGAGAACCGGCCGCTTTCCGGGATGTAACAGAGAATTTTGTCGCCTTCTTTTAATTTGTCGGAATGGAAAAGCTCTTCCAGCATGACATAGATGGAAGCCGCACCGGTGTTTCCTTTATAGGTGAGATTGGTAAACCATTTTTCGTACGGGATATGAAAGCCGATACCGACCATCGCGTCATGGATCTTGTCACGGAAATATTCAGAGGAATAGTGCGGCAAAAACCAATCCATCTCTTCGGCTTTAATTTTTCTTCTCTCAATGGCGCGGACCAACGCTTTATCCACGCTTACCTTCACAATTTCTTCATTGAGAATGCCGGTATCCTGCTTCAGTGCAAGGAAATTTTTAGCCAGCACCTCTTCCATGGAATCCACCTGCCGCCAACCGGTGACTGTTTTCGTATCATCGTCTTTAACCCCGCCCGCGAACATACAGACTTCCATTTGCCCGGCATAGGAGACATGTTCAATCCAGTCCACACGTAAAGACTTTTTACCTTCATTTTTCCGGGGGGACATGATGACGGCTCCGGCGGCATCGGAGAGCATCCAGCGCAGAAAGTCCGATTCAAAGTTTAAAATGGGATGTCGCCTAAAATCGGGGTCCACTTTTAAATGTTCAAAGAAATTAGATTTAATGAGCGACGAAGCCAGGTCTGAACCGGTTGCCACGGCATTGTCACTCAATTGCAGGGCCACATTGGCGTACGCCGCTTTAAAAGACGTAATGCCGGACAGGCAAATTCCCATCGTGGTGATGACTTCACAGGGCGGTATTTTCAACTCTCCGTGCACCATCAGGCCATGACCGGGCAAGATAAGATCAGGGGTGGACGTGCCGCAGCATAGACATTGAATATCGTTGATCGAAAAATGGTCATCCGGTTTTAAAAGCCGCACAGATTCAGCCGTCAGTTGCGCATTGGTGTAATTCATTTTTCCGGTTTTACGGTCAATGGCATAGTGACGGGTATGAATACCGTTATTTTTCAGAACGCGGTTTTTGATGCGGGAGGGAATATTGTGAATATTACCCAACACCTCTTCCAGTTGATCGTTGGTAACCGGTTCATTGGGTAAAAAGGCGGCAACGTCATTAATGTAAACTTCCATATTTTTATCCTCTCATGATTGGGGCCTGTGCGGCTTTTCATGCAATCTTTTAACTAATTCGGCATAAGTCTGGTAAAATAAAGCCGCAGGCATTCGGGTTTGGGTGACAGCATTGGTGAACGTGTAATAATCCAGATCAAAAATAACAATATCCTTTTTCATCTCTTCATAAAGCGGCGTCCCCGGGATCGGCGTCAAAACAGACAGAACAGGAATTTCAATCTGATTGGCGGTAATGAATTTTTCCAGCCCGGTGAAATCATTTTCCTCATAGTCGGGTGTCGTAATGAAATCGCCCACAATCACGATGCCCAGTTCATGCAGAATATCAATAGCCTTGTGAATGATATGGCCCTGATATTTTTTATTGTACGCGGATAAGCGTTCATCCTGAAAATCTTCGAAGCCGACCACCACGGCATAGAGCCCGGCTTCCTTCCACCTTTTGAAAAGGTCCGGGTATCTGACAATCGTGTCGGCGCGAACGTCGGCAAAGAATTTCTTCCGGATCCCGGCTTTCAGAATTTTATCGCAAAGATCAGCAGCCTGTACCGCGTTGCCAAACGTGTTGGCATCGACCATCCGGATAAAGGGAATATCGCCGAGCGTCTGAATGTCGCGAAGGACGGCCTCGGACCCATGCGTCAGGTATTTCCCGCCGGTCATCCCCGGAATGGTGCAAAAAGAGCAGGCGTGGGTGCATCCGTAAGCGGTAATGACAAAACCCATCGCCAGCCCCAGCTGCTCCAGATAATACTGGCTGCGGTATTTGGCCACCAGATCGTAACGGGGCGCAACATCATCCATCAAGTCGGCGTTACTGAATTGTTTCGGCTGATACGATAAAATATTTCCCGGAGAGGTGCGGGCAATACCCGCAACGCCTTCTCCCGCTTCTCCCGTTGCGAGACAGTCGATCAATTCCGCAAAACTCTTTTTACCCAATCCGACAACGATATAATCAAATTCGGCCCGATTAAAATAATCTGCATTGTATGTGGCATGGTTACCGCCGATGACCACAACAGCGTTACTTCTTTCTTTCACTTTCGCTGCAAAGCGGATAACCGTATTGGCTTCACAGGTCAAAGCCGTAAAACCGACCACATCCGGTTGGAATTCATCGAAAGTACTCCAGAAAGCGTCCTCATTTTCACATTTTCCATCAAAAATCCGAACATCGTGTCCGGTCAGCGGTCCGGCCAGCACCTCCAGATTGAACGGCTCGCCCTTGAATATCTGCTTAAGGGATGTGATGCCGTATTCCTCCTCCGGAATGCTGCGACCACAGTTGGGAGGATTGACTAGCAGGATTTTCATTTGTTTCTTCGACATACCAATGACCTGGCCTTTTCCAGAGGATTCAAAAAAACCCTCTTTTCAGGGAGGGCATATTAAATAAATGAATTATATCAACATCATGGGTCCACACTTCTATACTTTTCCACCAAGGTGGGTGCCGCAAATCCCTAAGCGTCTTAGCAAAAGGTGCGTCTCGGTAGCATATTATTCGGCAATCTGCAATTTTTTATAGTCAGAAACGGTTGTATCAACCACCAGATAAAATAAATTGGGCTATCCCATCGGTAAGGATATTGCAGACAGGTATCGCCGTATCAATATTTGATTGACATACATGGAAATTCTACATATATTCCGACCGCGAAAAACAATGCTTAATCAATTCAGAATATCAGCAAACCAGTTTGCAAGGAGGAAAAATGGCGGCACGGTCTGGGGGTAAAAAACGGGATTTCAGTCTATTACCGGGTATGTTGACCAAAACGGCATGCGTTGTATGCCTGGTACTTATGATCATGTCCTGCAGCAGCGGCAGTGACGATAAAGTATACCACTATACGATCCGCGGTATTGTCAGCGGTTTGGCCGGCACTGGAATGGTATTGCAGAATAACGGGGGGGACGACCTGGTCGTCACTGCCAACGGCACTTTCTTTTTTCCCAAGGCGATGCCCAACGGATCCACTTACTCCATTACGATCAAAACGATGCCTCCCGCCTTGCATCAAACCTGCACCGTTACGAACAGCAGTGGCACCATTAACAACTCCCCGGCTTACGGGACGATCGTGAGATGTATCGCGCCGCCACCCCGTCTTGCTGTTGACCCGTCAGGGAAATTTACCTACACGGCCAATTATGTTTCCAACAATGTCTCCGTCTACGCCATCGATCAGACCACAGGGGCATTGACCACAGAAACCGCAGTGGCAGCCGGCACAAACCCTAATTCCATCACGATCGATCCGACAGGGAAATTTGTCTACGCGGCCAATATTAACTCCAACAACATTTCGGCCTATACGATCGATGCCGTCACCGGCGCACTGACACCGGTAGCCGGATCGCCCTTTGCCGCCGGGACAAATCCTTATTCCGTCACAATTGACCCGTCAGGGAAATTTGCCTATGCGGCCAATCTTAACTCCAACAACATTTCAGCCTATACAATCAATGCCGCTACAGGCGCACTGACACCCGTCGCCGGATCACCTTTTGCCGCCGGCGCAAAACCTAATTCCGTCACGATTGATCCAACAGGAAAATTTGCCTATGTGGCTAATACAAGTTCCAGTCTCACCACGACAAATATCGGCACCCTCTCCGTTTATTCCATAGATCAAACCACCGGGGCGCTGACCGCAGGTACCGCAATGCCACTCGGATTAAATCCGAGCTTTGCCGTTGTTGATCCAAAAGGAAAATTTGTTTATGTATTAAATCTCGGCTCCAACGAAATATCGCCCTATTCCGTCAATCTGACAACCGGAGCACTCTTCGCAGGCGTCACGGTAACTGCCGGAACCTATCCCAGTTCTATCGTCGTTGATCCCTCAGGGAAATTCGTTTATGCGACAAATTATGGTTCCAACAGCATCTCCGTCTTTACCATCGACCAGACCTACGGGGCATTGGGCGCGGCTTCTTCCATGGTTGCCGGAACATACCCTTATACCACCACCGTTCATCCCTCCGGAAAATTCGCGTATGCGGCAAATTTTGGTTCCAATACGATCTCCATGTATGCCGTCAATCAGATCACCGGGGCATTGACCGGAGGAACCACCGTTACTGCGGGAACGAATCCTTACGCAGTCACGATTGATCCGTCCGGTAAGTTTGCCTATGCATTAAATGGGGCAGGCGCCAGCACGGTCTCGGCATATGCCATCGATCAGGCCACCGGGATATTGACGATCGTACCCTGATCGCCGCGGCGACAGGAACGAATCCTTAAGCGGACAGAACAAAATCGAAAACATTCAGGAATCACCGGGAACGCGGGTTGGTTAGAAGGCATGGAAACCTTTTAACCAACCTTTTTTTATGAACGATCCAGCCCTAAGTTTTCAATACCTTTTCCGGATGACAGACACACTGCATGCCAGTTCAAACTGAACATTTGAACGGGCATGATTATAAGTAACAAGTGATAGAAACCTGAATAGATCAAAGATGGTAAAGCCAATGATTGATGCAAGAAGTAAGTTCCATTTGATTACTTTTTGCAAACCCAAGCGGCGGCCCCCGTCTGTCAGACAAAGAACGCCGCCTGGATGTTGATAAAATTTTTATTTTTTCTTGGTATCCGCTTTCTTAGCGTCCGCTTTGTCCGCTTTCTTGGCGTCTGCTTTCTTGTCCGCCTTTTTGTCTTCCTTTACTTCGATTTTGGTTGCGGTCATCTTGTATTCAATCGTGACTTTGGAACCGACTTTCAAATCACCTGTAGTCTTGGTGGCGGCGTCTTTGGATACTTCCCAGTTATCATTACCCTTCTTAACAACAATCACATCCCCTTTGATTTCCAGAACGGGCCCGGTTACCTGATACTTGTTGGGCCCTGCGGCAAACGCCATGGTGGCAACAAACATAAACAAACATGCTAAAATTAAAACTTTTTTCATCAATGTACCCTCCTTTAAGTTTAAAGTCTCCAATCCTTATTTAACCACAATATAATCTTTAATGGCATCAAATGTCTTGCCCTTAATGCCTTTAATCTTCATGACATCCTCAATGGTCTTGAAAGGTCTTCCGGCAATAATAGCTTTAGCTTTTACAGAACCGATCTCAGGAAGTTTCTCAATGGTCGCTTGATCGGCTGTATTAATATTTATTTTTGTGCCGGGAGCCAGTTTTGCGGCGGCAGCGGGTTTGGATTTATCCGTTGCTTTAACATCTTTTGGCGTTTTGGTTACATTTGCAGCAACTGGGGAGACCGGAGCGGCTGCCTGGGGCACTACTTTAGCCGCCGGTGCGGGAGGAACGGTTACTTTGGTATCTAACTTCGCTGCCGGCGCCGGTACGGGAGATACCTGAACCTTGCCGACGGTCACCAACGGCTTCATCTTCTCAATTGCTTTCACATTGATTCCCGCCTTGGAAAGTTCATCCACGGATTTGTAGGGTCGCCCGGCTATGATTTTTTTTGCCATGGCCGGACCGACACCTTTAATGTCTTCCAATTCTTTTTGCGTGGCGCTGTTGATGTCCACCAGTCCACCAGCCGTTTTCTTAGCTTCAACTGTTTTTGATTTAACGGCGGATGCCGGCTTGACCTCCGCTGCTTTTACGGGTGCAACCGGAGCTTTGCCCACCGTAACCAGCGGTTTCAACTTCTCAATAGCCTTGGCATTGATTCCCGCCTTGGAAAGTTCATCCACGGATTTGTAGGGTCGCCCGGCTATGATTTTTTTTGCCATGGCCGGACCGACACCTTTAATGTCTTCCAATTCTTTTTGCGTGGCGCTGTTGATGTCCACGGAAGCGGCAACACCCTTTGGGGCATCATCCTTTTTGGCCGCCTGAGCCTTCGTTACCCCCATTCCCAGAATAAACACAGCACACATCATCACGGCAAAAGATAATAAGAAATAATGTTTCGATCGGATGGAACTTGATTTTTCCAGCATAAGACCCCCTTAATAATATTTTTAATCGACAACCTTAATACGTAAATTTCTACCAGAGACGCCATGCCTTGTCAAAGATAATTCTGAAAATTGAAAAGGCGGCTGGAGGGATTCTGTGTACTGAAACGGCTTGACTCTATTACCTTTTCCGGATAATTTACACACGTTGCACAAAATGGCATTCAGGGATAATAAATGATCCGGAAATATACATTGGCATGGGTGCCCATGGTCTTGATCGCCATCTTCAATGGCGCCATTCGTCAGTTCGCATACGGACCATGGGTCAGTGAACGGTCCGCACACCAGATTTCATCGGCTATTGCCATTGTCTTATTCTTCCTTTACACGCTTTTTTTGTCCCGACGCTGGCCTTTAGCCAAATCGAGCCAGGCATGGTTTGTCGGAGGGATCTGGCTTGTCCTGACCATTACGTTCGAGTTTATTTTCGGCCATTTTGTGGCGGGCCATTCCATCAACAAACTATTGAAGGATTATGATATGACGGAGGGAAGACTCTGGTCGCTGGTCCTTGCCGCTCTGTTTTTAATGCCCTATGTGACGTTCAGAATCAGAGGTCCGCAAAAACCATCTTCAGAAGGATTTCACCGGCTGGAATAATCCGGATAAAGATGAAATCATATTTTCCTCAGAAGAAAAAATTAAAAAAGGCTGGAACACGATGACCAAGGACGAAAAACAAAAACTTCAACTGGAATATCCATGTTTATGGATTTACAAAGTCATCGGCGCGAATCAAGACGACATGAGAAGCGCTGTTCTTGAAATTATCCGGGATCGCCAATGCAGAATATCCCTGTCGCGTCAAAGCGAAACGGCTAAATATATCTCTCTGAATGTTGAACTTACGGTGGAGAGTGAATCCCATCGAACGGATTTGTATGAAGCCCTGAAAGCGCATCGGGCGATCAAACTGGTGCTGTAGGGAACGGTTTGAAACCACCCGTGCGGGTGGCAAGACCGTTCTTTAAAAAGATGTTCCTGTTAGTGCCGCAGGGAACTCGCGACCCTTCCCTACAGATGCGTTTCGGGCGCTTGTTTGTCTTTCCCGTATTGCGTTATATTGCGGCGATGATTAAAAACAATCAGCGCGAAAGTCGCCAATGCACCGGTGACAGCGGGCAACGCCCATTGAAAAGGCTCCGCGTTTCCCGCGGATAGTGTGGCCACCATAAACAATGATGCGATAAAAGGGATGCGCTTCACCCCATAAACCAATACCCAGATAACGGCGGCCAGCAGGGCTGCCCAGGGCGCGATAAGTAACGTAAATCCCAGGTAGTTGGCGACGCCTTTGCCGCCACGAAATCCGTGAAAGCAAGGAAAGCTGTTTCCCAGAATCAGAAAGAAACCGGCCCAGGCCAGCCATTCGCCGCTGATGAAATGCATGGCCAGCGCGGCCACAGCCAGGGCCCGCCCGATATCCAGAATAAAAACCAGCACCGCCCAGGGAAGACCTGCCTGCCGATACACATTGGTCGTTCCGGCATTGCCGCTGAAACTCAAGCGCGGATCGGCCCTGCCTGCGATTTTAAAAAACAGAATGGCGAAATTGACGGAGCCTGCCAGATAAGCCAGGAGGCAGACTAAAGAGATTTTTTCCATGCCCCTTCCTTGATCCACTGCGGCGGTTTTCTGTGTCCCCGGGTCATGTCACGCATGCGCAAACCGCTGATGCTTTCATGCATTAGGCCATTTTGATCAAAAATCCACGTATCAAAAATCAATGGTTCACGACTCACATCCACAGGTGTAATCCGTGCAAGATAGGACCCGCCCTTTTTTGCCGGCGCATAAATAATCCGCTCATCAAAACCAACCGGAAAAGGAACAACATCCATAAATCGCTGTCCCCAGACACAAGCCGCGTGCATGGCCGCGTCCAGCACAAAAGGCGATCCCAGCAACGTATCATCCGCGTCGCCGCCTCCTCCTGAAATGTCCGCCAGCGCGCCTTCCCTTGAAACAGAAAGATCTCCGATAATATTTTGATAGGACAAACCGAAGGGAATCAACTCGCGATAGATGGAGGCGGCGGGGACATGAATGCATTCACCTCCCAGTTTCCGGGCCGTTCGAAAAGACATGGACGGCTCGGGTAAAACTTTATCTTGAACAAAGGTCACCCGCGCGTGTTCAAGGTTCCTGCTCATGGTGCTGTTTTTTATTTTGAGCGACGTCAGAAGCGAAGCGCTGATGCCGATTGCGTCAGCTTCGATTTCGATACGCACCTCTTGTTGCTCGCCTGCGGGCTCGATGGCCAGCGTTCGGGGAAAGTGCGCACCGGTCATGTAGTGAATAGTTGATTGAGGATATTGGCTTTTCACAGCGCAAGCCAGAGTGATCAAAGCTTCTACCGCTGGAAAGATGGCCGTCCCTTCAAAAAAATGATCACGTAAATACGGTCTGGTCAAAAGCGTGAAGGAAAAGCGGGTTTTCATAATTTCTCGGGAAAGGTTTTCCATAACTGAACCGTTTTCGGATCCACTGCCACCGGAGTGCCCGACGTATTTGCCGAACAATGTTTGGTATAGCCGGTACAAACCATATATCCCTTTTGGGCGTGTGTGATAACGTAGTCAAATTGCAGGCGCACACGTTCCAGATTCACCGGCCGTGTGTGGATCAACATCAGATCATCATAATGAAGTGACTGATAAAAGGTAATCCCCAGATCAATAATGGGATAGACATAGCCGCTTTCTTCAATTTCCTTGTAGGAATAGGCCACATCGCGCATCAGCGAGGTGCGCCCGAATTCAAAATAACGCAGGTAATTGGAATGATAGACAACCTGTGAACGATCGGTATCGGCATACAATGTACGGTAGATCGCCCGATGCCAGACCAGCCCGGTGGTCTGATCACGGACATATTTCTCGTCATGGTTGTACATCTCCGGTAAAAAGGGTTTCGGTTTCATGTCACACTCCTCGGAAAATCACACAGCAGTTGGTTCCGCCGAATCCAAAAGCGTTGGACAGCGCGATTTCAAATTTTTGCTTGCGGGCGGTGTTCGGCACCACATCAATATCGGCGAATTCCGGATCGGGAAAATGATTGATCGTCGGTAGAATAATACCCTGTTTCATTCCCTCAATAGTCAGAGCGGCTTCGATAGCGGCGGTAGCCCCCAAAGTGTGGCCCAGCTGCGATTTGTTTGATGATACGGGAATCTTTTCGATACCCTTGCCGAAGACTTCCCGTAGACATTTGACTTCCGTCCGGTCGCCTTTGGGTGTGGACGTGCCGTGGGCATTAACATACTGAATATCCGCGGGCTTCAGGCCGGCATCTTCAATGGTTTCCCGCAAGGCCCGGGTAATCGTCACCGGATTGGGGCTGGTATAATGATGAGCATCGGATGTCCAACCCACGCCTAACACCTCGGCACGAGGTGTTAGGCCATGCGTTTTAATAACTTCTTCCGCCGCCAGAACAATCACCCCCGCGCCTTCCGAAAGGACAAAACCTTTGCGATCAATACTAAAGGGACGCGATACCTGTGAATGATCTTTGTACGCGCGGTCATCAGGATGCACTTTGATCGTGGCGTTCATATTGGCAAAGCCGTGGATCAATTCCGGCAGAATCGGCGCGTCCGCCCCGCCCGCCAGGACAAAATCACAATCCCCGTCGCGGATCATGCGCGCCCCGATGCCGATGGCGTGATTGCCCGACGCGCAGGCGCCCTGAGGCGAGAAGATAG
>CAYULE010000046.1:0-16688 GCA_964445385.1 uncultured Smithella sp.
GCTCCGGGGATCAAACAGCATCCCGATCGAAACAAAAAAGAGCACGGCAAAGGCGTCGCGCATCGGCAGCGCGTCATTGGCAGCTCGAGCAGCAAATTCAGAACGGCCGACCGCCAGGCCGGCGAGAAACGCGCCAAGAGCCATCGAAACCCCGAATATTTTAGCGGAGCCAACGGCGACCCCGATGGCAAGAACCAGCACCGCAAGTGTAAAAAGCTCCCGTGAGCGGGTTTTGGCGATGCGCTCCAGCGTCCATGGAATGACCCACTTGCCCAGCAAAACCACAATCACCAGCAGCCCCGCGACCTTGAGCCCGGCCAGTCCCAGCACAACCGCGACGCTTTGTTCTGCTCTGTCCGGGGTAAAAATGATCGGCAGAAGGAGAAGCATGGCCACCGTGAGAATATCCTCGACAACCGTCCAGCCGATGGCGATATGACCGATTTTGGCGTGGAGATCATGCCACTCGGACAGTACAAGCGCCATCACAACCGTGCTGGCAACCGAGATGGCCATTCCCAGAATGATGCCGGATACCCAATTCCAACCCATCAGGTGTAAAATGATCGCAAGCACACCCGTGGATATTGTGCTCTGGATCAGAGCGCCCGGAACGGCCAGCCGCCATACGGCGATCAGTTCGCGCAGGTTAAAACGTAATCCGATACCGAAAAGCAGCAGGATGACGCCGATCTCCGCGAACTGCTCCGCGCTCGCGCGGTCGGCGACAAAACCTGGCGTGAAAGGCCCGATCACAATTCCGGCCAACAGGTAGCCGATGATGGGAGACAACTTCAATCGATGGGCGAGATAGCCGAAAACCAGGGCTACTGTGAAGCCTCCGGCCAATGTCACTAGTACGCTGATTTCATCCATGTGCGCCTCTTCCCCTGATTGTTGTTGTGCTTGCTGGTTGCATATTTATTATATGCCACCAGCCGCCTACAATTTCGTCACCTTGATGCCGAACGCCATCATCGGCCGCCTTGCAATTTAAAGGTCATGCCATTGGCATCACGATCATATTTGTCATTATTTGGACGGATCAGTTTTTTTGGTTGTGCTTTTTTACACACAAACATCGTTTAGCGTTGCTTGCTGCAATAAAATAATAGTGTGGCGACCGCCCTTGTTCCTTGTACCATATCTTCCATCAGAGTTCAGCCATTTTTAATCAACCGGGGCGTATCGCACCGGCGGTTCAAAATTCCCCGGTGGCGCTGCCGCTTTTCGCTTGGCCGTCATGAAATTATTCTTGGCCATTGCTCATGTATTATCATTCTACCTGATGAACATTATTAAAATAATTTAAGTCAATCACAGCATTTCTCGTCTTTAAAAATAATTGGCAAACAAATTGCTCTGTCTTCACAGTAATCATCTATCGAAGGGGGACAGAAAATGAAAAGTAATGCCCATGCAAACGACGAGATGAAGAAGGCCGGCAGTGCCGGGGCAAAGAAACAACAAGGCATCTGCTCATCGTGCGATAATTTATCCCTGTGCAGCTTTACACAGCCCGTCAGACCCTCAGTCTTTTATTGTGAGGAATTCACCAGTGGTCCCGTCCGGACTGCGCCGGTTGTGGTTGAGAAAAAGTCCGGCGCGCCAGCCGTTATCGCCGCGCGCGAGGGACGCCGGGGCCTGTGCGCCACCTGTGATGATGTGGAGTCCTGTATGTATCCGAAGGACGAAGCCGGCATCTGGCATTGCGAAGAATACCGGTGTGAAGGCTCCGTCCAGGAAGACCGGGGCCCGCTGAGTCTGGAAAGGAGAGGCGTGGATACGAATAATATTTTGGAGACCATTAAAAAGCATGACAAAAACAAGGGGGCGCTGATCGCCATTCTGGAGGAAATCCAGGCGGTCTATACGTATCTTCCTGAAGAGGCGCTGCGGCTGGTATCAAAGGAAACCGGGCGCTCCATGACGGATATCTATGGCGTCGCAACCTTTTATAAAGCGTTCAGCCTGAAACCGCTGGGCCAGCATTGCGTCTCCGTCTGTCTGGGTACGGCATGCCATGTCCGAGGCGCTCAGGGCATCGTCGGCGAATTCAAGCGGGAACTCGACATCGCACCCGGGGAAACAACGCCTGATAACGAAATCACTCTGGAGACCGTCAATTGTCTGGGGGCCTGCGCGCTGGGGCCAACGGTGGTGGTGGACGGGCATTATTTTCCCCATGTGAGCAAAAGCAAGGTGAAAAGCATCATTGCCAAAGCGATGGCCGGCCTGGAAAAAATCGATGCGGAAACCGACAACCGGGTCTTCCCTCTCCAAGTCTCCTGCCCCGTGTGCAAACAAAGCCTCCTTGATCCTGATTATCCGATGGATGGTTATCCGTCGGTTCATCTCTATGTATCCTGTAACGGCACGAAAGGCCGGCTGCGCATGTCATCGCTTTACGGCAGCGGGGCCTCGTTCCTGGAGCATCCGGTTCCGGCAAACAGTCTGACCAGATTTTACTGTCCGCATTGCGCGGGCGAGCTGCCAAGTTTCTCCAATTGTACGGAGTGCGGTTCCCCCATGGCCGCCCTGCAGGTCCGCGAGGCCTGCGCCTGGGAGGTGTGCACGCGGCAGGGGTGCGAAGGCCATCTGCTGAATCTGAATCAAACGAACATGCAAAAATAACGATGAAGGGAAAAGAGATGAAGACATTTCAATCTGTCGCTCAATTCAAGACGTATCGCGAATCATTTCTGGCAACTTCGGATCAGAATAAGCCCTGCATTGTCATCTGCGGGGGCACCGGTGGCCAGGCCAGTGGCTCGAATGATCTGATCCGGATCATCAAGCGCCAGATCCTGGAAAAGGATCTGCACGACAAACTGGCCCTGCGGATTACGGGCTGCCTGGGGTTTTGCGAAATGGATCCGTTCATCATCGTCGAACCGGGATACAATCTGTACCCGAAGCTGAAGATGGAGGACGTTCCCCGGATTATCGACGCGGCCGTGAAAGGAGAGGTGGTCGAAGACCTCCTGTACCGGGAACCCGGCTCTACGGTCAAACGTTATTCCGAAAAGGAGATTCCCTTTTTCCAGGGACAGACCCGCATCGTGCTCGGCCAGAACCAGCACCTGGATCCCATCCGGATCAGCGACTACCTGAAAATAGGCGGGTACGCGGCGCTGGAAAAAGCGCTTCAGAAAAAGGACCGGGCCTGGCTGGTGGACGAAATCCTGGCAGCCCGGCTGCGGGGGCGCGGGGGAGCCGGGTTTTTGACCGGGAAAAAATGGGAACTGGCCCGCAACATGAAGACCCGCGGTCCGAAATACATTATCTGCAACGCCGACGAAGGAGACCCCGGCGCCTATATGGACCGGAGCATGCTGGAGGGCAATCCCCACGCCGTCATTGAAGGGATGATCATCGCCGCCCTGGCCATCGGCGCCACGAACGGCATCATTTACGTGCGCACGGAATATCCTCTGGCCATCAAGCATGCGACCATCGCATTGCGCGACGTCCGCCAACTGGGGCTTCTGGGGAAAAACATTTTAGGGCAAGGCGTCGATTTCGACATCGAAATCTTCCACGGCGCCGGCGCGTTTGTCTGCGGAGAGGAAACGGCGCTGATCAAATCCATCGAAGGCAAGATGGGAGAGCCGCGCCAGCGGCCGCCGTTCCCGATTCAGAAAGGCCTTTTCGGCCACCCGACCTGCATCAACAACGTCGAGACCCTGTCCAACGTTCCCTACATCATCAACCACGGCGCCGCCGAATATTTGAAGATCGGCGTGGCCAACAACGCCGGCACGAAGATATTCTCCCTGGTCGGCAAGATCAAGAACACCGGCCTGGTGGAGGTGCCGCTCGGGACGCCGATTCGCAAAGTCGTTTATGACATCGGCGGCGGTGCCTCGGGCGAGGCAAAGATCAAGGCCATTCAGACCGGCGGACCGTCCGGCGGGTGCATTCCGGCCTCCATGTTTGACCTGAACATCGATTATGACAGTCTGGCCAAAGCCGGGTCCATCATGGGATCGGGCGGCATGATCGTCATGGACCAAAACACCTGTATGGTGGATGTCGCAAAATATTTCATGAGCTTCCTGAAAGACGAGTCCTGCGGAAAATGTTTTACCTGCCGCAAGGGCACGCAGCGGATGCATGAAATCCTGGAGGATATCACCGAAGGACGGGGTACGCCCGGCCATCTCAAACTGCTCGAAGAGCTTGCGCAAACCGTGAAAGACACGACCATGTGCGGGCTCGGTCAGACGGCCGCCAATCCCGTCTTGAGCACGCTTAAGTATTTCCGTGAAGAGTATGAACGCCACATTGCCGACAAGCGCTGCGACGCCTTTGCCTGCAAGGAACTGACGGGGGCCCCGTGCCAATCGGCCTGCCCCGTGGACACCGAGCCGTGGCGGTATGTCGCCCTGGTGGAAAAAGGCGATTATGAAGAAGCCTATCGTGTGATCCGTTCGGCCAATCCGTTTCCTGCGGTAAGCTCAAGGGTCTGCGACCGCAAATGCGAAAGCCGCTGCAACCTGGGCGTAAGCGGGGGAGAGTCCATCGGCATCCGCGCCATCAAGCGGTTTGTCACCGACCGGGTGGACCCGTCCGTTTATCTGCCGAAACCGGCGAAGAACAAGGGAAAAGAGGTGGCCATAATCGGTGCCGGCCCCGCGGGCCTCACCGCCGCCCACAATCTTTCTATTCTGGGTTACAAGGTGACCGTCTTTGAAGCGGAACAGGTGCCCGGCGGCATGTTGTCTTGTTCTCTGCCCGCTTACCGGCTGCCCCGGGATATTGTGGAAAAGGAAATCCAGACACTTCTCAACGGCAACATCAAAATAGAGTACGGCCGGACGCTGGGAAAAGACATGACCCTGCAGGACCTGCTTTCCAAAAAATTCAGCGCGATCTTTCTTTCCATCGGGGCGCATGAAAGCTGGCGTCTGGATCTGGAGAATGAAGACATCGAAGGAATCTATCCTTCCATTCAATTCCTGAAAGCGTTCAACATCCGGGGCGAGCAACTGGCCCGCGGCCATGTGGGAATCATCGGCGGCGGCAATTCGGCGGTGGACGCCGCGCGTGTCGCCCTGCGCCAGAAAGATGTTACCAGCGTGTCCCTTTTCTACCGGCGCACCCGTGAGGAAATGCCGGCTTACGAAGAAGAAATCGACGCCGCCCTTGAAGAAGGCGTTCGGATTGAAACCCTGATTTCGCCGGTCAAGATCCATGTGCGCCAGGAGGAAATCGACGCGGCGCTGCGGGAAGGTGTGGAACTGGAAACTCTGGTCACGCCGGTTAAGATCTATTCAAAAGAAGGTCGTGTTGTCGGCATTGAATGCATCAAAAACCGTCTGGGCGACGTGGACGCCACAGGACGGCGCAAACCCGTTCCGATTTCCGGAAGCGAGTTCAAGGTGGAACTCGACACGCTCATCGTCGCCATCGGCGAAAAGCCCCAGAGCGAGTTTCTGTCCGCGATGGGACTGGATGTGGATAAAGGCGGTCGAATCAAGGTCAATCCCAAAACCCTCGAAACAAGCCTCAAGGGCGTTTTTGCGGGCGGCGACCTGGTGACGGGGCCCAACACCGTCATTGACGCCATCGCGTCCGGCAAAAAAGCCGCGCAATGCATGTATCGTTACCTGCAAAACCAGCCGCTTGTCGTGCCGGCCGTTCCGAAACTTCCCGGCGTCTTTATCGAGCCCGCCGGAATTGACGAAGCAGAGGCGCAAACGGCAACCCGCGCCGAGCCGGCCTCGCTGCCGCCTGCCCAAAGGCTGAAGAACTTCCGGGAAGTGACCATGGCCCTGCCGGAAGATCAAGCCCGGTCGGAATGTCGGAGGTGCCTGAGATGCGATCTTGAATTCACCAGAACAAAATCTGCGGATCAGCCGGCGGCGGCTGCAATCGGAGGTGGAAAAAATGGTTAATCTGACACTGAACGGACTGCCCATATCCGTTGAAAAGGGCACGACGATTCTGGAGGCGGCGAAATTTTACGGTTTCCCCATTCCGACGTTGTGCCATAAGGAAGGGCTCTCGCCTTACGGCGCGTGCAGGCTGTGCGTGGTCGAAATCGGCGAAGGCCCGGGTGCGAAACTCGTCTCGTCGTGCACCTATCCCGTTGAAGAAGGCATGAAGGTGCGCACCGCCTCCGAGCGCGTTTTGAAGGCGAGGAGGATCATCATTGAGCTTCTCCTGGCCTCCTGTCCGCAATCCAAGGTCATTCAGGATATCGCGTCGCGGCACAACGTGCGCCAGCAGCGCTTCCGCCAGGAGCACGAGGATTGCATCCTCTGCGGACTGTGCGTGCGGATGTGCAAGGAGCAGATGATGGCCGGAGCCATCGGCTTTCGCGGACGGGGGAAAAACCGAAGTCTGGGCACTCCCTTCGACATGAAATCCGACGTCTGCCGGCTGTGCGGCGGCTGCATGGAAGTCTGCCCGGCATGTCAGGCCCGCTGCACGTTTAATGAGCCGGAAAAAGCGATCTGCGGAGGATGCGCAAACCTCGCGCCGCCGTGCATCGAGAAGGATCAGTTCCACGATATGATGTGCTACATGTCACCCTGCGTGGCCTGCGAAATTAAAAAAGATTAAACCCAGAAAGGAGCAGAATATATGTCTTTTTCAAGAGTCAATACCTCCAGCGCAACCCTTACCAAAAACAGGACAGAGGAGTCTATATCACCGACGTCGGGCATGTGTGTCACGTGCATCGACGGTTGCGTCGGCATGTGTGAAATAGGCAAATCCGCATATCGCGGCCATGAAGTCATCTACCCCCAGCCCTTCGGCGTGATTACCTGCGCCGGCGAAAAAAAATATCCAGTGGATTATTCTCATTTCAATATCATGGGGACGGCCGCCGGCGCCTTCGGCATTGAAGCCGACAGCGACAAGGCCATTTTCCCCGCCGTCAACCTGGAAGTGGTTTTCGGCCACGACAAAGGAATAAAGTTCAAGCTTCCCTGGCTGATTTCCGGCATCGGCTCCACCAATATCGCCAAGAACAACTGGGAAGGACTGGCCATTGGGTCCGCCCTGGCAGGGACGGGTTTGACTATCGGGGAAAACGTGGTCGGGATGGACCCGCAATCCAAATTCAAAAACGGCAACATCGTGGATACGGTCGATTTGAAGCGCCGCGTCAAGCTTTACCGGGATTACCAGCGCTTCGGCTATGGCGCCATCATCGTGCAGGCCAATCTGGAGGACACCCGCTTAAAAGTGCATGAATACGCCATTGAGGAGCTAGGCGTGGAATGCGTGGAACTCAAATGGGGCCAGGGCGCAAAAGACATCGGCGGCGAAGTTAAAATCAAGGATTTAAAAAAGGCACAGATGCTCCACGACCGCGGTTATATCGTTTTGCCGGATCCCTATGATCCCACTGTCATCGAAGCCTTTGAACGGGGCGCCTTCAAAGAGTTCGAGCGTCATTCACGCGTCGGTATGGTCACCGAGGAATCGTTTGCCGCAACCGTCAAGGGGCTGCGCAAGGCCGGGGCGAAATACATTTTCCTCAAGACGGGCGCTTACCGTCCCGTCGATCTGGCGCGGGCGATTTATTTTTCGTCGAAATACAAACTGGATCTGCTCACCGTGGACGGCGCCGGCGGCGGCACGGGCATGAGTCCGTGGCGGATGATGAACGAGTGGGGCGTCCCGCCGGTGGAACTGCATACCCTGGTGTATCAATACGCCAAAAAGCTGGCGGCCAAGAAAAAATACCTGCCGGCCATTGCCATCAATGGCGGCTTTACCTTCGAGGATCAGATATTCAAAGGCCTGGCGCTGGGCGCGCCTTTTGTCAAATTGATCGGCATGGCGCGTGCGCCCATTGCAGCGGCCATGGTCGGTAAGACGATCGGCCAGACCATCGACGCCCAGCAGGTGCCGGTTTATGTCGAACGCTTCGGCAGCACCAAAGATGAAATTTTCGTCACGGCAAGCGAGCTTCGCAAGGAACTGGGCAATAAAGAATTTGAACAGCTGCCCACCGGCGCCATCGGACTTTACACTTACTATGAAAGACTGGCGCAGGGACTTCGCCAGTTGATGGCCGGAAGCAGAAAGTTTGCGCTCAAATACATGACACGGGACGACCTGGCGGCCCTGACCCATGAAGCGGCGGATCTCAGCGGCATTCAATATATTATGGATGTCGATAAGAAAGAAGCCGAAAAAATTCTCAAATAACCGGCTTCGGCGAAGCGATCATTTAAGGATGCGCCGTGCATCATTTTCGGTGGAGCGCGTTTACCCCAAACAGGCGTAAGGGGTAAGCGCGCCAATCCCGAAATATTTTGTTCTTAAAAAGGACGGCTTCATGAACAGACTCAATGAGGTCTCATACAGGCGCGCCTCGCCATATCCCGCGCCGCCAGAGACGCAAAACGCTTACGCTCAGAACAATGTCGGCCTTTCCATTTCACGCATCGACGTCCTGGCCTTCCGGACGACATTCGACGTTAAAAAGAAGCGCGGCCTGGTTCCGGTCAACGTTTCCTTCTTCCCGAAAGAGCAGTTTGCCCGGTCGCTGAAAATCATGATACCCGTATTTGCCAAAAATCTCGCCGTCAGTTCACGAGTTGCCGTGGCTGAGGCGGGGGAATCGCTGGGCGACATTGTGGTGCCCGAGGGGAAAACAGGCCTTGCGACGGTTTGCAGTATTATCGTGAACGGCGTGCTGCTCAAGTACGGCATTCCCATTGATTCCAAATTCGGCGGCATTCTTCAACTGAGACACGACCAGGGCCTGCGCTTTGTGGAGCTGATTCATTACGCCAGCTCCTCGCTGGATCCATCGGAAATATTTATTCGCGGCAAGATGACCTCCATCGGGCAGGTGGTAGAGCAGGGCGACGGCAAAATTCTGGCCAATTTTCGTGAAATTCCCGCCTTGAGCCGCAGCCTGGTTGAAAGCGTGATCGTTGACTTTACGAACGCCGGCATCAACGGCGTTCTGGCGTTTGGCGGCATCGGAAATCCCGTGTGCCAGACCCATGTCGATATAAATAAAATCGGAATGATTCTGATCGGAGGACTGAACCCGGTGGCGGCAGCCTGTGAAGCAGGCATTCATGTGGACAACAACGCTATGTCCACCGTGATGGAATTTGAGCAACTGCGGGATATTCAGTTAGTTGACCATCGACAGTGACCTTTTCTATCCGTCAACCCGCGCATTTGCTGTCTTGGTTTTCCTTATGACCCGCGCATAACGGATAACCGGCATTTTTTGCTTTTTCCAGTTTTTCCCGCAGGGTCTTTCTGTCGATCCCCAATATTTTTGCGGCTGTGGTTTTATTGTTGTTCACGCTGAGTAAAACGCTTCGGATATATTCGGACTCGACGGCCGCCAGTGTACGATTGGGAGACGCGGACTGCAGAGCCGAAAACCGCATCACGGAAGGCAGGTCCGGAATGTCGATGACGTCCTTGTCGGTCATCACGATAAGGCGCTGGATCACATTTTCCAGCTCTCTCACGTTGCCCGGCCATTGATAATTCCGAAGTACCTGCAGAGCGCCGTCCGAAAACAGTGGCGCGGGATGCCCGAGTTCCTCGGCAAATTTATGGGCGAAGGACCTGGTCAAAAGAAATATATCGTCCTCCCGTTCCCGCAATGGAGGCAACTCCGCCGTGATGACGTTGATCCGATAGTAAAGGTCATCGCGAAACAGCCCTTTTTGGATGAGGGTGGGGATATGTTTATTGGTGGAGGCGAGAATGCGCACATCCACTTTTCTGGTGCGGGTTGCCCCGACCATGCAAACCTCTTTGTCCTGAAGGACGCGCAGAAGTTTGACCTGCATGGAAAGACTTGTTTCACTGATTTCGTCGAGAAAAATGGTGCCGCCGTCCGCCGTTTGGAAGAAGCCGGCACGCGTTTCGTTCGCGCCGGTAAAAGCGCCCTTGATATGACCGAAAAGTTCGCTTTCCAGCAGCTCTTCAGGGATGGCGCCGCAATTAACGGGAACGAAAGGCGCTGAAGCCTTCGCGCTTTTGTAGTGAATGGCCCGGGCCACAAGCTCTTTGCCGGTTCCACTTTCTCCGGAAATTAAGACGGTTGCCGATGTCAATGCCGCCTTGTTGATGAAGCTCCCTATTCTCAACATCGCTTTGGATTCGCCGATCAGACCGTGCGGAGAAAAAATCCGGGGTTTGCCGGCTGAATGGGCCGTTGTGCGAATCTGGAGATTGCGCAGCGTCCTTGCAACAGCGGACAAAAGCTCTTTGCTGGTGAAAGGTTTTGCCAGGTACTCTTCCGCGCCTGTCTTGACGGCCTCCACCGCTCCTTTAACGCTGGGATAAGCCGTGATGATAATGACGGCGATATTGGCGAAATTTTCCCGGACATGCCGCGCGAGTTCAACACCGCTTAAGCCCGGCATTTTGATGTCGGTAATCACCAGATCAACCGAGACGCGTTCGATGACCCGCAGGGCCTCGGCAACATTGGTGGCCTTCCATATTTCGTATCCGGCGGATGACAAATTCCGTTCGAGAAGTTCCAGCGTCGCCGGTGCGTCATCCACAATAAGAATAGAGGTTTTTTTGCCTCCAGGTGATTTGCTCTTTTCGCTATTCAACATGCCAGACTTCTTCCGGCCGGCAGCTTTATTCTGCATTTTGTTCCGGTACCGACCTGACTGTCAATTTTTATAGTGCCGCCGTGAGCTGTAAGGATGCCGTGAACCACCGGCAAACCTAATCCCGTTCCGATGCCGACGTCCTTGGTTGTGAAAAAAGGAGTGAATATTTTTTGAAGAACGTCCTCTGTCATGCCTGTGCCGGTGTCTTCAATAATTATAGAGACTTTATCACGCTCCCTGCGTGTCCGGATGGATATGGTTCCACCCCGGGGCATGGCCTGTATGGCATTGACCATCAAACAGACGAAGACCTGGCTTATTTGTGCGGGGTCCGCATCGATCTCCGGCAGATGGGGACACAGGTTGCATTTTATTTTTATGCCTTCACTGACGCAGCGGGATTCCAGAAAAGTCAACCCCTGCCTGATGATCTTGCTGAGGTCTGCTTTTGTTTTCTGCCCGCAAGCGTGCCGGGAAAAAATCAGGAGTTGCTTTACAATTTCCCGGGCGTGGAGGGAGGTGCCTAATATTTTTTCAACGTCAGCCCTCGCCTGAACGGGGAGGTCGGGGCATTTCTGAACAAGCTCAGCAAACCCCAGAATGTGCCCCAGTGGCTCATTGAGTTCGTGGGCGACGCTTGCGGCTAGTTGACCGATGGTTGCCAGCCTGTCCGCATGCCGAAGTTGATCTTCCAGTTTTAATTTATCCTGTTCCGTTTCTCTGCGCCGGATCATGGCGGCAACTTCCCTGGCTACGGTGTCGAGAAGCGTCTGCTCTTCTTCCAGAAAAGGGTTGCGATTTTTCGCTCCCTGTTTCTTGAGATAGGCCACTTCAATATACCCGCGGCGTTCGCCGTTAATGGTAATGGCTGATCTCTGCCGCCGGACAAAGAGCGGATAATTTGGATTTGAATGTATCCGGTTATCAAAGGCAATTTTCGCACAGGCGTCATCCGGATATTGCCAGGCCCTGGGAAGAATGTGAACAATGCCCGCGAGCAGCTCTTCGACGCTCAGGTTCGTGTCGGCGGCAATTCGCGCGATATCATAAAGGCACGTCAGCTCCTTGACGCGTTCCATCAAATGCAAGTGAGCGTTATCATTTTGAGAGCGAGCATCCATTCTGCCATAGTTTTTCAGCATAACAATACCACAAGTAACCACTGCCGCATCAGAGGCGCAGGTCGCGAAACACAGTGATCATCAATCAACTACAAAATTTTTTGATAACTTAACAGAATTTGCAATCATGTCAATATGATTTGGGGTATTATTTGGGGTATCGGCCTTTAATCTTGAAACATTGGAACAGTTTTGATACGCTCCGCCGTACATTTTTGTAACGGGAACGATTTTGTTGCGTGTTGTTCTCTCAGAAAGGACGGATTTCATGAGCTTTTCCCAACGGATTTTTTGCGGCGAACTGACAGTGGAGCAGATCGGCCAAAGCATTCAGCTTTGCGGCTGGGTGGACGCCTACCGCGATCACGGCGGTTTGATTTTTATTCATCTGCGCGACCGCAGCGGCATTGTGCAGATTGTGTTTAATCCGGAAACGACTCCCCGAAACATCTGCGAGGCGGCCTCGACGCTGCGCGCGGAATACTGCGTCACCGTTGCCGGCGAGGTCAAAAAAAGACGCGCAGGCACTGAGAACCCCCATATCGAAACCGGGGAGCTCGAAGTGGCGGTGAGTGATTTGACGATTCTTGCTGAATCCGATCCGCCGCCGTTTGCGATTTCCGATAAGGCCATGGTCGCGGGCGCGGAAAACGCCGGCGGGCAGAGCATTGCCGAAGAGCTGCGGATGGAGTATCGCTATCTGGACATCCGCCGGCAGGCGATGCAAAATAATCTGCTCCTGCGGCACAAAATTTTCCAGTGCGTGCGTGAATTTCTGGACGCGCGGGGCTTTGTGGAGGTGGAAACACCCGTGCTCACGATGAGCACGCCCGAGGGCGCGCGCGACTACCTGGTGCCCAGCCGCGTGCATCCGGGAAACTTTTACGCTCTCCCACAGTCGCCGCAGCTGTTCAAACAGCTTTTGATGATCGGCGGCCTGGAGCGCTATTTTCAGCTGGCGCGCTGTTTCCGCGATGAAGACCTGCGTCCCAATCGCCAGCCGGAATTCACGCAGCTCGATATTGAAGCGTCTTTTATCGACGAGGAATTTCTCTACAATCTGATTGAGGAATTGACGGTGAAAATGTTTGCCATCGGCGGCATTGAGCTTTCGAGGCCTTTCGCGCGCATGACCTATACCGAAGCCATGGACACGACCGGCTCGGACCGTCCCGACCTGCGCTTCGGCCTGCGCTTTGTCGATGTCACCGACGTTTTCGCGGCCACAAATTATTCCATATTCCGCCAGATCCTTAAACGCGGCGGCTGCATCAAGGGCCTCAACATCAAGGGTCAATCTGAGAGCCTTAGCAAAAACGTTCTGCAAAACGAGTACGCAAAGGAGATTGCGCCGTCGTTTGGCGCCAAGGGAATGACCTGGATGCGTGCCGAAGGTGGAAAGCTGGAATCCAATATCGTCCAGTTTTTCACCGCGGCGGAACTCGATGAACTGAAAAGTCGCTTTGACGTGGCCGACGGCGACGTCCTGATCATGGTGGCCGATCCGTCTTACGCAACGGTCACCTCCGCGCTGGGGCAGCTTCGTCTGCATCTGGCAGGCCGCCTGGGGCTGATTCCCGAAAACAGTTTTTACCCGGTCTGGGTTACGGAATTTCCCCTGTTTGAAGCCACGGAGGAAGGCGGCGTCACGTCGAGTCATCATCCCTTCACCGCGCCGGACCGCACGGATTTCGACCCGAAAAACGTGGAAGAGCTTCTGGGACTGCATTCGCGCGCCTACGATCTGGTCATGAACGGCGAGGAGCTGGGCGGGGGAAGCATCCGCATCAACAACCGCGACCTTCAGCGCAAAATCTTCGCGGCGCTGGGGCTTACAGAAGACGACATGAGGGAAAAATTCGGCTTCTTCCTGCGGGCCTTTGATTACGGCGCGCCGCCGCACGGAGGACTGGCGCTGGGCATGGACCGCACGGTGTCGATGATTCTGCAGACGTCCTCGATTCGCGAAGTCATCGCGTTTCCCAAAAACCGCTCCGCCGCCTGTCCGCTCACCGGTGCGCCCTCCGTTGTGAAGCAGGAGCAGCTGGCCGAACTGGGCCTGCTCAATCTGGGCAGCAAAGAGATTTTACCCGGAACCGCCGAAAAAGAAAATCTGCTGGATCGCGTCTCCTGGGTGTCGCGCATCGGCATTGCGGCCCAGGAGCGGCCCGTCATGGAAGAGATTCTCCAACAGGCGGAGGCGCTGGCGAAACAGGCCGCAGACGCAGCGGGCGGCGAAGACCCGATCCGTTCGGTCGTGCCGCATGTTCACCGGACGCGTGAAGGTTTGGAGGCCAGACGTTCCCCATGGGCCGCATCGGGAAAACTGCTCAAGAGCGCGCCCTCGGTCAAGGGCAATTATTTTAAAGTCGCCAATATTCTGGAATAAAGGAAAATCTATGGATTCGATATTTTGCTACCGCAACCCCGACACTCCTTATACATCGTCCGGTTTGCTTCGAGAAATGATAATTGCCACCCAGCCCAACATTCCGGTTGCCGGATGGCCCGCGGAAGCCGGCTCGCAGGCACTGGCCGGATTTAAAGCGTTGGAAGACGCCGCCGTCGTCGAGCGCCTGATGCAAAACGACGCGAACATTTCGGGGACCACGCACATGAGCGAGTTTGGCTTCGGATTGGACGGAAGCACGGCCGGCCTTGCGATTGCCCAAAACGAAGCCGACACCGAGCTGGTGCTTGATCTGGTGGGAGAGGCCCGTTTGGCCGCGGCCCGCGCCGGTGTGTGGGGATTTAAACCCGGCTATGGTCTGGTTCCCCGCGTGGGCATCACGGGCCTCATTCCGTCCATGGAAGCCTGCGGCATTCTGGGGAAGAGCCCCGGCGATATCCGCGCGGTTCTTCAAGCGGTCGCGGGTCCGGACGAAAGGGATTTTTCACAACCCGATCAGGCGCCGCCCGATTTTTTAACGGATGGTATCGATCCGGAAAAAATAACGCTGGGCGTCATTGACGAGGCGGCAAACGCCCAGCCCGCAAAGGATCGCACCGTCTTTCAAAAAGAAATGGACGAGCTGAAAAAGGCGGGTTTCCGCGTCAAAACCCTGTCCTGGCCGGACTATGCGCTTTGCCTGACGGTTCATCGGATTGTCGGGTCCGTCGAAGCCTCCTCGTGCGCGGGACGCTACGATTCCGTGCGCTACGGAAAACGCGCGCCGGGCGCTAAAAACTGGAATGAGATGTATCTGCAATCGCGCGGCGCTTCATTTGGGACGCTTTTGAAAAGCTATCTGATTCAGGGCGCGTATTTCCAGTTTGAACGATACGATGCTTACGAAAACGCCTGCCGTATCCGCGCCCGCCTGGTAAAAGACACCGAGCGTCTCCTCGCACAGGTTGATGTCCTGGTTTTCCCGGTGCAAAACGCCGTCACGCCGGATGCCCCCGAAACACTGGCGGGTCTTTACGAACAATTTGCCTATACGGCGCATGCCAACATCACGGGCTGTCCGGCTTTGTGCGTGCCGCCGTCGGCCGCCGACCGGTCGGCCGTGCAACTGGTGGGCCCCAAAAATGCCGATGCGCGGGTTATGGCTCTGGGAGAATATCTGGATCGGCAGCGCAAAGGAGGAAACTGATCATGGAATTTGAAGCGGTTATCGGATTGGAAATTCATGTGGAACTCAACTGCGCCACGAAACTGTTTTGCGACTGCCCCAACAATCCCGGCGATGATCCCAACGTCAACACCTGCCCGGTGTGTCTGTGGTTTCCCGGTGCCGCTCCACGCCTGAGCCGGGCGGCGCTCGAAAAAGCCGCACTCTTGTGTCTGGGGTTCAACGCCGAACTTCAGCCGGTGAGCGCCTTCGACCAGAAAGTGTATTACTACCCGGACCTGCCCAAAGGCTACCAGCTTTCGCAGGCGCATTTGCCCTTGTCGAAGGGCGGCTGGATCGACATTACCGATGAGGACGGATCGCCCAAGCGGCTGCGCATTCATCATATCCATATGGAAGAAGACGTGGCCAAACTGGTGCATGAAGTCGAGGGACGAACGCCGATCAGTCTGGTGGACTTCAACCGCGCGGGCGCGCCGCTGGTGGAAATTGTCACCGAGCCTGATTTCCGCTCGCCGCATCACGCGATAGAATTTCTCAAGGCACTGCGCGCGCAGGTGCGCTCCGTGGGGTCTTCGGAATGCAGTATGGACAACGGCACGATGCGCGTGGACGCAAACATCTCCATCCGCCCCAAGGGCACCTCGCAGATGAATACCAAAGTGGAAGTCAAGAACATGAACTCCGTGAAGCATGTGGGCGACGCCATTGGTCATGAAATCATCCGCCAGAGCGCGGCCGTGCAGGCAGGCGAAGCCGTGGTCCTGCACACACGCCTTTGGGACCCGGACAAAAAAGTGACGCTGCCCATGCGAGCCAAATTTGAAGGCCCCTGTGTTCCCGATCCGACCGTGCCGGCAATCGAGCTTTCGCAGGAAGAAATAGCGGCCCTGCGCACACGTCTTCCGGAAATGCCCGCGACCCGCGCCGAACGCTTTGTGAAAGAATACGGCCTTTCCACCGAAGAGGCAACCTATCTGAGCACCGATCCGGACATGGCCCATTACTTTGAAGCGCTGATCCGCGCGGGCGCGCAGGCCAGAGCCGCCATGCACTGGCTGACCACGCAGCTTTTGCCCGCCGTGCGGGAGCGCCGCCAGGAACTCTCCCAAACACCCGTGACGCCGGTCCGGTTGGCCGCGCTTTTGACCATGCTGGCTGCGGATACCATCAACGCCAACGCGGCGCGAGACGTGCTTTCGTGCTTGTTCGACTCCTCTGACTCGCCCGAAGAAATTGTCAGGGCCAGGGGCCTCGCGCAAGTTTCGGACACGGGCGCGCTGGAAGCGATGATCACCAGCGTGCTTGCGGCGCAGCCGGCGGCGGTGGCGGATGTGAAAAGCGGCCAGGGAAAAGCCATGGGATTTTTGATCGGTCAGGTGATGCAGGCCTCCGGCGGCAAAGCCAATCCGAAAGTCATC
>CAYULE010000047.1:0-11771 GCA_964445385.1 uncultured Smithella sp.
CCGGACTTGATGCATGCCCTATGGGGTATCCGGCATCCGGAAAGCCCTGGATTCCCGCCTTCGCGGGAATGACACTTATTAGGACAATGATAGGATGGTTAACAGCATCCCTCCTTAATAAGGTTTCGATCGTTTGTCTCCAACTTCCCGCAGTCATCAAACATCATCCTGCGATATGCCGAACCACAACCGGCACACCGTGGAGGACCGTCTCACCGACGGGGCAGCGGCTTTCCACCATCGCCATCAGTTCAGTGATCTTCGCCTCCGCGGCATCGGCCTTGATATGGACGGTCAAGCGTATTTCCTGAAAGCCGGGGCGGATACCCGCATCGCCTTTCAGGAAACCCATGGCATCGATGTCCCCTTCAACCTCCACGCGGCATTGTGTAAGATCGATTTTGAGAAGCATGGCAAAAAACCGGGCCGTCATGCACTGGCAGGCCCCGAGAGCGCACAAGAGGGTCTCTACGGGGTTCATTCCCATATTGGTCCCGCCGAGAACCTTCGGTTCATCGGCAACAAACTTGAATCCTCTCACCTCGCTTTCCACCATCATTCCCGTTTCTTTTAAAACCGAAGCCGCTTTATACGTATGTATCCCCATCATCTCTCCTTTTAACAAGCTATCCATCCAGGCCCGTTACTGCAAAATAGCCGTATGAATAAAATCGCTGATCGCCTGGTTGACATCTTCTGGTTTTTCAACAGGCGACATATGCCCCGCTGCCGAA
Source organism: uncultured Smithella sp. (assembly GCA_964445385.1). Classification (GTDB taxonomy): domain Bacteria; phylum Desulfobacterota; class Syntrophia; order Syntrophales; family Smithellaceae; genus UBA8904. Next base: position 735 of record CAYULE010000047.1, read on the forward strand.
ATACTGACATGACGCGCCCCGGCAATTTTTTCAGCCAGGAATTGTCCGAACTTTGGCGGAGAAAGCTGGTCGTCTTCCGCGGTCAGGACAAGAACGGGAGCGGAGATTTCCCCGAGACGCGCCATCACATCAAATTCATTGCAAGCCAGAAAATCGTTATAAGCTATCTCAGGATTGCATTTCCGGGTATCTTCGATAATACCCTGAAGCCTTGCCGGATCGGTCCTGGCCGAAGCAGCAAACATCGCCAGCGAATCCGTAAAGCCCTGATAATTGTTTTTAATCAGATCAAAAATCATGGGTGCTACTTTGAGCCTGGCGCCGGAATTGATGACGATGCCGCCCTTGTAACGGTCCCGGCTGTCCATCAGCAACTGCAGGGTAATGGCGCCCCCCATACTGAGCCCACAGGGAACAGGGGCCGGAATCTTGTTGGCCTCCATGAATTCGGCAACAATCGTTGCATAATCGGCTATGCTGGCTCTGCCGTTGCCGGCGCTTTGACCATGCCCGGGAAGATCGATGGCCACTGTGTTCACTGCACCCGCGAGGCCTTCTACCTGTGCCTTCCAGAACATAGACGAATTGCCCGCCCCATGAATGAAAACAATCGTCGCGCGGTTCTCCTGAAGAGGCCATTGCCCGGCGATAAACTGAATTCCCTGAATGTTTTTTTCAATCATCTTTTTTCTCCTTTTTGAATCTCCTGATTTATTTCATCTCGGCCAGCTTGCGCTGCAACTGGCGCAGGGTAACGCCGAGAATCCTGGCAGTCTCGCGGCGGTTGCCGCCGGTGGAATTTAAAACAAACAGCACATGGGCCGCATCGTTCTCTTTCAGCGTGCAAAGGCTGCGGCTTGATGATGAAGGTTGAACGTCCGCCGCCGAGTTGCCGCCAAGATGCGCGGGCAGAATAAATGGCGCCTCAGCCAGCAAAACGGCATTTTCGACGATCTGCGCGAGTTCGCGTATATTTCCGGGGTAATCTTTTCTTGTCAGCAGTTGGATGGCTTCGGGGCTGAATCCTTCCATATTTTTTTTATGGCGCAGACAGGCCTTTTGCAAAAAGTGGGCGGCCAGAAGCGCGATATCCCCTCTTCTTTCGCCAAGCGGGGGCAGGCAGACATGAGCGGACTTCAGCCGGTACATCAGATCGATGCGGAATTTGCCTTCCTGGCAGGCCGCCTCCAGATTGGTATTGGTTGCGGAAACAAGCCGGAAGTCCACGCACACGGGACTTTTCGCACCCAGCGGCGTGAAGGTTTTATCTTCCAGAACGCGCAGGAGCTTGGATTGCAGACCAATCGGCAGCTCGCCGATTTCATCAAGAAACAGGGTGCCGCTGTCCGCTTGTTCAAAGAAGCCGGAATGCGAATTGTCCGCGCCGGTAAACGCGCCTTTGGCATGCCCGAAAAACTGACTTTCAAACATGGTTGCCGGTATGGCCGATACATTAACCGCCACAAAAGGACCGGAAGGCGAAGGTCCCGCCCGGTGAATTCCCCGCGCCATCAATTCTTTACCCGTGCCCGATTCGCCCGTGATCAGAATCGGATTGCCGCTGCGCGCCATCACCTGAGCATAGGAGATCAGAGCCTTCATCTGTTTATCCCCGGTAATCGTATCCACAAACGCCGTCGGGATGTCCGATGCGTCACAGCCGGCGTTGATGGTCAGTCCCGCCAGCAGCCCTTTTCTTTCATAGGCTCTTTCAATGGATAAAAGCAGCAGTTCATTATCCACGGGTTTGACCAGGTAATCGTAAGCGCCCTGGCGCATGGCCCGTACGGTGGTTTGAATGTCATCAACGGCAGTCAGAATAAGAAATTCCGTCCCGGGGCAAAAAGGTTTGGTGGATTCCAGCACCTGCATGCCGTCAACATCGGGCATCAGCAGATCCAGAAGAACAAGGTCAAAGTTTTCCTGTCGAATTCTCTTAATCGCTTCCCGGCCGTTATCGCAGATCTCGACGTTCTTGATACCATGCCACTTGAGAATGCGCTTCACCGAAGAAAGAGAAACGTCTTCGTCATCGACGATCAATATTTTCATAAATGTTGTCTCCCCAATTCATGGATAATCTTCTGAAGCTGACTGATGCTGAACGGTTTATGCAGCGTGTAATCGGGCAGCATCCGGATCTGTGACGGCGGCTTCAGCGCCCTTCGATCAGCCGAGTACAGGATCACCGGAAGCAACGGATATTTCGAACGGATTTTTTCCAGCAGACTCCAGCCGTTAAATCCCTTCAGACGTATCTCCGATACGATGATATCCACTTCCGGATTCTGGGCCAGGAAATCGAGAATGTCTTCGGGTTTATCGAAGGCCTCCGAACGCCAGATCACGGCATCCACAAAATTGGCCTTGAGCTCCTTCAGATATTTAACGTTGTGATCGACGCATAAAATGGCCGGATACAAACTGATGTCCGTCTGGCCGTCCACCGGAAGATAGATGGAAAAACGGCTGCCCTTGCCCGGACGCGATAAAACACTGATGAGACCATGGTGCTCCCTGATCAGACCGTAGGAAATGGAAAGACCCAGCCCGGTGCCGTCAAGTTCCCGCCTGGTCGTAAAAAAGGGATCAAAGATTTGATCCATAATTTTGCGTTCAATTCCCTTGCCATTGTCTTCAATATCGACGACCACCGCTTTTAATCGTTCGATATAACGGCAGCGGATGCGAATCAGGCCTTTCTGTCCCGCGGTAATCGCCTGATGGGCGTTAATCAGCAGATTGGCGATCACCTGCTCTATTTTCTGAAAGTGTCCGGAAACGGGAGGAATATGATCGGAAATTTCCTGATCGATACTGGAGACGGTTCTTCTGACCTGCGCGCCCACAATCACCAGAGCGCCCGCGATCACTTCCGGCACGGCCACCAGTTTCTTCTGCGCGGTTTCATCGGAACGTGAAAATTCCTTCAGGCTGGTAATGACCCGGCTGATCCGGTTAGCCCCGATTTTAAACGCCTGAATGATCTCCTGCATATTGCGGCAGACTTCCTCATAAGACAGCCCTCTTTTTTCCCAATCGGGATGGTGAGTGCTGCTGCGCGACAAAATGGCCTCTACCGTTTTCCAGATTTCCTCAAGAATCGGAACATTATAGGCGATAAAACTGACGGGGTTATTAATTTCATGCGCGACGCCGGCAACAACCTCTCCCAGGGCGGTCAGCTTGTGCGTTTGAATCATCTGTTGAAGACGCAATTCGCCTTCCTGGCGGATTCTCTTGTCTTCCGTCACATCCTGCCAGACACCGACAATATAACTGGTAGCGCCGGCGGGAAGCTGAACCACCCGCCAGTAATCCGAAAACCAGCGATAGGAATCATCCATCACCCGGAAACGGTAACTGTAACGGTGCGTGCCCTTCGCGCGCTGGGTTTGCAGATCGTCCACAATGCGCGCGCGGTCATCCGGATGTATATGATCCTGCCAGAAATTTTCATCTTCAATAAAACATTGCGGTGGATAACCGGTAATTTCTTCAATCGTGTTGCTCACAAATGTGATGCCGAAATCACCCTCGGCCTTTCGTGTATAAGAAATAATCGGCAGGGATTCCAGAAGCAGGGACAGATGATCGGTGGTTTGTTTGAGCGCCTTCTGCGTCCGGTGACGCTCCATCAATTCGTTAAGCAGCGCCTCGTTGACCTGGGCCAGTTCCGCTGTTTTAGTCCGGACGCGTTCTTCCAGTTCCTCGTGCGCCTTCAGCAACGCCACTTTCGCTTTCTTACGCCTCGTAATATCTTCCAGCGTTTCGATCGCGCCAATCAGATCTCCCGCGGTATCGCGGATAATCGCCGCTGTAAATCGCAGCCACTTGCCCCGATGTCCCAGTTCGGGGAAGAAATCGATCGCTTCATAGGCTTCATCCAGCAGTTTGGATTTGGTGTATTTACCCGTGTACCATTTGGAAATCTTTTCCTGCTCACGGCTCACCAGAAGATCCGCCATGCAGGGGCGCTTCCTGCTGTAAAACGCCCGCCACTGCTGGGACGTGCCAATGACGTCTTCGGCTTTTATTTGGGTCAGCATCTCGAGCGCTTTGTTCCAGTAAAGGATGTGATGATCTTTCCCGATAACAAACGCGGGAATGGGCGATCCGCCGATAACGCTTTTCAGGCGTTGTTCGCTTTCTTTCAGATCATCTTTTACCGGTTGTCTTTTGATTTCCGGTTGCGGGAGCTCTTTAAGCTTGCGACGCAATGGCTTGGTTTTCCGGGTGGGATGGTCGTCGCTCACTGGTCTGTCCGTCATGACTGGGCCTCTTATCTGAAGTCGAGAGCTAACATGAATCTACTGGTTTAAAAACCCGGTGACGCTGTGATGATGAATCTATCTGAATAATACTTATTGAAAATAATTATATTGGCTTTGCCGTAGAAGTCAAACCTTTCTTTTGAAAGAACGAAAATCACATGGCTCATCACCTTCAGCCAGGTTCACTGTCTGGGTACGCTATTTCAAGGACCCGGTATTTGCTTTCGGAAAGATTTCGCGGCGTTTAATCAACCCCCTCGCAGCAAGCTGCGGAGAAGTAACGCTCGTCTCGCTTAAGCGGGATCAAACGGATGAAAGACGCATCGGGTGTCACCCGGCAACATGGAACCGGGCTAAATTCCTGCCCGTACTCTCATCATACCGGACATCACCCTGTTTACCAACCAGTTCGATCTTCTCCATGAGCAGAAGTTCTTCCGGACTTGCCTCAATAACGGCCAGCGTCCTGCTACCGTCGCCAAGTCTCCCGACCACGATTCCCTCCACCGGCCTGCCGGTATGGTCGTGCCGGATGACGTAGGCCTCAACCGCCAGAGGACCTGAAGCCATTTCAACGGCGGCCGGCAAAGCCTTTGCGTTGATTGAGCGCTGCACAGGGGAATCATCCCGGTCCTCCCATGGATGGGCGGCCGGTGATCCGGCGTAGATGCCGATGGCGTGTTTTGTCAGATACCAGCCGTTTGCAGTCACCATGGCCTTGCGCGAGCGGTCCTTCCTGATCAGATCAACGACTGCGGCAATGGCGTGCATGGAATAGTTATTCCCCGGACCCCCAAAAAAGGCAAGCCCCCCGGTAACGCTTAAGTCTCTCGGGTCATTCTCCGGAATGCCTATTTCTCTCCGGGCAATCTCAAAAGCGGAAGGAAAGCAGCTGTAGAGATCAAACACATCAATATCATTGAGCGTCAAATCAGCCTGCGCAAGCGCAAGGCCACACGCGTTGCGTATGGCCGGCGACTCGTGAAGACACGGCCTGCGGGTGACATGCCAGATGTCGTTGAAATCCGCGCCACCTGTGGGATAAACCCATTTATCCTCATGGATGCCGAGCGAGCGGGCAGTATCTTCCGTGGTCATGATCACCGCGGCAGACTGGTCCACATCAACATTGGCATTCATGTATTTGGTATAGGGATATCCGACATACCGGTTGTCCGACGCCGGTGTGGCTATCCTCTCAGCGGACAGCAGCGTTTTCGACCAGGCAAACGGGTTTTGGGAGGCAATACGGGAAAGATGTTCAAAGGACTTCCCCATGTACAGCAAGTGTTCTTCCGGAGACCTGCCGGATGCCGCCCGCAGGGATGTCTCAAACAATGGATACATGAAGGACGGGAAAAAGAGGTTATATGAATCCTCGATTTTATCAGTGCCATTCATCATCTCTCCATCGATTCGGCAAGCAGGCACGCTTTCCGGCCAGTCGAGCACAACATCGCCTTTCATAGCCCGACGCAAAGAATAGATGGCTTCCGCACCCGTCATGAGTACGGCCTGACAACGGCCTGCGGCCAGATCCCGGGCTGCCCGGTTGACGATCGACTGAGGGGTATTGCCGCCGATAGGAAGATAAGAGGCCTTCCCTGGTTTAAGGCCGAGCTTTGCCGCGAGCATTCCGGGGGCGTCCCGGTACGACCACTGGAAGAGATTCATCACATACACATGATCGATCAATTCTCTCAGCTTCGATGCGCCTGTATCGTTCATTGCGTCCATGCTTGTTTTGACCATCAGCCCCAGCGGATCCAGGGGTCGTTCGGTTTTTTTGTGCTGGGTGAACTGGGCTACGCCTACGATGACGGGGGAAGAAGACATTTTCATTTCCTCAAAAGATCTGCATGCAAAGTTACATTCAAATAATTACGCGACAGCACAGCCGGCAAAGCTAAGCGCCGCATGCGACCGGGTTTACCGGCATCCCCCTCCTGCGGGGAGATCCGTTAATATATCGTCGAATCCATTTTGTTGCAATTGAATTAAAGACATTGAAATTTTTATGATTATTCCACCCTTCGATTACATCTTGACACTCCTGCCCGGTTATCCTATAAAACCGCCTGTCCGGTAACCGGAATTAATGTTCATTTTCCTGCGATTCCTTCTGGCGTTGTGCATTCAGGATGATACTCTGCGGCAAGGAGAAAGGTGGCAAGATTAGAACCCTTGCAGGCTTATAACATATAACACGCAATAAAGAATCAGCGTTGCCGGGCGAAAGGAGCAACCTGATTATGGAAAAATTCTTTTCCCCCCGCAGTATCGTTGTCTTCGGCGCTTCCGCCACGAAAATGAATCTGGGACAAATCGTTTTACTCAATAACAAACAAGTCGGCTATGAGGGAAATCTTTACGGCGTCGGTTCCCAGGAAGGAGATGTCGGCGGCGTGCATATCTATACCAGCGTGGCTGATCTTCCCGAAACGCCGGATGTGGCCATCTTTCTCACACCCGCCAAAACCGTGCCCGGCCTGATGAGAGAATGCGGTGAAAAAGGCATCACGCATGTCGTGATCGAATCCGGCGGCTTCAGCGAATACTCCCACGGCGATCATACCCTGGAAGATGATGTTCTGGCGGTCGCCGGGAAATACAACATGAAGGTTATCGGCCCCAACTGCGTGGGCACGATTAATTTTGATTTAAAGATGATGATGCCGTTTGCCTTCTTCAAGGATATCCCCACCGGTGGAAGGCTGGGCCTCATTGCGCAAAGCGGCGGCGTGGGCGGTTCCTACATGCGCACGGTGGCGGGCTACGGCATCAAACCCGGCAAGTTCGCGGCCACCGGCAACAAACTCCAGCTTGATGAAGCCGATTTTCTGGACTATTTCATCCAAGATCCCAAGATCGATATCATCGCGATGTATCTGGAAGGTTTCAAACGGGGACGGGCTTTTTTCGAGCTGGCCCGCGCCTGCGACAAACCGATCGTTATTCAAAAGTCAAACCGTTCACCCGTCAGCGCAAAAATCGCGCAGTCTCACACGACGGCGCTTTCCAGTGACGATACGGTCGTCGATGGCGCGATCAAGCAGGCCGCGTTGATCCGCGTGGATGACGAATTGGAACTCATTAACGCCATTAAAGTCGTTCGCATGCCCTTAATGAAAGGCAGCCGTGTAGCGGTGCTTTCCCGATCCGGCGGCCACGCGGTGCTGACCGCCGACGCCTGCGCGAAATACGGTTTTGAAATGGTCCCCTTCCCGCCGTCTTTCATTGAAAAACTTAAAACGATATATAAGACGCGCGTGATCGCACACCAGAACCCGCTGGACCTGGGTGAAATCTTCGACTACACCATTTTCACGGACATTCTGGAAGAAGCGTTAAAGCTCGACACATACGACGGCGTCTTATTCAACCATTTATATTCTTCGGATTTTGAAGGCGAAATGTCACGGACATTTCTGGCGGGCGTTGAGACGCTGGTGGCCCAATATTCAAAACCGGTTTGCCTGACCATGATTTCCGACCGTGAAGAAATCCTGAAAGTACAACAGGGCCAGCCCTTTCCGATTTTCACTTCCCCGTTGGAAGCGGCCACAGCGCTCTGGGTGTCCCGGACGTATTATGAACAAAAATTCGCCCGTGACAACCGCGGCAAACTGGAAGATTATTCGCTGGATCTGAAAACCGTGGAAATGATCCGCTCGCGCTGTTTACATCAGCAACGGATCGCTTTGACGGATGAAGCGCTCACGATAACTGCCGCGGCCGGATTGCAGCCGGTTAAAGATATGTTGTTAAAAGATGAAATCCTGCCGGGGAAAATTCCCCTGCATTATCCGCTGGCCGTCAAACTCATCTCACGAGATGCCTCGCACAAATCCGATGTCGGCGGCGTTGCGATCAATATCCGCAACAAAAAACAACTGTCCGAAACCCTGACCGGGATGAAAGACAAAATGCAAAAGCTGGGACAACCACCGGTAATCGACGGCTATCTGCTGCAGGAAATGGCGCCTGCCGGCATTGAGTGCTTTGTCGGGGGACGGCGCGATCCGGCATTTGGACCTATCATCATGGCCGGTCTGGGAGGAATCTTTATCGAGATTTTTAAAGACACGTCCATCCGCCTGGCGCCGGTGACACAAAATGAAGCGGCGGCCATGCTTCAGGAGCTGAAAGGGTATCCCCTGCTGACAGGCGCCAGGGGCAAAGGTCCCGCGGACTGTCAGGCGCTGATTGATGTGATCTGCCGGGTGTCGGCGCTGCTTGCCGCCTGCCCGGATATTACGGAAATTGATCTCAATCCGGTCATTGTTCACCCGCAGGGACAAGGCGCATCCATTGTGGACGCACGCGTCTTTTTCTCGAAAGCGTGAAATCTCCGTCGCAGAAGTACAAAGCACGTTCAGACAGACCGGATGGTATTAATTGATTGAAGCCGGTCTGTCTGAACGATTCGCCTGCGACATCCCATAATGATTCCTCTTCATGTCCCCGTGTAAAACAGGCAGATAGATGGTAAAGGTCGTCCCACAACCGATTTTACTCATGACATCAACAAATCCATCGTGATCCTTAATCACATCACGAACAACAGACAACTCCAGTCCCGTGATACCTTTTTTCAAGGCTTTCCTGATATAAAAAGGTTCAAAAACATGACTGGCATCTTCCGCGGCAAAGCCATTGCCATTATCGGTGATGGATAAAACCACATATTCACCTTCGCGCAAGCTATCGTAGCCATTGATGGGACGGCCAAGATAAACCGTTCTGGTGGCAATCGAAATGACGCCACCCGGCCCGGCTTGCTCACAGGACACGGACAACAGGTTCATGATGGATTTTTTCAGATGCGGCAATGACCCGCTTACAGGGTGCAAGGAAGATTCCAGATCCTGCTTGAGCGCCATACCCGGATACCGCCCTGCTAATTTTTGAAATTCATTTTTTTTCAGACACATCAGGATCAGTTCATTCAGATTAACCGGTGTGTGAATGGCGCCGTCTTTCTTGGACAGGACTAAAAGATCCTGAATAATCGCAGCGGCCCGCTCTCCGGAATGAATGATATTCCCGACATGTTTCTGCAAAGTTTTGTTGTCGAGTTCTTCCTGCAACAATAGAAACTCCGAGTAACCGAGAATACCGGCCATAACATTATTCAGTTCATGAGCGACCCCCCCCGTCATATTTCTCATGGCGGCCATATTTTCCACTTTTTTTAACAAGTTTTCGTTTCTCTTTTGCTCTGCCTCATACTGCTTATAAACACTGATATCGCGCATGATGCCCTGATAACCGATCACCTCTCCGTTTTGATCTCGAAGCGGGCTTGCGCTGATACCAGCCCAAAAATACGTACCGTCTTTTCGTTTCATCTGCAGTTCATGAAAAATTATATCTGTTTTGATTCCCTGGGCTTCATTCTTCAGACGCAGTCCATTCACCCGCCACAGACTCTCAATCCCTTCGGGAGTAAGAAATTCCAGAAGAGACCTGCCGGCGAACTCCTTTTTATTAAATCCACGGGATATTTTTTCGCAGGCGGCGTTGGTATAGGTGATCCTGAATTCTTTATCCATCTGCCAGTATGCTTCCATGGAGTGATCAACAACGTGTTTAATATTTTGATTGTTTTTCCATCCTCGTTCCTGCGTGCCGTCATCTTCAGCCGGATAAAATTTAAAAGTCTTTTGATCACGGGCGTGATCGGTGACACGCTCTCCGCATATTCCGCCGCCGGCCAAGGACCTTTCCAGCACACTCTTCATCTTCTCTCCAAGTTCCTCAATCATACTGATTATTACCTCACAAATTTAGTCGCGATCCAACAGCCGCATCATCGGCAGCGGATCAAACCGGGTTAATGATACAACAGGAACAGGTTTTGCGGCTTGACCTGCACATAGCCTGATGAAATCTAAACACTTTTTTTGATTGATTATCAGTAAAAAATGAATTATTCATTCAACAGGATTCTCATTTTTAGCAAAGGCGTCCTGTGAACTATTGATGATCATTTTTTTGACAAACACGTTTTGACGCCTTTCACTTAATAATTTTTTTTATAATTGTGTTTTTTTGTATTCGACAAACAAAAGCCTGTCAATATGCGGAATCGTTATGAAATGAAATAGCATTTCATGGTGAAATCAAGGTTTCATTTCACCATGATCTTTTGATGACAAGACAAATACAACCGCGAAGACTTGTTAATACTGTGTTTTAATGACGTGGCACCATTTTTAATTATTTTTCCCGACATGAAATAAAAGACGCACTTCGTTGAAATGGAGCTGTTTTAAGTGAAAAAGAATGAAATAGTCAAGAAAACGGAACCGGGGGAAAATGCCCTGAAAAAAGCTTTATGGAGCGCTTTTCCTACCGTTGACAGTTTTTTAAACTTTAAGGAAAACGACTGGGAGATCTCCCACCGGGCCATCCCCGGTATTATTCGATATGCTTTTAACCAGTCTATCATCGAAACGGACAGCGAAAAGGCTTTCATCGATTTTCTGAAAAAAAACAGAAAACCGGCTGTTGATCATCATCTGCCGAACACTTTGACATTTTCCGACGTCCTGGATACCCTTGCGGACCATCTTTCTGTCAATGCCCTGATCGTGCAACTGGACGCCATCGCCCAGACATTATGCCTGCCCAGCATCCAAGCCCCGATGATTACCCGTCTTAAGAAAAAGTTCATGGCGAATACCCCTAAAAAGCGCGCATTGATGCGGCTGCTGGCTTTCCGCCTGGCCTGGAAGCGACCGGATTTAAACTGGGATTA
>CAYULE010000047.1:11871-16374 GCA_964445385.1 uncultured Smithella sp.
TGCGGCTGCTGGCTTTCCGCCTGGCCTGGAAGCGACCGGATTTAAACTGGGATTACGAACTGCTCATGCAACTACCGCCAAGCTACCATGCTCAAGTGGAGCGCCGCCAGGAGAAATCCGGCGTGACGATCAGCTTCCATTTGCAGGGACGAGGAGAAATCATTGTTCCGACGGACGTTGCCTGGCTGAAAAATGAACTGGCTTCCTGCATCGAGTATCTGCGTATCACGGGTCATGTTCAGAATAAAATGGTGGAAACCATCGGTGCGACGTCCTTTGCTTTCCGGTCCCTGAAAGAGCCCGGACCACCAGACGAACCCAGGCTCTTTGCGCCGGCAATCCGCGTGATGCTGGCCATCGCCCACCAGATGTCCGTCCGCTGGTTGCTGTGCCCGCACAGCAGCTCGAAAAAACAACTGATGATGATGATTGACGCGGGACCGATCCCCGATGCCCATAAGTTTGATTTTCCGCTCCCGGAAAATAACGTACCCGATGATTCGGGAATTTATTTAACAGACTTTGCCCATTTATGCGCCAGTATCGCTAATATTGAAGGTTTTCGGCGCTGTGATTCACAGCATTACTCCATGAACGTTTATAAGGGTAATATCTGGTCGGTCATCTATTTCTGGCCCAACCATTATTACGACTATATTCCCTGCCTGCTGAAAGAAAAAATGCTGCCGGCATCCATCGCCGCTGCCGGCTATAAAGAATTTCAGCGGGCATTACACTTTCCCGAACAAAACAACCACAGTTCTTTTGGCGCCATTGCAGCCATGCATCGCTTCCCGCAAAGCTCCTTATTGCTGGTCGAGATCACCAAAGTGTTGCGCGCCCGGCAGATGCACCATGAGGCGGACGCGGTGCTCAAACATTTATTACTATGCAATCCCAACAATCTTGCCGCCCACTTCATGCGCATGCTTATTTACAGTCATTTTGCCGTCAACGAACCGGATTTCACAACCTCCGGCCTGGCTTTCGAACGCGGGCTTGCGGAAGGCTCTTATATTACGGAATCGCTGGACGCCAACTGCGAAGTATGGAGCGCGATGGGTACCCTGCACTTCAGCAGGGCGATGAAAATATTCAGGTACCTCCGATATGACAGCCCGTCTGTCGCGAAACCTGTTAAAAAAGAGTCTATCCTTGAACATTTGAGAAAAGCCAAAGAATGTTTTCTCCGGGGGCTGGCGGCTTCTCCGGCAGGCCAATCCGACATCTGTCTTTTTTGGCTCCAATATACGCTCGCTTTCATCGACCTTTTTTCCGTCGATGAAAAACTGCTCAGCGGAAATCATCCCCTCCCCTTACTGGACCATAAAAATGTTTTCCGGCAAAGCAGCAGGCGTCTGTTAAAAAATATTGGCTGGATAAGAAATGATACGCCGATGAATGCGGAAATCGGCAAGGAAGACTTAGCCAATATTCAGCGCACCGCGATGCATACATTTTCCAAGAATGAAAACGCCATCATGGGACGAAACTATATTCCTTACATGCAATATCTGTTGGGCTTTGTCATCTGGGATTTCTCGGCGCGCCTGACCCCATTGATCTGCAAAACGATCCTCAGTCTGTTTAAGAGTGCGCGGATGAAAGTGGAAAAACTTCGCCAGGACAATATTAGTGTTTATGCCATATTCGGCTGTTATATTCCCGCTGATGAGTTTATCGCGCACATCGATCAGATGAGCGGCCTGATCAGAAAATTTATCACTGACGACGACTTAAAAAAAGGAGATGATCTTCCCATTCACCCGGCTAAAGAGCGGAAAATGTCCGAAATAAAACTCATGCTCTTAGAAATGGACCGTCACTGAAAAGTATTTTTTTAAGGAGATGACCCATGAAAATTTTTAAAAAAATCCTTATCGGCATCATCGTTCTGGCAGTGATTATCAGCATCACCGGCTTTCTTATCCTTCCGGCCGTTCTCAAACCCTTTCTAAGCAAGAAGCTTTCAGAGGCCTTGCACCGGGAAACCTCTATTGCTCAGATTAAAATCAACCCCTTTGCTCTTTCAGTAACGATCAGAGGTTTTAAGATGACCGATCCCGGTCAGAAAGCGTCGTTTGTCGCCTTTGATGAACTCTACGTCAATGCCGATGTCATGACGTCGATTTTCAGGCGGGCTTTGATCCTGGAGGAAATACGTCTTGATAAACCTTACGCTGCCGTCACGCGAAAAAAAGACGGGTCCTATAATTTCTCCGACCTGATTCCAAAGGAAGAACCCAAAAAAGAAGAGCCTTCCCAACCGTTTCTTTTTTCACTCAATAACATTCAGATTGTGGACGGAAATATTGTTTTTCGCGACACGCCCAATAAAACGGATCATACCATACGAAAGCTTAATATCTCGGTTCCTTTTGTTTCCAATATCGATCACTACATGAAAAATTATGTCGAACCCAGCTTTTCAGCCATAGTGAATGGCCATACCTTTGCCGTCGGCGGAAAAACCCAGCCCTTTCTGAAATCGAGGGAATCAAGCCTTGATATTGATATGAAGGATATTGATATCCCCTTTTATCTGCAATACGTGCCGGTGAAAATGAACTTTAAACTCACGGAGGCGCGGCTGGACACGAAGATTAAAGTGAATTTTATTATTCACGAAGAGGGCAAATCGCCGGAATTGAAGTTGACCGGTCAAGCTTCCTTAAGAAAAGTTGCGCTGGATGATTTAAAAGGAAACAAGATTCTGCGGCTTCCCGCTCTAACTGTGAATCTCGCCTCTGTCGAACCGTTGGTTCCCAAAGTTCATCTGGCGCAAATTGCGCTCGATGCCCCTCAACTGGTCATCCGACGGGACAAGAAGGGCGAAATCAACCTGCTCAACCTTGTCCCAACGGATAAAAAAGAAAAAAAGACCAGACCGCCGGCCTCACAAGATAAAGTCGATGATCGCGCCGGAAAGAAAAAAGAACTCACCCTGCTCATTGACCGTTTTCTGATCGATAAAGCCGATATATCCTTCACCGATCTGCAACCGGCTCAGCCGGTGAATATTCAGATCAATCCATTACGATTGAGCGTGTCCAAACTTTCTCTCAAAAAGGGAGACCTGGCCGATGTGGACCTGGCCTTGGTCATTGGTAAAAAGAGCGACATTACCGTGAAAGGTCCGGTCGGCATCGCGCCGCTTGCCGCCGATCTGGGGCTTGAGGTAAAAAACCTGGACATTCGTCCATTCCAGCCTTATTTTACCGAGTCCGTTCAGTTGGATGTCACACGCGGTTCCATTTCGACAACCGGAAAATTCTCCCTGACCATGGACGCAAAAAGCAAGCCCAGTATCAAGTATCAGGGCAATCTCTCGGTCAACCAGCTGGCAACGATCGACAAGGCTCACTCGCTGGATTTTTTAAAATGGAATCAACTTAATTTCCAAGCTCTCGCGGCAGGTTACAATCCCCTGTTCGTGAACATCAAGGAAATCTCGTTAAAAGATTTCTTTGCCAAGATCGTCATCAATAAAGGCGGCAGCACCAACATTCAGGATATCGCCGGCCCGCCGAAAAATGCAACGGCCGGTCCGCAAACCCCGGCGCAGGAAAAGCAACCTCCCCCTCCAGTCAAGAGTGCGAAACCGGCTGATAAGCCGCCGAATATCAAAATCGGCAAAATCCTTTTTCAGAACGGCACGGTTGATTTTGCCGACCGTAACATTAAGCCGAACTATGCGGTAAAGATGCTCAAGCTCAAGGGTAGCGTCACGGGTCTGTCATCGCAGGAACTATCCCGGGCCAGAGTGGATTTAAAGGGAAACATCGGCTATGGATCTCCTCTCTCTATTGCGGGCTCCATCAATCCGCTGAAAAAAGACCTTTTCGTTGATATTAAAATCAGTTTTAAAAACCTTGAAATGAGTCCGATCACTCCTTATACAAGCAAGTTTCTCGGCTATCCCATTATTAAAGGCAAGCTCAATTTCGACGTCTCCTATCTGGTCGATAAAGGAAAACTTACCGCGGAAAACAAAATTTTCTTTGACCAGCTGACCTTCGGCGATAAAGTCGACAGCCCCGATGCCATCAAAGCGCCGGTGACGCTGGCGGTTTCCCTTTTAACCGACCGCAACGGACAGATCAACCTGGACATTCCGCTGTCCGGCAGTCTGGACGACCCGAAATTTAAAATCTGGCCGATTGTCTGGCAGATTCTGGTGAACCTGATTACCAAGGCCGTCACGGCCCCCTTCGCTCTTTTGTCCTCCGTCACCGGAGGAGGAGAAGAAATGAGTTTTGTAGAATTTGATTACGGCAGCGCCGAGTTGCCGGAGGCCGGACTTAAAAAAATCGATGCCCTGTCCAAAGTGCTTTACGACCGGCCCAATATCAAGCTGGACATTGAAGCTTATGTTGATCCCGCGCAGGATAAAGAAGGTCTGAAAAAAGCCGAGCTTACTCGTCAGATCAAGGCACAAAAGCTCAAAGAAATGATGAATAAAGGCCAGGCGCCCGCCCCGCTTGCGGAAATCTCCATCGCCAA
>CAYULE010000048.1:0-16234 GCA_964445385.1 uncultured Smithella sp.
GTGTTGAAGTTCCTTAGAAGGCCAGACGCGTCGGACGTGGCAATCTTTTATCCTAACCAGCCACCATCCACCATAAACTATTTTTTATTCTTGCATTGTTTCCAATAAGAGAAAAACATTTATAAAGAACACGAGTTGGAAGAGTCTGCGACTACCGAGGAATCCTCGGTAGTTCAAGCGGAGGGGAAACGCAGCGTTCATAGAAAAGTCCGTTTCTACAATCTGGACGCCATCATTTCCATAGGCTACCGTGTGAACTCCAAACGAGGCACCCAATTCCGCATCTGGGCCACAAACGTTTTACGCAAGCACCTCGTGGAAGGCTTCACGATCAATCAAAAAAGGGCGTCCCCTTTGGTCCACTCTCACTGATCCCGGCAACATCAGCAATACCGTTGCTTGATGAAGAATGCAGGGGCATTATTTTATTGACAGGCGTTGCCTTATTGAATAACCATTGCAGAGTAACAATGAATTAACAACATGGAGGGATTTCAGATGATGAAGGAACTATTTTCTCTAAAGGGACGCACGGCGCTCGTAACGGGCGGTTCGCGCGGGATCGGCCGCATGATCGCGGCGGGCTTCCTCGAACAAGGCGCGCGCGTCTACATCTCATCGCGCAAGGCGGATGCCTGCGATATAACGGCCAAAGAACTCTGTGATCTGGGCAATTGCATTTCCCTGCCGGGTGATGTCTCAACGGTTGCGGGTGCAAAGGCCTTAGCCTGCCAGTTTGCCGAGCGCGAAGAAAAGCTTGATATTCTTGTGAACAATGCGGGAGCTGCCTGGGGAGAGCCTTTCGATGACTTTTCTGAAAAAGGCTGGGATAAAGTTGTCGACTTGAATGTAAAGGCGCCTTTCTTTTTAAGCCAGGCGCTGATCGGGCAATTACGCAAAGCAGCCGAAGACCGGCCGGCAAAAATCATCAATGTGTCCTCGATTGATGGTGTCATTGTCAATCCCATGGAGACTTATTCCTATGCCGCAAGCAAAGCAGGTCTGATCCATTTAACCCGGCGGATGGCTCTGCGACTGATCAAGGACAATATCGTTGTCAGTGGAATCGCGCCGGGGGCTTTTGCATCGGAGATGAACAAGCTTGCCCGCGACCACTCCGACATGGTCGCTGCCAGCGTTCCTGCAAAACGCATCGGGCGGGACGAGGACATGGCCGGTGCGGCTGTTTATCTGGCATCCCGGGCCGGAGACTACGTTGTCGGCATCACGATTGTGGTTGACGGGGGTGTCACGCTCAAAGCCGTTACGCTTGAATCCTGACCCTGCAAGTGACACAGGGAAGCTGTTAACAGATTAACTTATTCCTTTTATATGTTTTGCGAAAAAGTGACATGGGTCTATTATTCATTCATGGATACCGGCCTTCGCCGAATAAAAGGAATAAAAGGAACGGTTCTGTTTTTTTGTGTTATCCCCGAACATCACGCAATGCTCGGCGTGCTCAGGGGATCGCGCCCTACATGCTAACTTCGCAGGGAGGAGTGAGGACAAATTGGCCCTCTTTAGGAAAGAGGGGAATTGTTCCTGCCAGAAGCTGGAATGTCTGCCGGTGTTGAAGTTTCTTAGGCGCGAAGCACCTTAATGCATTGTAGTAGGATGATAACTTCAAAAAACTATAATCTCCCCTCCCTTGAAGGGAGGGGCCGGGGAGGGTGAAAAACAAAGGCTGCTCCCTCCTCTTAATCCTCTCATACCAGGGGGTACTACTATCCATTCTTTTGTAAGCTGCTTATTCGACTCTGATGCTGCGATGAAAAAATACCCCGTTCTCCGGGTGGAGAGCGGGGTATTTTAAGTTTTTACCTAACGTCACTCTGGCTTTCAGCCGGGGCGACTATTCAGCATTTATTCAGCGCCACTTTTTCCCTTGCAGCGATCCAGCTTCTGATCCATCCAGGGAATGACTTTATCCGCCGGAATATCCCAGGACGGTCCGCACAATGAACTGTTTTTCACCCAGTAATAAGGCGGCATATTCATCGAAACCTTCTGCTTTGCCGGCTCCACGAATTCGCAGACACGGAATCCCTGAATGGCTTTGTGATCGCAGGCGCGCATCTTGGACACCCGTCCGCTTACAAATTGGTAGGAGTCTCCCTCAAAGACCGGGATGATCTTTTCCGCATTGGTGCTGCCGGCGCGTTCCATCACGCTCACCAGCCAGTACATCTGCTGCGCCCAGAAACCGTATGTTCCCCAGGGATACTCAAACGTACCGCTGTTGAAAGGCGCCACCGTGAATTTTTTCCATTCCTTTTTCCAGGCCAGGTAGAATTTTTTCATCCCCGGATTGTTGAACGCCGGACCGGCCATTTCAAAGTGTTTGATGTTCATCAGACCCTTGGTTCCTTCGACGCCGACTTCCGCCAGCATGTTCGGTTCATCCATGAAGAGATTCGCAAAAGGAATTTTAATGCCCATTTGTCTGGACTGTTTAAGCACGTTGGCCGCATCGGGAGACCAGTCACCGGTCCAGATGACTTCCGCGCCGGAGGCTTTGATCTTCGTCAGATAAGGAGCGAAATCCGTCAGGAAAAGTTTATGATAGTCTTCACCGACAATCTGCGCTTCCGGATAGTATTCTTTCAGGCCTTTCTTGAAACCTGCAGCCAGTTCGCGCCCGAAGGAATAATCCTGGCAGAGAATGTAAAATTTCTTTTCTTTCTTGCGGATCTGTCCATAGTAATAAGCTATGCCGCGTCCTACCGCTTCGGTCGAGTCGGATGTCATGAAGGCGTAGCGGGAGAAATTGGTCGCGTCCTGAAGATCGTCCGCCAGAGACCCGATGTTCAGGGCGATGATTTTGTACTTGGTGGCCACTTCATTGGCGATCTTCATGATGTTGCTGCCCGAGGTTCCCACCAGGACATGCACCTTTTCCTGCAGAACCATCCGTTCGCAGATTTTCTTGGCGGCGTCCGGTTTGGACTGGCTGTCGGCCTTGAAAAGAGCAATCTTTTTCTTCTTGCCGTCCACCATAATGCCGCCGCGCTTGTTGATGTCATAAGCGACAAAAGTGGCGCACAGCCAGGCCATCTGGCCGTTGAGCGTACCAGGACCCGAATGGGGCCAGAGAATCGCCATACGGATGGTATCACCTTCGGGGTTCACCCAGTTGGCGGGGTCCCATCCAGTCATGTCGCCCATCTTGTTCGCGTCAAAGGCGGCCTTTGCCGCCGGGACAGCTTTGGCTTTTGCGCCTTTCTGGTCTTTTGCGGCCAGCGCCAGCGACAAGGTGCCAATTAGCAGAACACACATCAATACCATTAAAATTATTTTACCTGTTTTTCGCATTTGCTTTACCTCCCTTTCTGTTTTTCATTGCTGTCTCGTTCTGAACTACCATGAATCATTGCCTGCTTTGCTTCATTAAGTTAGCAATCATCAACTCCAGCGCCAGCTCTCTTCCGGCGGACATCGCCGGCGCAAAGCACCGGATGAAATCGATTTCCTCATCGGTCGGGTGCGGACTTTCCTTCAGATCGTCAGCCACTTTCAGATCCCATGGGACATCTTTTTTGACCTGTTCGACGGTTACTTTCGGATGAATCTGTGCCAGATACATTTCTTTCGTTACGGGATCAAATCGGAAGACGCCTTTAGTCGTCAGCAGCATGGTCGGTCCCGAACCGATCGGGAAAAGCCCCGATTGATCACGGCTGTCGCCGCCGTCCAGATAGCCCGGAGAGGTCATGTAATCGAGCTTTTCGACAAACTGGCCGCCCAGCATGGTCAGAACGGTTCTTTTGGCATAAGAAAGAAAATCGCAGGCGCCGCCGGATCCCGGCAAACGCATTTTCGGTTTATAATAATCGCCGACGCAGGTGGTGTTGAGGTTTCCGTGTTTATCCACCTGTCCGACGCCCAGAAAGCAGACATCGACATAGCCGCGGTATGTCATGGTAAAGGCGGAAAACAGATCCGTCGCGTAGGAAAAACCCCGGCAGGAATGGGCGTCGGCGATATGATTGAGCGGCAGGAGAGGTTCGAAATCAATAATGCCGGACTCCATCATGAGCGTTGCGTGCGGCGCGTAGAGAGCTTTGGCAAGAGCGCCGGCCGTTGTGGGCAGTCCGACGCCCAGGATTACATTTTCATAATCACGAATTTCCTTGGCCACTGCGATCACCAGCAGTTCCTGAAGCGTGTATGGCTTACTCATATAGTTTTCCCCTTTCCTTCAGTGTCTGTTCGAACTCCGCAAGCGTCAGCCCCATGGCGCGTTCCTTCCCTTCATTGTCCCAACGGGACGTAAAGGCGGATCCGTAATTGGCCGGCGCCGAATAGAAAGGCTTGCAGCGGATGCCTTCGAGATTCTTGCTGCCGAATTTCCCGATGTAATGATTGATATAGGCAATGCGGTTTTCGCAGCCGAATACCCATTCATCCATCCAGGCTTTCAACCCGTCGGCCGTGCCGTCCATCATCATGAACAATCCGTACATGAGCTGGTCAAGATTGTAATACCCGAGAACTTCGGTGGGATTAGCCCCCCAGGGAACTTCGCATACCGCGTTGACGCGATAGGCGGGAATAATGGTCAGATGGGGACTCGATTGAATAATGTCATGCTCCACGATTTCTTCGCAGGATACCACGATGCGCTTGCTGGCCAGTGCCGCCGCGGCGACACTGCCAAGCGCGCCCCAGTACTGCGCGTTACCGTATTTGTCCGCCCGCTGCACATGAACGATGCATACATCCGGATTGGCCGCCGGCACCGTCAGTTGATCCTTTCCTGTGTAGGGGCACTTGATGACGCGAAATTTGTTTTCTCCCAGGAAGCTGCGTTTGCGGAAAATATCCGTGACCATGGCGCCTTCCAGCACCTGGATATAGGAAAAGCCGTGCATTCCAGCAACCATTCGGGCGTTATACTGAAAGTTGGTATAGTCTTCGACCTGCAGGGTTCCGGCGTTCATGGCCCGTTCCACGGCAGATCCGCCCTTCTTTCCGCCCGCCCGCAGCACGTAAGTGCTGACCAGTTTATCGGCACACCCCGCGCCAACCAGCACTTCCACGTCAAAGATGCCGGACTGCGAATAAAGCGTCAGTCCTTTACGCCCCTGACGGACGACTTCGTAAACGAGTTCCGCGCAACTGCCGACGGTATAATTGCCGATTACCAGTTCATCGCCGTCATGAACATATTTGCTGATTGCTTCACGAACGCTCATGATTTTGCCGTTATCAGTTGTCATGCCACCTCCCAAATTTATAAATTTACGAGAATGTTTTTTACGCTTCCAGATATTGCGCGCGAAGTTCGTGATTGTCTCTAACCTCATTGGCGGAAGCCTGACAGCCGATGCAGGCTTTGGACATCAGGTACACCCGGCTGGCCAGGGACAGTGCCACCTTCAGGTTGTGCTCCACCAGCAGCACCGATACTCCCGCCTTGTTGATTTCCGCCAGCACGTTGCGCACTTCCTGAACCATGATCGGCGACAACCCTTCCGACGGTTCATCCACCAGAAGCAGCTTCGGATTCCCCATCAGGGAACGCCCGATGGACAGCATCTGCTGCTCACCGCCCGAAAGACGTCCCCCTGCCTGGTGCGTCCGTTCCCCCAGCTTTGGAAAGTGATGGAAGATACGCTCGATCGTCCATGTGTTTGGATCATTCGGATTCTGCACCTTCCCGCCCTTGATGCCCAACAGCAAATTGTCCAGAACAGTGAGTTCCGGAAAAATTCTCCGCTCTTCAGGGACATAACCGATCCCTGCTCTGGATACTTTATAGGGCGGAAGCCCCGCAAGTTCATTCCCTTCAAACTTCACCGACCCCGATGTCGGCTTCACCATGCCCATGATGCTTTTGAGCGTCGTGCTTTTTCCCATGCCGTTTCTTCCGAGAAGAGCCACCAGTTCGCCTTCGGCGATCTCCAGGTCGATTCCCTGCAGCACATGGCTCGGCCCATAATGGGTGTTTAAATTTTTTACTTCCAGTAACATATGCGTTCACCTTTTACTTGGATGGTTTTTGCTGAGCCGTTTCATGTTAAGCTTCCAGATCGCCCAGATAGGCGTCTTTCACGGCCTGATTATTCCTTACCTCTTCCGGCTTTCCCGTTGCCAGGATCTTTCCGTAGTGCAAAACGGTGATCCGGTCCGCCAGCGAAAACACCACGTCCATGTCATGCTCAATGAGTACCACCGTCTTTCCCTCCGTCAGCCTGCGGATCAGATTGACCGCGTCCTGTGTCTCTTCCTTCGACATCCCCGCCGCAAACTCATCGAGCAGCACCAACTCCGGATTTGTTGCCAGCGCCATGCTGATTTCCAGAGCGCGCGATTTTCCGTAGGATAAATTGCACGCCATCACGTCCCGGTCATCATATAAATTGATCCGGTGGAGCATTTCGTGGGTTTCCTCAGTCACCTTATTCATGCGGTCCACATTCCGAAACAGGTTGAACCGGACCCCGTCCTTCGACAAAATCGCCAGGCGAATGTTTTGAAATGCTGTCAGAAAGCTGAATGTGCTGGTGATCTGAAACGACCGCCCAATCCCGATCCGCGCCAGTTTGTGGGGCGCAAATCCGGTAATATCCTTTCCCTTGAAAAATACCTTGCCCTGTGTCGGATGATAGGTTCCCGTAATGGTGTTGAACAGGGTGGTCTTCCCGGCGCCGTTGGGGCCGATGACCGCGTGGCGTTCCCCTTCCTCAATCTGTAAATCGACGCCGAACAACACCCGCAGGGGGCCGAAATTGTGTTTTAAGTCTTTTGTTTCCAGTATATTCATGACGCTTTCTCCATTTCAGCTTTTGAGGTAAACCGGGCCTGTATTTTCTTCTTCAGCGAAATGATCAGTCCCATGAAGCCCATCGGCATAAACATTACCACCGCGATCAGAATCACTCCCATGACCAGTTCCGTGCTCTCCGTGTAACGCAGGATCAGTTCGTCAACCAGTTGAAACACAGCTACCCCCAGCATCGGACCGAAAAAGCTTCCCACGCCCCCGATCATAATCGATACGATCGGCGTGAAGGACATCCCGATTCCCAAAGACCCGTCCGCCGACACCAGGTTGTGGGACAGGCCATAAATTGAACCCGCCACTCCGGCAAAAAGTGCCGACAGGGTATAGATGACCGCTTTGGACTGAGCGACTTTATAACCGAGATAGTCGATCCGTTTCGCGTTGTCGCGAATGCCCACCTGAATCTGGCCGAACGGCGTCTTGGTCATAAACCACATCAGCCACATGCTGATTCCCAGAATGATCATCGCCAGATAGTAAAACTGCTCCGGCGAACTCTTCAGGCTTTCGCCGAAAAGCCCCGGAATCGGAAAGTTTCCGATGCCGTCCTCGCCGCCCGTAATCGGGTAGAGTTTAAGCGCCAGAATGTACAAAAGCTGCCCAAAAGCCAGGTGCAGCATTGCAAACGCGGTCCCGCTCACCCGGATGACCAGAGGGGAGAGTATCAATGCCAGAAGCACCGCCGCCAGAATTCCGATCCCGATGGCTGGAAATATCCCGATCCCTTCAATATGCTTGAGTGCCAGCGCGGTCCCATATCCCCCGAACCCGAAAAACATGGCATGACCGAAGCTTAAAAGCCCCGTGTATCCCATCAGTATATTCAACGACATCGCAAAAACCGAAAAGATCGCGAAGGTCACCGCCATATTCGTGTAGTAAACCCCGAAGAGCTTCGGAAAAACCGCCAGAAACGCGAGCAGGACCAATGCCAGTATGATGTTTGTTTTTTTATTCATTTTCTTCAATCCTTCGCTCCGAACAGCCCGTTAGGGCGAAACGTCAGCACGATCGCCATGAACACGACCATCAACACCGGCGCAAACTGGGACATGAACTGCACCCCGTAAGAACTCAACAGTCCGAAGGCGACCGAAACAATAAACGCTCCGGCCAGCGACCCGAATCCGCCCGTGACCACCACGATAAAAGCGTCCATGCCCACCTGGTCCGCCAGACCCGGAAACACCGTCAGGATCGGCGCTATCACCACGCCCGCGATTCCCGCCATCCAGGTCCCCACGCCGAACACAAACATGAACACCAAATTAATGTTGATTCCCAGAGCGTTCACCATGTCCCGGTCCGACACCGCCGCGCGCACAATCTTTCCCAGTCGCGTCCGGTACAAAAGCAGCATCATCAAGACCAAAATCACCAGCGCCAGCCCGATGACAAACAACCGGTACACCGGATAGGAAACACCAACAATGTTTACCATTCCCGACAGGATTTCCGGCATCTTCAGTGAAAGGCTTTCTGTCCCCCAGATTTTTTTGATGCCCGCGACAATTACGTTGGCGATCCCCATGGTCAGGATCAACTCTCTCATGTGGCTCCCCACCACGCGA
Source organism: uncultured Smithella sp. (assembly GCA_964445385.1). Lineage (GTDB taxonomy): Bacteria > Desulfobacterota > Syntrophia > Syntrophales > Smithellaceae > UBA8904. Next base: position 8,362 of record CAYULE010000048.1, read on the forward strand.
CGCAAGAAAAAGCGTTCCATCAGAATTCCCAATACCGCCGTCACGAGCGGTGCCACCAGAAGGCCTGCCCAGAAACTCCCTGTGATGACCACCACCTGGTAGCAAAGGTACGCTGCCAGCATGAAAAACGCCGCGTGGGCCATGTTCAGAATTCCCATCATTCCAAAAATAATGTTCAATCCCGAAGCGACTAAGAACAAGATCATCCCGTACGCTATCCCGTGGATACCCTGGGAGATGTACATTGATACTGTCGAGTCCATATGTTTCTCCTCTTGTTAAAAAATTGGATGGTTCCGGGGTGTTTTTGCGGATCATCAACACCATCATGAGACATCCGGTTAACATCTTGATGATTATGGAAAATCGAACACGGTCAGCCATTCAGTTCAAAACGGGAATCGTCTAAGTGTGGGCGACCTACTTCGATTTTATCAGAAGCACTTCCGAAAAAAATAGCCGGTAAGCAATCCTTTGTTGACCATGATCAGGCCAGTTCAGCCTCATTTCCTTGAAAAAAGAAAGATCATCAAATGGTCATTCACATCCTCGGGCATGAATCCGTTCGTCTGTGCTGCGGTGTTACCGCTCTTCCTTTCTTTGGCGATCGTTGCTGTCGCCATGCCTTCTGCCGTTCATTACATGCTTTTCCAAAAGAACTTTAAAAACCTTTCCTGCTTATTTCATAAACCAGCAAAGGCATCCACTCGCATTAAAAAGAGCGTGCGCTCGCTTTTGTTAATGCGTGAATCACCTATCATGCCTTGAATTGTGACGCAAGAAAAAAATTGTCTTTATTTTTTTTAAAAATATTGCTAAGGGAAATTGCACGATGGAATACAACAATCAATGTATTCAAAAGCCATCCTTGTCCTGATTAGAACTTTATTGAAAAAGGAACCCTATATGAAAAGAAATACGGGAATGACCGGCAAAAAAAAGATGTCGTCGTCCAATTTCAGTAAAATTAAAAACACAGAACTGGTGAAGAACAAGCAACTGCTCATTGCAAAAAAAGCGGCCAAGTTGTTTATTAAAAAAGGTTTTGCGAGTACGACCATTCGCGAAATATCCAGGGCAACCGGATTGGCTATGGGGAATTTATATGATTACATTAAAAAGAAGGAAGATATTCTCTGCCTTGTTTTTGACACCTACCACCAGAGCATGGAGGAATCATCCTATGGCCCGGAGGTTGCCGCCCTTGAGGATGATCCCCTGGAGCAGATGCGCGCCTATATAAGAATAACCCTCAGTAACGTGTATGAAATGCGCGATGAAATTATGTTGATGTACCGGGAATCTTCGCTTTTGCCCCCCAGGTATCTGGAAAAGGCAAAAATGCAGGAATTGCGGCAAATCAAACAAACGGAGGCAATTATCCGGAGGGGCGTTGAAAAGGGTATTTTCAATGTGAAAGACCCCTTCTTTGTTTCCAGTATGCTTTTTAGTTTATTTGCCAGTCCCGCTTTACGGGGATGGACGTTCAAGGGAAAGTATTCCCAGGAAAAAGTCAGCAAGCTGCTGCAAGAATTCATGGAAAAAAACCTTCTGTGATGAAGGCATCCTCGCAAGGGGAAGGAACCCTGCCCCTTTCCGTTTCTTAATCGTAAAGGCCTTCGATCTCGGCCTTGAAGTGATTGATCACCTCGTTGCGCTTTACCTTCAGGGTGGGGGTCATCTCGCCCTCCTCCACCGTCAGCTTTCGTTTCAGGATGGCGTACTTCTTGACGCACTCGTATTCCTCAAGTTCGGCGTTGACCTTCCGGTGCGAAAAGACGGCAGCAAACGGATAGACGACAACGCGCTTGCAGCTCTCACCTTGATGGTTGCCGCAAGCAGGCCGTCTGAGAAAGATAATCTGATCAAAGTAATTTTGAACTTGATGCATTAAACATGAAGAATGAGGCATGTTTGCTAATGCGTCAATGGCTATTTTGAAGTCCCTCTGTTCTCCCAAAAAGAAGGAAATTGAGTTTAAAAAAAAGAAAAGGGCTGATAAAATCTCCTGATAAAATATCCTTGACAAGGGGAGATGGTCGCTATATTAATTCTTTGATTCAAAATATGTTCGTGTTTTCTAAATTATTATCTTAAAAAAATAATGGTTAGAACCTTTGTTTCTGCCATTTTTGATGTCAATCAACAGTTTTCATGAGTGGTCGGATTAAAATGTCATGCTGATTCCAGCGCATGATCGAACTCTGGAGATGTAAAAGATGGACATTGTTCTCGACGGCGTCAGCAAGATAGTCAATGGCGAAACCCATATCAACAATATTACGCTCAAAATTGAAAGCGGCGCCACCAATGTCATTCTAGGGCATACGCTGGCCGGCAAGACCACCCTTTTACGTCTGATGGCGGGCCTTGATCGTCCCACAGCGGGCCGTATTCTGATTTCCGGAAAAGATGTCACTGGTTTGATTGTCCGCAAAAGAAGCGTGGCGATGGTCTATCAGCAGTTCGTCAATTATCCCTCCATGAAGGTTTACGATAATATCGCCTCACCTTTAAAAATGAGTGGTGTGTCCCACGCGGATATTGATCAAAAGGTCCGTAAGGCGGCAGCCATGCTGCATATTGATAATCTGCTCGACCGGCTGCCCGCTGAGCTCTCCGGTGGCCAGCAGCAGCGCACGGCCATCGCGAGGTCTCTGGTTAAAGATTCGGAGCTGCTACTGCTCGATGAGCCACTCGTAAATCTGGATTACAAATTGCGTGAAGAATTGCAGGTGGAACTTCAGGATATTTTTAAAGAGAGAAAGGCCATTGTGGTTTATACCACGACGGAACCATCGGAAGCGCTGATGCTGGGCGGCAACATTGTGGTGATGGATGAAGGACGTGTTTTGCAGACAGGTGCCACGCCTTATGTTTATCATCGTCCGGCAACAACAAGAGTGGCTCAGGTATTCAGTGATCCACCGATTAACTTTCTTGCGGGGGTTGTTCAGGATCGTATTGCCCAGCTGGGGCAGGATATTATCATCCCGATGGAAGGTCATCTGGCCGCCGTTGCGGATGGAAAATATATTTTCGGTATCCGCCCGAATCACCTCTTTCTAAACAACGGCAGCAAAAATAACGCAGAAATCCGCGTGAAAGTTACACTGGCCGAAATCAACGGAGCGGAGACATTCATCCACGTTAATCATGGAGATGCGCATCTGGTGGTTCAGGAAGATGGAATTCACCCTCGGCGTATCGGGGCGGAAATAACGGTTTATGTGAATCCTTGTTGTTTTTTTGTTTACGATGAAGCAGGCCATCTATTGGCGTCACCTTTTCAGAATGACTGAAACAGGAGTCAGGCATGGCTCAAATTGAATTTGTTGATGTTGCCCACAGTTATCTTCGTCATCCTAAAACAGAAGCGGATTACGCCATCAAAACGATCCGCAATGTCTGGGATGACGGCGGCGCCTATGCCCTGCTGGGGCCTTCCGGTTGCGGTAAAACAACCCTGCTGAATATTATTTCCGGACTGGTTGCTCCCACAAAGGGGAGGGTTTTATATAACGGAGTAGATGTTACCGCCCTGCCGCCCGAGAAACGAAACATTGCTCAGGTCTTTCAGTTTCCGGTTTTATACGATACGATGACCGTGTATGAAAATCTGGCTTTCCCTCTCAAAAACCGCCACATCGAGAAGAATGCCATTGATCAAAGAGTGCAGCAAGTGGCTGAAATCCTGGATTTAACGACTTATCTCCATCAAAAGGCAGCCGGCCTGGCCGCAGATGCTAAACAAAAAATATCATTGGGACGGGGGCTGGTACGCAGTGATGTGGCGGCCATTCTGTTCGATGAACCTTTGACCGTAATTGATCCGCACCTCAAATGGCAACTGCGGCGCAAGCTTAAAGAAATTCATGAACAACTAAAACTGACACTGATTTATGTGACACATGATCAGACGGAAGCGCTGACTTTTGCGGAAAAAGTAGTGATCATGTACGAAGGAGAAATCGTTCAAACCGGCACGCCTGAAGATCTGTTTGAAAATCCCGAGCATAAATTTGTCGGATATTTTATCGGTTCCCCCGGAATGAATTTCCTCGGATGCCGTCTCGATGGCCATGTCGCCTATGTGGACGGTACCGGCATAAAACTGGATACGAAAACAGCGGATGCGGCGCAAATGGCGCAAGGATCGTTGGAATTGGGTATTCGGCCCAAATATCTGGAAGTGAGTTCCCATCCTGTGGAAAACGGCCTGCCGGCCATCGTGAAAAAAGTCGAGGATCTGGGAAGCTATAAAATTGTCTCTCTTCTTTTCAATGATAAAACCTTATATGCCCGGTTATCGGAAGATGCTCCTGTTGCCACAGGCGAAGCCTGGATTGTCTTTCCACCGCAAAAAACAAAACTTTACGCCAACGGACGTCTGGTAAATAGCGAGGTGGCAAAATGAACAAGTGGGAAAATAATCGAGCATGGCTTTTGACGATACCCGTTCTGCTGATTGTGGCTTTCAGCTCCATTATTCCGCTCATGACCGTGGTCAATTATTCGGTGCAGGATATTTTCGGACCGGGGCAAAGCCTGTTCGTCGGTACGGAGTGGTACAGGGCTGTCTTGCGCGACAGCCGTCTCCATGAAGCCTTGTGGCGTCAGTTCCTTTTTTCCGGACTGGTGCTGCTCATTGAAATACCCCTTGGTATTCTGCTGGCTCTGGCCATGCCTAAAAAAGGATGGGGTGCGTCTTTTGCTCTGGTGGTCATGGCTCTGCCGCTTTTAATCCCCTGGAATACCATCGGATCGATCTGGATCATCTTTACGCGACCGGATATCGGCTTATTTGGCGCCTTTATCAATAATGTACTGGGTGTACCCTTCGATCATACGGCAACACCGCTTGACGCCTGGGGCACCACGATGTTGATGGAAGTCTGGCACTGGACGCCGCTGGTCGCACTGCTCGCGTATGCGGGACTCAGGGCAATTCCGGAAGTATATTACCAGGCGGCTAGAATCGACGGTGCATCACCATGGGCGACGTTCTGGTACATTCAATTACCGAAAATGCGGGGGGTGCTTACGATCGCTGTGCTCTTACGCTTTATGGACAGTTTCCTGATTTATGCCGAGCCTTTTGTGCTTACCGGGGGTGGTCCCGGCAACTCGACCACATTCTTATCCATTTATCTCGTCAAGCTGGCCACTGGCCAATTCGATCTGGGGACAGCCGGAGCCTTCTCACTGATCTACTTATTAATTGTAGAGGTCCTCTGTTTTGTATTCTATCAGGTACTGCAAAACGTGGGGAAAGGAGCCAAAACATGATGAAAGGAAGAAAAAAATTCATTGCTCTGGGGATATACTTTTTTCTCATGTTTCTTCCGCTCTATTGGATGCTCAATATGTCCCTGCGCACCAATGCAGATATTATCAGCACATTGACGATCTATCCGGTCAATCCTACGTTTGCCAACTATATTAAGATATTTACCGATTCGTCGTGGTATATGGGTTACGTCAACTCCATTATATATGTTACTCTGAATACATTGATCTCCCTCACGGTGGCTCTGCCTGCAGCTTACGCCTTTTCGCGTTACAAGTTTGTGGGAGACGGGCAGATTTTTTTCTGGTTGCTGACGAACCGTATGGCTCCGTCCGCTGTATTTCTCTTGCCCTTTTTTCAACTCTATTCAACCATCGGCCTTCTTGATACGCGTATTGCAGTCGCTCTGGCGCACTGTCTGTTCAACGTGCCGCTGGCGGTATGGATCCTGGAGGGCTTTATGTCCGGTATTCCCCGGGAAATTGATGAGACCGCTTTCATTGACGGCTACAGCCTGCCCCGGTTTTTTATCATGATCTTTATTCCGCTCATTCGCGCCGGTGTCGGCGTTACGGCATTTTTCTGTTTTATGTTCAGCTGGGTGGAATTGCTATTTGCCCGGACGCTGACGATCACGAACGCAAAACCCATTGCAGCAGTTATGACGCGGACAATCAGCGCCACCGGCACGGATTGGGGTTTGCTGGCTGCCGCGGGCGTTCTGACTATTGTGCCGGGAGCTCTGGTGATCTGGTTTGTCCGCAACCATATGGCTAAGGGCTTTGCCCTGGGCCGGGTGTAGAGGAAGGTGCGAAGATGATTCTAGATTGGATGTACTGGACATGGCCTACGGCAATATTTTTTATAGTCATCTTCCTGATCCTGGTTGCCATGACTATCTGGCAGACGGTTGCACCTTCCGTGCCTCGGCGCGGTTTTCTGCCGCTTTCCTCAACACCCGGCACCCGACTTTTTGTCGGCCTTCTTGGCGCGGCTTTTATGCATCTTGCCTGGATAGGATTCACGGATCTCAGTTTATGGATCGTGCTTCCTATCGCGGCATGCTGGATTATTGCTGTTATGATTTGGGGGTGAGAAGTCTCCAGGAAGGTTTATCTTGTATGGCGTTATGGCCTTCGCGTCAGCAATTATGGACCGGGAGAATCGAAAATCCAACCATTGAAGGCCTGAAGGAGGAGATCAAATGAAAAATAGGATATTCGGGAAGATGGCCGGGACGATGTTTACAGGTTGCCTGGCCTTTATGTTGTTGATGTTCCTCACCGGCGTGGCAAACGCGGACATGGCTGCCGCAAAAAAATGGGTTGACAAGGAATTCCAGCCTTCAACCTTGACCAAGGCCCAGCAGATGAAGGAAATGGAATGGTTCATAAACGCGTCTAAGCCTTTCAAGGGTATGCAGATCAAAGTAGTCTCAGAAACGATCCCCACGCACGAATATGAATCGAAAGTGCTGGCCAAGGCATTTTATGAAATTACCGGCATCAAAGTGACGCACGACCTGATTCAGGAAGGGGACGTCATTGAAAAACTGCAAACGCAATGGCAATCGGGTAAGAATATTTACGACGGCTGGGTCAACGACTCAGATCTTATCGGTACCCATTGGCGTTACGGGCATGCCATTTGCCTGGAAGATTTTACTAAAGGAGAGGGCAAGGCTGTAACACTGCCGACGCTCGACACTAAAGATTTCATGGGCATATCATTCACTACCGGCCCGGACAAGAAGTTCTGGCAGCTTCCCGATCAGCAGTTTGCCAACCTTTACTGGTTCCGTTATGACTGGTTCAAAAATCCGGATTTTAAAAAGAAATTTAAAGCAAAATATGGTTATGAGCTGGGGGTGCCGGTCAACTGGTCGGCCTATGAAGACATTGCCGAGTTTTTCTCCAACACCGTTAAAGAAATCGGTGGTGTAAAAATTTATGGCCATAATGACTATGGCAAGAAGGCCCCGGATCTGGGTTGGCGTTTTACCGATGCCTGGTTGTCCATGGCCGGTAATGGCGACAAGGGTATTCCCAACGGATTACCGGTTGATGAATGGGGTATAGCAGTTGACAAAAACAGCCGTCCCGTTGGTTCCAGCGTGTGCCGCGGTGGTGACGCCAACGGTCCCGCTGCCAAATACGCTTTACGCAAGTACATTGAATGGCTGGATAAATACGCACCTCCGGGCGCCCGCGGATTGGATTTCTATACGTATCAGTCATGGCTGGAAAAAGGCCAGGTGGCCCAGCAGATGTTCTGGTACACATCATTCCTTCCGGCAATGACTGCGCCCGGTCCGGCGGTTAACAAGGATGGAACGCCCAAATGGCGCATGGCTCCATCGCCTCATGGCGCTTACTGGAAAGACGGCATGAAACTGGGTTATCAGGATTGCGGTTCCTGGACGTTCTTCAAGCAAACACCGGTTGATCGTATCAAAGCCGCCTGGCTTTATGCGCAATTCTGCGTGGCCAAAACCACGTCTCTGAAAAAGGCCCATGTCGGCTTAACGCCGATCCGGAACAGCGATATCAACCACAAATCATTTACCGAGCGAGCGCCGAAACT
>CAYULE010000049.1:0-14283 GCA_964445385.1 uncultured Smithella sp.
ACTCGTAGCCATTGGGCAGCCGGCGGATGAAGTCGTGGGCATTGGCCGCTCTGGCCGCATTAAAGATTTCTTCTTCTGTTCTTTGGATATCACCGTACGCGATGTTGTTCTTAACGGTGTCATTAAACAGGATGGTCTGCTGTGTGACGATAGCGATCTGGCTGCGCAGTGATTGCATTGTGACGTCGCGGATGTCATGACCATCGATGAGGACCCGGCCGGAAGTGACATCGTAAAAACGGGGGATCAGATTCACCAGCGATGTTTTGCCGCCGCCGCTCATGCCGACAAAGGCAACCACTTCACCCGCCTTGATCGCGAGATTGATGTTTTTCAGCACGGGCTTTTCTTCGTAGCAAAATGTCACGTTTTCAATGTCAATGCGGTTTTTGATCGGCGGCAGTATTTCAGCGGCAGGTTTGTCCTTGATGTCCGGAACGCGGTCAATAATGCTGAAAATGCGGTCGGCGCCGGCAATGCCCTGGTTAATGGTGTTGTTGACGTTGGTTAATCGTTTCACCGGTTCATAGAGCATGAGCAGGGCGGCCAGAAACGAAAAGAACTTGCCGGGTGTGGAATAACCCTGAACAACATTATATCCGCCGTAAAAGATGACCGCGGCAATACCCAATCCGCCCAGGAACTCCATCAACGGGCTGGAAATGGCGTTAACCGAAACGGTTTTCATGTTCAATTTGAAGAGTCTTTCGTTTTCCACGCCAAATCGTTCACTCTCATATTTTTCCATGCAGAATGCTTTAACAATACGGGTTCCCGCAATGGTTTCCTGCAAAAGCGAGTTTAAGGTTCCCATGGTGATTTGAGATGACGTGGTCACCTTGCGCATTTTCTTACCGAAACGCGTGATCGGATATATCGTCAGCGGGAAAACAATCATGCCGATCAGCGCCAGCTTCCAGTCGGTATAAAAGATCACGCCGACCAGGCAGACCAGCGTAAACGTGTCTCTGACCAGCGCCGTGACGGCTTCCGAGGCGGCGGTCTGAACCGAAAGAACATCGTTGGTGATGCGTGACATCAGGACACCGGTCGAATTTTCCGTGAAAAAAGACAGCGATTGCCGCTGAATGCATTGATAAAGTTTGTTGCGTAAATCCGCGACAATGCGGAGTCCGATAGAACTCATTAAAATAGTCTGTCCGTAGTTGGCCAATCCCTTAAACAGAAAGATGCCGATTACGGCAAACGGGACCCACTTTAAGGCCGCAATATTTTTACTGACAAAGATTTCGTCAATGGCTGGTTTGGAAATCAGCGGCAGAGCGGATTGTAAACCCCCGGCAACGAGCATGCAGAACGCCGCCAGGATAAAGCGCATATAATATTGCTTGGTCATTAATAACAATCTTTTAAAAGTTTCCATAACCGTTCCTATATCATATCGCAGGCGATTTGCGCAGCTCTTCTTGCGGCGCCGGGTTCACCCAGTCTGGCGCGGATGTCTTGAAGCTCCGCGATTATTTCCTGCTTTTTCCCTTCGTTAAGTAATATCGCCAGAGCCTCGGACGCGATACGCGGGCCGTTGGCGGAAAATTGTATCAATTCCGGCGCCACCGTTTTGCCCGCAACGATGTTGACCAGTCCGATATGTTTTGGGTTAATGATCAGTTTGCCGATCAAAGCCGAAAAAAAAGACATTTTATAAATAATGATCATAGGCACGCCCATCAGGCCGGTTTCCAGTGTTGCCGTTCCGGAGGTCACAATGGCCAGATCGCAACAGGCGATCACGTCATACGTGTGCCCCCGGACAATTTTGACGCTTAGACCGGATGTGGCAATGATTCCGGAAACGGTTTTTTCGTCCAGCGTATCCGCCAGGGGTAAAATATATTGCGTATCCGGGATTTTTTTGGAAATCATTTGCGCCGCCTTCAGCATTTCCGGCAACAGCCTGCTGATTTCCGCCGTCCGGCTGCCCGGCAGCAGGCCGATGGTCGTTTGTTTTTCGGAAAGGCCGAAACGAAGCCTGGCCTGGGATTTGGTATAATCTGTTTTTACCGTGTCCCGCAGAGGATGTCCGACGTAATGCACGGTGAACCCGTGCGCGGCGTAAAAATCGACTTCAAACGGCAGAATCACGGCCATTTTGTCAACCAGCCTTTTGATTTGCTCGACCCTTCCCTCTCGCCAGGCCCAAACCTGCGGGCTGATGTAGTAAAATATTTTAATGTTTCTTTTTTTGGCGGCCCGGGCCACAATATTCAGGTTGAAGTCGGGAAAATCAATCAGAATAATCAGATCGGGCTTCAAATCGTCCATCGATTTTTTTATCTTTCTGATAATTTTGATAAAGGTTCCGGCTTTTGAGAAAACTTCGGTGACGCCGACGACGGCAATATCCGCAGAGGAAACTAAAAGTCTCACGCCCGCTTCTTTCATTTTGTTGCCGCCGATGCCGTAGAAATGCAAAGACGGATTGATGGCGAGCATTTCCCGGACCAGAAAAGAGCCATGCAAATCGCCGGACGCTTCTCCGGCGACGATCATCACTTTGGACGAGTGCCCGTTTCGTGTATCCATGGTCATCTGGATGTCGTTTTCAGCAACAGACATTATTGATCACGTCGGTTATCAGCTTGATCTCTTCCGGGTTCAGTTCCGGAAACATCGGCAGTGAAAGAACTTCATTTGCGCAGGCTTCCGTCACGCTCAGACTTTCTTTCAGGTTGTATATCTTGAGAAAGACGTCCTGCTGATGCAGGGGAACCGGGTAGTAAATGGCGGAGGCGCTTCCCGCGCTCATGAGCGCGTCGGTAATGACCTTTCGGTTTTTAACGCGGATGGTAAACTGATGATAAACGTGTTTGCAACCGGGACGTTCCGAAGGCAGGATAATATCTTTTCCGGCCATCGCCTTGCAATAGGCGGCGGCGTTTAAGCGGCGGGCCTCATTGGTGGCGTCGATCAGGGGCAGTTTGACGCGGAGAATAGCGGCCTGGATTTCATCGAGCCGGCTGTTGTAACCGACTTCGGAATGGTAATACCTCACGGCGCTGCCGTGGTTGCGGAGTACTTTAATTTTTGAGGCGATTTCTTCGTTGCGTGTGATCACCACGCCGCCGTCACCGTAGCAACCGAGATTTTTACTGGGGAAAAAGCTGAAGCAGCCGGCATCACCCATGGTGCCGACGGTTTGCCCCTGATAGGTTGCGCCGAAAGCCTGCGCGCAGTCTTCAATCACTTTCAGGTGATGCTTTTGCGCGATGTCCATAATCGGGGCCATATCGGCGGGATGACCGAATAAATGGACAGGAATGATGGCTTTGGTGCGGGATGTGATTTTATCGGCGATTTTGTCAGGATCGAGGTTAAAGGTATCCGGGCAAATATCAACAAAAACCGGTCTGGCACCCACGAGCGCGACCACTTCCGCGGTGGCGATGAAGGTGAAAGGCGTGGTGATGACTTCGTCGCCCGGACCAATGTCCAAGGCGCGAAGCGCCAGCAGGAGAGCGTCCGTGCCGTTGGCGCATCCTATAGCGTAAGGCAACCCGTGATAGGAGGCGATTTCCTTCTCCAGGGCGGTAACGTTCGGACCCAGAATGAATTGGGTTTGTCCCAGAGCCTGCAAAACCGCCTGGTCGATTTCAGTTTTCAGGCTGGCGTATTGTCTTTTTAAATCAACCATCGGGATCATAATTTAATGTCCTCATGTGTTTTCATTTTTTGAAGAATTTCTAAGGCCAGCGCCAGAGACTTGCGACCGTCTTCGCCGGATACCACCGGCTTGGAACGACTCAGAACAGCGTTGACGAATGAGCGGACTTCTTCTTCCAGGGGATCATGACTGCCCACTTCAATGTTATTCTGGACGATCTGCTGCTTGCCGTCGGCGCCCATGGTTTTATTCAGCGACAAAATTTCGCGTTTGCGGGTATCCACGGCGTGGTATCCTTCCGGCCCGAAGAAACGAAGTTTCTGCATGGTCTTGGCGCTGATGCGGCTGGCCGTGACGTTGGCGATGCAGCCGTTCTCAAATGTCAACCTAACATTGGAGATGTCAATTTTGTCGGAAAGAACGGGAACGCCCACCGCTTCGACATTGGCGAGGGGCGAATGAACAAACTTCAAAATGATGTCCAGATCGTGAATCATTAAATCGAGAATCACATCCACATCCGTGCCGCGCTCAAAAAATGGATGGAGGCGGTGCACTTCGATAAAGACCGGCCGGGTAATCACCTGCGTGAGTGCCATAACGGCCGGATTGAAGCGCTCCACGAAGCCGACCTGGAAAACAAGGTTGTTTTTATCAGCCAGCGCCAGCAATTCATCCGCTTCTTCGATGGTGGCGCACAGGGGCTTTTCAATCAGCACATCAACACCCGCGGCCAGAAAATCCTTCGCGACGACGTGATGATAGTTTGTGGGAACAGCGATGCTTACGGCATCGACCAGGCCGAGCATTTGCCTGTGATCCGTGAAAGCGTTGCATGAATAAAGACCCGCCGCTTTTTGGGCATTTTCCATTTGCGTGTCGGACACGGCGACAATTTGACAGGTATCGATCTTGGCGTATTTCTGTAAATGATAGCTGCCGAGATGACCAATACCGACGACACCAATCCTGATTTTTTTTCCTGTTGTCATATTTTTTTCTCTAGCGGCAAATACTTCTTTTTGATTTTTGAATAAAGTCGATGAAGTGCCGAACTTCCGGGCAATCTTCTACCTCCTGCTGCGTCTTTTCCAGCGCCTCTTCCAGGAGCAGATCGGAACGGAAAATGATGCGATAGGCGTGTTTAAGGGCTAAAATGGAGCTTTCAGAAAAACCGCGTCTTTGAAGCCCGATCAGATTCAGTCCAAATAGCGTGGCTCGATTGCCATTGGCCATTGTATAAGGCGGAATGTCCTTGGCCACGGCGGATGCGCCACCAACTATGCAGTGTGCGCCGACACGGCAGAATTGATGGACACCGCACAGCGGGCTGATAATCGCATAATCTTCAGCATGAACATGTCCGGCCAGTCCTGTCGAATTGCCTATGATAATGTTATTGCCTAATTTGCAATTATGGGCAATGTGGACATAAGCCATCAGCAGATTATGATCACCGATGATGGTCATGCCGGTATCGGCAGTTGTGCCGCGATGGATGCTGACATACTCCCGGATCGTATTAAAGTTTCCAATAATGACTCCAGTTTTTTCCCCGCCGAATTTAAGATCCTGGGGAGGAGCTCCAATGGAGCAGAATTGTAATATTTTACAGCCTTCGCCAATCCGCGTGTAATTATCAATGACCGTGTGTGGACCGATAATGGTATTTTTCCCGATGGTAACTTCCGGTCCGATAATCGAATAAGGACCGATTTCTACGCCTTCTTCCAATCGGGCGTCCGCTGCGATAATAGCTGTGGGATGAATCTTCATAGTTGATCTTCACCTGCTTTATTAATTTTTGCTTCCAGTTGCTCTACTTGCTTGATCAGTTGTTCGAGTTTGACGCGGAATTCGGGAAGTTTGATCTTGCTGGACTCAACTTTTAACCATTCTTTGCGAGAGAGAAACGGCGCTCCGCCGCCGACCATGTCTGCCGGAATGTCCTTATGGATGCCGGATGAAGCCATGATCTGAACACGATCGCCAATGGAGATATGTCCCACAATGCCTACCTGCCCGCCGATAATGACACTTTTTCCTATTTTCGTTGATCCTGAAATGCCGGTCTGGGAGGCAATGACAGAATTTTCACCGATAACGTCATTATGCGCAATCTGAACGAGATTATCAATTTTTACATTGCGCTGAATCCAGGTTTTACCCAGGGTTGCCCGGTCCACAGTCGTGTTGGCGCCCAGTTCCACATCATCGTCAATTTGAACGATGCCGACCTGGGGAATTTTGATGTTGCCGGCGCCTGGCGCGGCAAAGCCGAATCCGTCCGCGCCGATGACGACTCCAGAATGAAGAATCACCCGCTTGCCGATGATGCAGTTGTGATAAACGCTGACATTGGCATAGAGAATCGAATCTTCGCCGACGGTGGCGTTGCGGCCGATAAACACACCCGGGTAGATCACCGCGCCTTTTTCGATTTTGGCGCCCGAGCTTACGAAAGCCCGGGCCATGACCGTCGCGTCCGGTGAGACGACAGCTCCTTCTTCGATATAGGCATCCGGATGGATGCCGACCGGGCCGTGGTCCACAGGATAAAACACCACCAGAAGTTTTCCGAAGGCCGTGTAAGGATCATCCACAACAATCAGATTTTTATCCGGGGCAATGGTTCCGGGGGGAACAAGGATTGCCCCCGCCCGGGTTGTTTCCAGCAGTTTAAAATACTTCGGGTTGGCGATAAACGAGAGATCATTTACTCCTGCGTCATCAATCGGCCGGATGTCGCTGATCATCGTCTTTCCATCGCCAAAGACGGTGCCGCCGATCATGGCGGCTATTTCCTGAATGCTTTTTCCCATTTCGTTCAACGAAGGTGATTACTTTCTATTTGGATTTCTGTTGTAGTCTTCGATGACTTTCTTGCTGATATTGTTAGCCTTGTTATAATAAGGGATCGGCATGGAGCTGATATCCAGAATCAGCGTATAGCCTTCCTTTTCAGCAATGGAGTTGACGCTTTTCATGATCTGAGGGACCATTTTTTGGGCCAGCGCCTGATTACGCTGCTGCAATTCATTATTGGAGTCATCGACATACAACTTATAGTCGCGCATTTTTTTCTGAATGGCGTTTTCCTTATCGGCGCGCGCGGCGGCCGTCATCACGGATGCCTGTTTTTCAAAATCTTTTTTCATTCTTTCAAGTTCAGCTTCCATCGCTTTAATGGTGCCCTGCTTTTTATCAACGAATTTTTTTAATTCGTCTCCCTCTTTTTTGCCGGCGTTTGAGGTTTGAATAATTTCCTGCATGTTGATAAAACCGATCTTATCGGCTGCAAACGACGTGTTGCCGCTCCACACAAACATGAGCAGGGCCAATCCTGCAATTAAACAAATATTTTTTTTCATCTTTTAAATCTCCTCTCTTAAGTTAGTCTATCATTTAGTCATGAAGAGAATCTTCATTAACTCGATCACATAAACATACCAATCGTGAATTCCCAGCGGCCCATGGAGTCATCGTTCAATCCCCTGCGATCCAGGACATAGCCATATTCCAATCGCAAAGGTCCGATCGGTGAATACCAGCGGATACCAGCACCGCAAGTCATTCGTAAGTCGTCGAAATAGTAGCCGCCGTTCCAGGAATTACCTGCGTCATAAAATAAAACGCCTTTCATCCCCGCGTCTTTGACCAGGGGGAAAACAATTTCTGCGGAGAAATTCATCATCGTGGTGCCACCGATGACGTCACTGGTCCCCGGATCGGTTGGTCCGACATAGCGCAAACCACGCAATGAATTGATGCCGCCCAGTACATACCTTTCGTAAATCGGGATTCTGTCGTCGCTGTCGTCATTGTTCTGCAGATACCCGATCCGGCCTTTTGCGCCGAAGACGACATCCCAGAAGAGCGGGTAATAACCGGCAACGGTACCGGTATATTTTGTTAATTTTACATTGCCGCCCAATGGCATACCGGCATGCTGCACGGAAGCACTGGCCTTGATTCCCTTACTGGGGAACATCTGGTCGTTGGTTGTATCGTAGACAAGGCTGAAGGTCAGGGCACTGGTCGTCCGTTGGCCTTCCTGGATCTTGATATAGTAGGAAGCGGATATCGGATTAACATCCTGGATGTTGTCGATGCTGAATCGATATCCGACATAGCCGATTAATCTCCACCAAAGCGGATAGCCGAAAGTTACTCCGGCGCCTTTTGTATCCAGGGTATAGGAATCAAATTCTCTTTTGTATTTCCAGAGGTCTGCTTTGGTCCACAGCGGCAGATCAAAGAGGAAGGGTTCGGTAAAAGACAAATCGTAATTATTGGTTTTGGAGCCGAGCGATGCTTTCAGGCTCAGGGTCTGTCCGTAACCCAGAAAATTGTTCTGGACGATCTGCCCCATGAGTACGGCCTGGTCAACGGCGCTATAACCCGCGCCAATCATGAACATCCCCGTATTCTTTTCTTTGACCCGGATGTTAACGTCCATTTTGTTGTCCGGCGCTTTTGTCGTCTGGAAGTCAACTTCTTCAAAGTAACGTAGTTGATTTAAACTCTCATAACTACTTTTCAGCTTGCTTGAAGAATACATATCCCCTTCCACGACGGACAACTGCCGTCTGATCACCTTATCGCGGGTGTTGGTATTCCCGGAAACAGTGATGCGGGCAATATGGATGAGTGCGCCCTTGGTCACCTGGAAGTTCAGATCCACCAGTTGTTCTTGTTCGTGGGGCGTGATTTTAGGATTGATATCGGCGTGCGCGTAGCCTTCGTCATTGGCCGCCAGCGTGATCATTTCCAGATCCTTGATGACGGCTTCGCGATCATAATGGTTCCCGGTTTTTGATTTTAAAAGCGCGAATAAATCAGCCCTGGGTTTCGCCAATTCGTCTCCGGAAATTTCAACCTTGCCGATTTTGAATCGTTTGCCCTCCTTGACGGTGATCTTGATATAAATGCCCTTGGCGTCATGCGTGACGGCCGGCTCGCCGACCTGGGAGTTGATGAAACCGTTATTGAAATAAAAAGAGGATAATTTCTGAACATCCTGCTTGAGTTGATCGGTCTTCAGAATGCCCGTGTCGGTGAGGTAACCCAAAAAGGTTCGTTCCGTTGTAGCCATCATTTTGACCAGTTCTTTGGTGGAATAAGCTTCATTCCCCTCAAAGGAGATGGAACGGACGTAGATACGGTCATTCTCAGCAATGTCCAGAATCAGCACAATGTCTTTTTGACCGTCTTTTTCCAGGCGTTCGTTGATTTCAGCGTTGTAATAACCTTTGGCGTCGTAAAGCGCCTTTATTTTTTGAATGTCATCTTTAATTTTTTCCTGATTAAGGCTCTGCCTCGTCTTGACGGTCATGGCGCCCAGAATGTCGTCACTGCTCAGCTTCTTGTTGCCGATCAGCCGGATTTCCGATATCAGCCCTTTTTCTTCAACCGTGAAGGTAAGGACTGTGCCCTCCGCCTCGGAGGTGACCTGCGCACTGACATCGAGGAAAAAACCCATCTTGAAGATGGTCTTAATATCGGCGGTGACATACTCTTCGTTCAGAGGGTTGCCGGCTCTGCTGCGAATTTGCTGTTTGATGGCATCGGCTCCAATCTTGCGATTGCCCACGACATCAATCCGCACGATTTTATCCAGAAGCCCCATGCGGTTCATCATTTCCGCTTTCAGCTCACCCGCCAGTGTTTCGTGGCCTGCCGATCCCTTACCCTGGACGGATACGGCCGGTAAGGTCGTCTGTTTGGCGATGTCGATAATTTGTGCGTCAATGTTCAGGGTGTCACCGAACTGTGTGATGGTGCCTGTGATGACATAATCCACCTTCAGCGTTTTTCCGGCCGCGATGGCTTTGTCTTTGCTGAGCACAACATTATTTTTGGCAACATCACCCGCCGCTACAACCTCAATTTTCTTGTCCCTCTGGAATTTTGCGGCCAGATGATTCTGAATGGATTTTTGCATTGCGCCGCTTTCGACGCTCGCGTGAATATCAAAAGGCAGGATGCATATTTTTTTGACTTCCCCGGCTTGGGCGTTCGTCAAAAAGAGAAACAAAAAAAGAAAGAGGCTGAAGAATATCTTAGATGCTTTTTTATTAGTAATCATAAATTTCCCCGTCACGCAGGCCGATTCTGCCGGACATCCTGTCTGCCAGCAGTTTGTTATGCGTGACTACTATTAATGTTATTTTTTTTACTATATTCAAATTCACCAGGATGTCTTCTATCTTTTTTCCTGTTTCCGTGTCAAGGTTTCCTGTCGGTTCGTCCGCGAGCAGGATTTCCGGTTCCATCACCAGCGCGCGGGCGATGGCCACGCGTTGTTGTTCTCCACCGGAAAGTTCGCCCGGCTTATGTTTCAGGCGATGTTCCAGTCCTACATCCGCAAGGAATTGACTGGCCTGCCGGATGGCCTGCGGCTTGGACATGCCGCTGATCAGCGCCGGCATCATGGCGTTCTCCAGCGCGTTGAACTCCGGCAGCAAATTATTAAATTGAAAAACAAAACCAATCGTTGAATTGCGAAAAGCGGAGATTTTCTTTTCACTCCACTCAAAAACATTATTGCCGGCAATGGACACCGTGCCGGATGTCGGGTGATCCAGGGTACCGAGAATATGAATAAGGGTGCTTTTTCCCGCGCCCGAAACCCCAACGACGGCCAGGGAATCCCCTTTTTTTATTTCCAGATTCAAATTCCTCAAGACTTCAATTCTGTTTCCGTCTTTGATGAAAGTTTTTGATAAATTTTCAATGATGATCATATCAGTAGTCTCACCCGGGCCTATTCGTATCTCAGTGCTTCCGCCGGATCTAGTTTTGAAGCTCTCCGTGCAGGGTAGATGGTGGACAGGAAACAGATCAGCAGCGTACCGATGACGATAACGAACACATCGCTATAATTCACTTTCGAAGGAAGTTCGCTCAGATAGTAAACATCACCGGGCAGAATTTTGAAATTAAATATTTTCTCGACCAGAAGCGAAATTTTCTGCAGATTCAAAGCAATAGCAAGGCCGGCGACACAGCCGAAAAAGGTGCCGATGACACCGACAATCAGCCCCTGATACATAAAGATCTTCATGATGGTCCCGGAGGTGGCTCCCATCGATTTCAAGATAGCAATATCTTTATTCTTTTCCATGACAATCATGATCAGGGCGCTGATGATGTTAAAGGCGGCCACGAGCACGATCAAGCTCAGAATAATAAACATGACGCGTTTCTCCAGCTTCAGGGCGGAAAACAGGTTTTTATTCATCTGCATCCAGTTTTGCGTAAAGAAGGGAAAACCCAGCTTATTCTGAATATTGCGGGCGATGGCGTCCGCCTTGTAAATATCCGAAACGACAATGTCAATGCCGGAAACAGCATCACCCATGTCGAGAAACTGCTGACAGCTGGTAAGGGATAGAAAGGCCAGCTTGGAATCGTATTCATAAAATCCGGATTCGTAAATGCCGACGACAATAAATTTTTTCATGCGGGGAACCATGCCCATCGGTGTGGCAATCCCACCGGCAGGCGAAATAATCGTCAGCGTATCATACAGAAAAAGTCCCGCATTCCTTGCCATTTCCTTGCCGATCATAATGCCGGCCAGGTTCGCGTCTTCAGCCGGCAGTTTTTTAACGACGTCAGCCGGAATTTTATTGAGGTATTCGATCTTGCCCTCTTTAATTTTTCCAAGATTCACAACTTTCGGCGCGCTTGCCGTATCCATTCCGCGGATTACGATGCCGGTGACGCCGTTACCGCTGCGCACCATGGCTTCTGTGTAAATAAAGGGTGTGGAGGCGATGACGCCGGGGGTTTTGTCAATTTCTTCGCGGATGGCCGGATAATTTTTCATCGTTCCGGTCAGATCCTTCGTGACTTCGATATGTGAACGAATGCCCAGAATTTTGGTGCGCAGATCTTCCTCAAAGCCGTTCATGACGGCGAGAACGATGATCAGCGCGGCCACGCCGAGGAAAATTCCAAAAATCGATATGAAAGTGATGATCGAAACAAAAACCTGTTTGCGTTTCGCTCTCATATATCGTCTGCTGATAAAAAATTCGTAAGGCATTAAATCATATCCCGTCGTGAAACCGTTGATATTACGGCGTTATTAATACTGCTGCGTATCTCATTCCTGTTTGGTTCTCAAAAGCGGAAACAATATAACGTCCCGAATTGATGCAGAATCGGTAAAGAGCATAATTAACCGGTCGATGCCGATTCCTTCTCCGGCTGTCGGCGGCATGCCGTATTCCAGCGTGCGGATGTAGTCTTCATCCATTTCGTGAGCTTCGTCATCTCCCGCTTCTCTTTCTTTGAGCTGTTCGACGAATCGGCTGCGCTGGTCGGCTGGATCGTTTAATTCCGAAAAGGCGTTGGCAAATTCCCGGCCGGAAATGTAAAGTTCAAAACGATCAACAAGTTCCGGATCGGTGTTGGACCTTCTCGACAGAGGGGATACGGCGACCGGATAATCAGTCACGAAGGTCGGTTGGACAAGCTTTTTTTCGACCACTTCATCGAAAATGGCCATTAAAATTTTTCCCAACGGATCGGTTTCCTTGATGTCACAGCCGACTTTGCGGGCGAAAGCGATCGCTCTTTCGAAATCGTTAAGATCAGCCGGTTCCATGCCGGCGATTTGCAAAAGAGCGTCCTTCACGGAGAGGCGCCGCCAGGGAGGGGTCAAGTCAATTTCGATACCCTGATAGGTGAACGTAAGCCCGTTGAAAATATTCCGGGCGATAAACCCGAATAATTCTTCCGTAAAGGACATCAAATCGTCGTAAGTTGCATAGCTCCAGTAAAACTCCATCATGGTGAATTCAGGATTGTGGAAGGTGTCAATTCCCTCGTTGCGGAAGCTGCGGTTGATTTCATAAACTCTTTCGAGGCCGCCGGTCACGAGACGTTTTAAGTAGAGTTCAGGGGCGATCCTGAGAAATAAATCCATGTCGAGCGCATTGTGGTGCGTTTTGAAAGGACGGGCAACGGCGCCGCCAGCGCGTGACTGCATCATGGGTGTTTCCACTTCCAGAAAATCATGCATGTCCATGAATTGCCGCATCAGTTTAATGATCAGGCTGCGCCGGTAAAAGATTTCTTTGACGGCCGGGCTGGAGATTAAATCCAGATGCCGCTGCCGGTAACGGGTTTCGATGTCGGTCAGGCCGTGCCATTTTTCCGGCAGAGGATGAATCGATTTGGCCATTAAACGCAATGATTCAACTTCAACCGTGAGTTCATTGGTTTTGGTCCGGAAAAGCTTTCCAGAAACATAAATAATGTCGCCAATGTCCAGCTTCTTAAAAAGAAAAAAGTCCTGCTCACTTAAAATGTTTTTGGCAATATAGCATTGCATTTGACCTTTGCGGTCCTGAATCTTGACGAAAGCGGCTTTACCAAAGCTGCGGACGGCCATCAACCGCCCGGCTATCGAAAATTTTTCCGAAATTTGCGCCAGAGACTCGCTATCGGTATCGCCGAACTGGGCTGTAATCTGGGCGGTTGTATTTTGGGGTTTTACATCATTGGGATATAAATCTACCCCGGCTGCTTTCAAGGCCGCAATTTTTTCCAGGCGAACCTTTAAAAGATCATTGTCTTCCATAATTTCTCCACTTTTTTAAAGTCCATCTGACTATATAATTTTTAATGATTAGTCAAGCATGATTGTGGGCCGGGCAGGCGCCGGATCCGGTATCATCATGAACGAAAAATGTGTTTGCTTGAAGGACCGTTGTTATGTATGATGCAGCCACTTTATTCACAAGAGGGGGAAGAAAATGATCAACAAGGCGATATTGATCGGCAGGCTGGGCAAGGATCCGGAGGTTCGCTACACACCGGATGGAACCATGGTTACCAACTTCACTCTGGCCACCGATGAACAATGGAAAGATAAAAATGGGGAGAAGGTTCAGAAAACAGAATGGCATCGGATTGTTACCTTTGGCAAGCTGGCTGAAATCTGCGGTAACTATCTGGTGAAAGGGAAACTGGTTTTTATCGAGGGGCGTATTCAAACCCGCGCTTGGGAAGACAAGGACGGCGTGAAACGCAATACGACTGAAATTGTTGCCAATGATATGAAGATGCTGGATTCCAAGGGACAGGCCAGGGCAGGAAGTGATGCCACACCTGATGCGGCTTTCGCGTCAAATGGCGGCACACCGATGGAAGATGTGCCTTTTTAGCATTTAAACATTCTTCTTTAGCTTTTACAGGGAGACAAAAACTATTTGTCTCCCTCTTTTTTTACCGGTGTTTCGGTTGAGTCGTTTTGATCGGTGACGGATTTCTTAAAGTTCTTAATCCCCTTGCCCAGGGCTGAACCGATTTCCGGAAGTTTTCCGACGCCGAAAATAATCAAAATAATGACCAGTATAATCAGCAATTCCGGTATTCCTATTCCAAACATAATATTTCCTCTTTCGTTTTTTAGTTTTGTGGCAGGCGCAAGTGGATCACCTGGCCTGACTTTCCTAAATGTTCGATGTTTTTTCCGTCAAGCTGAAGTTTGACTCCACCGGCATTGCCGACGTCAACATTGAAACGCGCAGCCTTATGAGAAATTCTTTCTCCGGGTTTCAGTAAAACCTGAAAGGGCTCTTTATCATCAGCTTGAATACGGATCCAGCTTTCTTCGGTGGCGCGAACAACCAGGGTGGACGGTT
>CAYULE010000049.1:14383-15612 GCA_964445385.1 uncultured Smithella sp.
GCTTGAATACGGATCCAGCTTTCTTCGGTGGCGCGAACAACCAGGGTGGACGGTTCTTCTTCATCAGCGAGTGCTTCGCCTTTGTCCTCATCATTTTGAGGTGTTGCCTCATCTGCTGTTTTGATTTTGGCTGGTACTTCAGTAATTTTTTGCGCAGGCGGTTTTGTTACATCATTTTCGGGATTTGCAGTGATTAAATTTTCCGGTTTTTGCAGATTGACGGTGATGGGAAGCCTGGTATCCGGTTGCGCTGCGTTTTGCGTCAGGGTCCCCGCGATCACTGTCTTTTTCGGTGCCTCGGTTTTCTGAGATACCTCCGGCGATGGCTTATTATAGATGCTCACAAAAAGGGATACGGCTGCAAATACAACGACAATGCAAAGGCCCCACAGGAAAGCTCTATGCTGGCCAAATGTTGTGGCCAGAGGCGCCTGGGAAGGTTGTTCTGTTATCTGGGCGTTTTCTTTCATCTGTTGCAGGGTGTGAAGATAATCTTCATAACGCTGTAACACAGGTTTGGCGTCAACGCCTAAAGCATCCGCGTAAGTTTTAATGAAGTTTCGAGCGTATAGCGGAACGGACAGCAGATGAAAATCACCGTTTTCGATGGCCTCCAGATTAACCACACTGATCCTTGTACGCTCAAACCAGTCCTTCAGGGTCAGCCCCGAATTTTCCCGCGCGGTCTTTAAATCGATTAAATTGGGTTCAGTATTTTGCTCTATCGTCATTAACCTATCACAAATAAACATTATTTTGTTTTGTTTAGCATTATTTCTAATGCAGCGCAACTTCTAAGATTGTTCTTACTTTTTCAAGTACTTTATGGTTTAAACTTTTTAGATAAACATTTTAAAAGGAGTTTATATTCATGACGGAGATCGCGGATTTTGCCCAAAATCTGGCACGGAAGGCAGGTAAATTGCTTGCCGAAAAGCTTACCGGAAACAATCAAATATTTTATAAAGGAACCATTGATCTGGTAACGGATGTGGACAAACTGTCTGAGGAGCTGATTCTTACTGAAATCAGTCGCCGATATCCCGAACATGGAATTTTATCCGAGGAATCGGCCGCAAAAAATAAGCAAGCCGCAATGCGCTGGATTATTGATCCTTTGGACGGAACCACCAATTATGCCCATGGATTTCCTTTTTTTTGCGTTTCCATCGCGCTGGAGAAAGAGGGGGATATGGTGATGGGCGTTATTTACGATCCGACCCGGGATG
>CAYULE010000050.1:0-4801 GCA_964445385.1 uncultured Smithella sp.
TTCCTCTTTTATCTTGATTCTATTAACGTTTATATACCGGGCGGAATGAATCCAGTGCTTTGTCCCAGATCTTTGTTTTCTCGTCCAAGCTATCGGGCTTTGTATCAACAGTAATCTGAATCCAGGGTTGCTCTCCTGATTCGACAGTCCCCAGGTATTCCCAGTCAAAACTCAAGTCTTTCTTGATTCCATCATCGCCTTGTAAAATTTCTTCCTCACCGGGCAGTTCTGCCACTGGCCTCTTTCTTGAGCGAATTTTGTTCACATTTATCCCAGGGGTGAAACCTGTTACTATTGCGGCTTCCGTACGAGAAATAATTCCACCATGTTTGGATTCTTTATGAATTTCATGCATTTCAACTTCCATCTTCATGCCCATCGGTCCGGCAAAACGCGCATAGATTCTTTCATGCTCCAGATAGGGGAGTTCGATTCTTCCGTGATTCAGACAAAACGAATCCTTCGATAAATTGTCAAATCCGTATTGGTAATGAGAAAGAAGTTTGATGAAATGGTCAGCCATTTGATCTTTTTTTGTACCGTCAATCTGCAGCCAAATACCAATGTCGCCATAATCCAAAAGAACCGTCCAATACAAGGTCCTAGGTGAAACGTAATTCCCGTAATACAAAACACCCTTTGCCCATTTACCGAATTGGGGGAAATTTACTTCTTCTATTATGATCTTTTTTTTATCTCGAGGTAATTTCAGCTTTTTTATCGAGGCAATCTTTTCCGCCCAGAGCGTCTCCCTCTCTTTGGCGTGATCTCTTTCCTTCCATTTGAAGTCAGATACCGCCGCATATCGAATCTTTTGACTTTGGATTTCCAGTTTAAACTCCGCCGGCAGGTCAATGGCAAATCTGCCCATATAGTAGGTCTTCATTCCCTGTTGTGCTCCTTTCATTGTTGCTGTTGGCTTATGGATTGTCTTTCTCTCGGCGGCGTCGCCGAATCCGCAAAGGATCAGGCTGATCATCATCACGATCAGTAATTGCCTTACTAAATGCATAAATCTCCTCCTTACTTCTTCTATTGCATCTCGCCTCTTGAGAGACGGTCTTTTTTGAACAGCATCATGCCGCAACGTTACACCGGATGTTTGTCGCTGGCCTCCTGCTTTACCTGCCTGTCTTCCGGTTTGGAATTGCATTTGCAGGTTTTCACTCTCCCCAAACCTTCCCGTCAATAGAGGGAAAATTGTAAGGAAGAGATTCTTTGTCTTTTTCAAGAACCAATACACCGCGGGAGCAGTGATCACCTGAACAAAGGCAAAACTATATTTTGTGATAATGTTTGAAGCGATTTTTAAAGATGGTGAAGCATATTATCGGTAATTTATCTTGTCAAGATAAATTCAGTCCGGTAACGAAAACAGGAAATTATTGATCGGTGTGCCGCTCTTGAATATCCCGGACATATTCTGCGATATTGTTGCAAAGATCGGATATGCGTTCCAGATGACCCAGCATTTCGACAAAAATAGGGCCGGCTTCCGGACTGCATTCCCGAAGATAGAATCTTTTTAAATGATTATCCAGCGATTCTTTGACACGGACATCGATCACTTCCTCACGGCGGATAACATCTTTAACGATTGCAGCATTGAAAACCTCTGTTAAAGTTGATGCGTCACTAAGATTGCGCTCGACCAATGAAATAATATCCTGAAATTCTAATTCGCCGCATTCGCTGAATTTTAATTTTTGCAAAGCTTTTTGCGCGGCCAGCGTGCTGATCGATTGAATATGATTGCCGATACTTTTGATATCTCCCGCCATGGCCGTATAAGCAAAAACCCGCCGGGAATGCTGCTCGGAGAGTTGGCGGCCGGATGCTTTCCAGAGAAATCTGACAATCTGCGCACGCAAATTGTTAACCACCATTTCAACATAAGAGACATCCTTGCCTTTGCCCTCTTCGTAGTGGGACATCAGTTTGATGGTTCGGGAAAACATAATCTGCGCGAGCTTTATCTGCCTTTGCAGTTCTTTCTGAACATGATCCAGTGACTTGACCGGATCGATTAAATCTTTACGGTCCAGATATTCCGGCCATACCGGCAGGGCGTCGTCTTCACCGGGTAATACTTTCTTCATCAACGCGGCAAAGGGCCGCAGCAAAAAGATAAAAACAACGACAATCAGGAGGTTCAGTAAAAAATGAGCCCAAACGATCTGCTGGGCCACACTGGTAGACATTCCTTTCAGGATGTCGAGGAAATACGGAAAACCGATGAGACAAAGCAAAACACCGGCGCATTTGAAAATCAGATGAGACAAGGCGGTTCTTTTACCGCTGATATTCGCAACCGTTCCAGCCAGCAAAGCCGTCACGGTCGTACCGATATTCGCGCCTAAAACAACAGGCACGGCATTTTCCAGCAGGATCAGATCCTGTTGCGCGAGAACTGCCAGAATACTGATCGGTATCGCCGAGGCATGAACAACGGCTGTAACCACCATCCCCAGGCCCAGTCCGAAGAGAGGATTTTTAACCTGAGTAAAATAATGAATAAAGGCAGGGGATTGCTTGAGCGGGACTACCGCCTGACTGATGATTTCCAGACCAAAAAAGATCAAACCGAAATAAAAAATCATTTCTCCGGCGGTTTTCCAGCCGTCCCGGCGAGTCAGCCACAAAAGCCCACCGATGGTAATAAAAAAAGGAGAAAATTCCGTAAACCGCCAGATGACAAACTGAACCGTCAGGGTTGTGCCGATATCCGCGCCCAGGATGATCGCCAGTGAGCTGTAAAAACTGATTAGACCGGCGCTGACCAGACCAATCGTGAGCGCGGTAGCCGCTGAAGAGCTCTGAAAGATCACCGCGGAGAAGACGCCGGTTACCAACCCATAGAGAGGCCTGTCCACCGCATACTTGACCAATTCTTTTATTCTGGCGTTCATCATACGACGGACGGCGGAGGAAAGGCGAATCATGCCGACCAGGAATAATATAATGCCGCTTGCGACGATGAGAACTTCTTTCATTTCCCTGCTCAATCGATACTGGCTGCGTGTCTTTTAACAACATGAAAAAGAAAACGGACAGAACGTCCGGCTTGAACAATCCGCTTAAACGCCCCCCGACAGACTTGTTTTAGTTACAGGCTGCCGGGAGAATGCTTAGCGGTTGTCATCAATCTACTTTTTTGAACATTTTCCCTTTGGCGCCACAGACGGGGCAGGTTTCCGGCGCTTCCTTCTCCGCAGTATAACCACAGACGGGACAAACATAGTAGCTGTAAGAGTCTTTTGCACTGTCCGGAGAATCGAGCATCTGCTGATAAAGCCGGGCATGAATTTTTTCCACTTCATTAGCGAAAGTAAATGAACGTTCGGCTTCCTTGTGCCCTTCGGCCTTGGCGCTCTCAATCATGGCCGGATACATACTCTTGAATTCGTGCGTTTCACCGGCCACGGCTTCCTGAAGATTTTCTGTTGTGGAACGGATGCCTTTCATGGCCCGCAAATGGGCATGAGCATGAACGGTCTCCGCTTCCGCCGCAGCCCGAAAAAGCCGTGCGGCCTGAGGGAATCCCTCCGCGTCCGCCTTGGCGGCAAACGCCAGATATTTGCGGTTGGCCTGAGATTCACCGGCAAAAGCTTCTTTTAAAGCATCTTCTGTTTTTGACATCGTCATCTCCTTTTCCTGAGTTGATTACAATTCATATCAAGGTAAATATCGCGTCCTTATCCGTTTCTATAATTCACCGACAAAGAATCTTTGCCTCTTCCGGATGAAACAATCATGGACCAGAACCTTTCATCATGATTGAATGAATGCTATCATGACAAATTTATTTTAAAATCACAAGCGCAATCATTGAATATAAGCACACCGGTATTTTCTTTCTCATGATGAATATATTCTCAAGATGATTGATGTGCATTTCTAGTTGACCAATCTCTAATTCCCAACAGGTCAAAGGTGAATCATGAATCAGTTTCTGATTGACAACCCCTTGTTTATTTGTTTATAAAACGGCACACATTTATTGATACAGTTGCTGTAATAATTAATGCTCTTCTGGCGCTGAGGTAGATAAAAAAATGATCGAATCAAGCATCAGTTCCTCCCATTCAACCCTTCAAAACATTTCTCGTTCTTTTCAGCATCAGGAACTTCTGGTTACGGAAGACAGCGACCGGCCCCTTGATCTTAAAAAGTTGATCAATAAATTAAATTATATTAATTTTACGGATGGCCACATATCCTTCCTGTTAAGTCATCATGACACAGGCGCTCAGATCATGATTAAAGCTTATCCGCAGCCCTGTGAAAAAAATGAGCTTGTTGCCCGCCTGGATGCACCAGATACAGATACATTAATAGATATTATAAACCATGAATGGAATTATCTGATGATTGATGACGGCCTGACGACAACACTGGCCAAGATTCAATTCATCAGTCTTGAAAACGGCATTTTGAAAACAAACTTGCCGGAAACCGGCAGTGTTAAGACACTTCGAAAAATAAAACGATTTTTTTGCGAGGATGTAAGCTGTAAAATCATTCAGGGTGACTTTCATGCACCGGGCCGTCTGGTTGATTTCAGCAGCGGAAGCCTGGGGGTCCGTATTGACGGAGGTCATAAAATCAAAGGATTTGATGAAACAAAGTCGGCTTTAATCAACATCAACCAAAGCGGCACTCAAATATACTCCGGCTTATGTCAATGTGTGCGCAATGGAATCGAGTCCTCCGACAACAAAATTGTTTTTGCACCGTTGCAAAAAAATAAATTTTCTTTATTCCCCAAAAGAGAAATGCGCAATAATCGACAACATATCGG
>CAYULE010000050.1:4901-15505 GCA_964445385.1 uncultured Smithella sp.
ATAAATTTTCTTTATTCCCCAAAAGAGAAATGCGCAATAATCGACAACATATCGGCCCATCATTTTCGGCAAGCTTTCGGCATCCTTTTTTCAAAAGTCCCATAGAAAGAGATATCTTCGACATCTCGCAGTCCGGATTCTCCATCAAAGATAAAATGGAGGAAGATGTCCTTTTACCCGGCATGTTCATACCGGACATATCCATCGTTTACGCCGGCATTGTTAAAATGAAGTGCTCCGCGCAGGTGGTGTACCGGCAGGTTGAACAGGACACCAACATCATTAAATACGGCCTGGCGATTGCGGATATGGATCTGGAGTCTTTCACCCATTTGAGCCAGATTCTTGGCGTGTCCAACGATCGTCACGCCAGTATCTCCACGGAAGTTGAAATGGATTCGCTATGGGAATTCTTTTTTGATACCGGTTTTATATACGGCGAAAAATATGGAGACTTGCAAAATCAAAGAGAAACCTTCAAGGAAACCTATCGTAAATTATATATGGATAATCCTGATATTGCCCGGCACTTCGTTTACAAAAAGAATGGCAAAATTTTCGGACACATCGCTATGGTGCATGCGTATAAACCTTCCTGGCTGATCCATCATTTTGCCGCCAGGAGAAGTGGCAGCCTTACGGGAACCATGGTGATAAAGCAGCTCATTCAGTATATCAGTAGTTATAATCGACTACCGTCCGCGGGTATGGATCATGTTATGAGCTATTATCAACTTAAAAATAAAGTTGTTGATAAGATATTTGGCAGCTTCAGCCGACATATAAATGAACCCAAAAAGAGTTCTCTGGATACCTTTTCTTATATGCTGTTTGAAAAGAAGCCTACTGCTCAGAAAATACCCGATGGCTGGAACCTCAGGGAATGCAGCATAAACGATCTGGCCAAACTGAAAGAATTTTATGAATTGTCATCCGGCGGGCTTCTCCTCAGTTCACTTGGCATTGAATCATCGTCGGAATCCATTAAAATGTCCTTTGCCAAAGCGGGCTTTAAGCGAGACTGCAGTATATTTTGCTTAAGTTATAACGACAAACAAACGGCTTTTTTCATTGTCGAACACACAGAAATAAAGTTGAACCTCTCTGATCTAATCAATGGCATCAAAATTATCGTTACAGAACCAGACATTCTTTCCTGGACAATAATTTCCCTGGCGGTTCATCACTTATCCGATAGCTTTACCGAACACACAATACCATTACTTATTTTCCCTTCAAACTATTTATCACTACAAAACATCACGCATGAGAAACAATATACGCTTTGGATATTGCAGTTACGTCATGCCAGCGATGAATACCTTGCCTTCATAAACAATGTTGTAAAATTACAGACAGGAAACAAGTGATGGAGAATTTGCCGCTTTACAATAGCACACTCCTTGCACCCTACTTGGATTTAATTGAAGAAAATTATCCGCATGTCGATATCCCCGATATCTTGAAAAAGGCAAAGATTAGCCCATATGAATTGGCTGATAAAGGCCACTGGTTGACACAAGCGCAGGTTGATTCATTTAATAAACACCTTGTGGAAGCAACCGGAAATCCACAAATTTCTCGTGAAGCAGGTCGGTATGTTGTTACTTCAAAATCTTCGTCAATCATCAGGCAATACGCATCCGGATTTGTAACTCCAGCCGTGGCTTATTGGATGTTTGAAAAATTAAGCTCTACCATCAGTAAGCATGCTACTTTTAAAATTCACTATCTGGCTTCCAACCGAGTTGAAATCATTACAACCTCCAATGCGAACGTCCGGGAGAAACCGTATCAGTGCGAAAATCGCATTGGTCTTTTTGAAGCCCTTCTGAAGTATTTCACTGATAAATATCCGGATGTCGAACATACAGAATGCATTCACAAAGGAGGAACCTGCTGCAGGTATCTGATAAGCTGGAAAATGACACCAGCAATAATTTTTAAGCTAATCAGCAATTATTCAGTGCTGCTTGGCATGATTCTCCTATTGATTTTGTTTGCGATACTGCCCTTTAATTCCTGGATCATTTGTTTTTTAAGCGTATCACTTTTTTCGACCGCCAGTTTCCTCATTTCACAAACTTTAGCCAATCGAGATTTGAAAAAGTCAGTAACAAGCCAGCAAGATGTCGGTAATCAATTGATGCATCAGTTTGATATAAGATATAATGAATTAGCTTTAGTCAAGGATATAGGCAAGGCGGCATCCAGCATTCTCGATCCCCGACAACTGTTAAATTTTATCAGCGATGCCTTACAAAAAAGAACGCAATTTAACCGCGGCATGATCATGCTGGCGAACAAGGAAAAAACCCACTTAGTGTATACGGCCGGTTACGGCTACACCCCCCAGGAAGAAGGCCTGTTAAGACAAATCAAGTTTAAGCTGACCAATCCGGCTTCCAAAGGGATTTTCTATCGCGCATTTCGTAATCAGGAACCTTTTCTGATTAACAGCATTCACGATATTGAAAATGACCTTTCAGAAAATAGCATTAACTTTGTCCGGGAATTCAACATTAACGCTTTTATCTGCGTCCCCATTGTTTATGAAGGAAAGCCGGAAGGCGTTCTTGCCGTGGATACGCTCACGGAGAACAGGGTACCCACGCAAAGCGACTTAAGCTTACTGACGGGTATTGCTCATCAGATTGGCATCAGCCTGAATAATGCTTTTGCTCACAAGAAACTGAAAGAAAGTGAAGAACGCTTCCGTAATTTGAGTGACAGCTCGCCGGATATTATCTATCAACTGAATCATGAAGGACGGATAAAATATATCAATCCCGCCTGGGAGGAAATCCTGGGTCACAGCAGGCAAGATCTGGCGGACAAACAACTATCCGATTTTTTCCGCGAGGAAGACAAGAATGCATTTAACGCGACATTGCAGAGCATCCTTAAAGATAAATTAAGGGTTCGGGACAAATATTTCACCATTTTGAATGCAAAGGGATTGCCGCGTTTTATTACCCTGACCGCAGCGCCCGATTGTGATGCCGAAAAGAATGTCATTGGAGTCGTCGGAACAATCAAAGACATCTCTAAATTGCGCAGCATGGAAACCCAGTTGCTGCAAGCCTCCAAAATGGAAGCCGTGGGAACGTTAACCGGTGGCATTGCTCACGACTTCAATAACATCATTCAGGCGATCATGGGTTATAATCAATTAATGATATCCGGCAGACTGGGCAATGAAGCGGATATGCCTTATCTCAACAGCATTGGCGAACTCATCGGGCGCTCCCGCGAACTGGTCCGGCAGCTGCTCCTTTTCAGTAAAAAAGTTGAACCGCTATCCCAAATTGTCAACATTAATGAAGAAATTAAAAATATCCACAGCCTGCTGGTTAAATCGATTCCCAAAATGATAGAAATAAAAAATGATCTTGACGAAAACATCTTTTCCATTAATGCGGATGCGACTCAAATCGGTCAAATCATTATGAATCTGGTTATCAATGCGCGTGATGCCATGGGTGACAGTGGTGTTATTACAATCAAGACCAGTAATATGGTTTTATCAGAAAACGCCTTCATTGGCGAATTGACCGTCCCGCCCGGTATTTATGTGCAATTATCCGTTACAGATATGGGATGCGGAATCGAACCGGATCTGATCAAGCGAATTTTTGAACCTTTTTTCACAACCAAAGATCCGGGCAAAGGCACGGGACTCGGATTGTCAGTCGTGCACGGCATCGTAAAAAATCATAGTGGTTTTATTTACTGTGAAAGCGAACCGGACCGCGGAACGATCTTTCACATCATCCTTCCCGCATCCATCATCGAAGCCAAACCTCAGACAGTAGAGGAACTGCCGAAGCCAAACACCTACGGAACGGAAAATATCCTTCTGGTTGATGATGAAAAAAGTATTCTGGAAACGGTTCAGGACACGTTGACTTTATTCGGCTACCGGATAATGACCGCTGAAAGCGGTGAGCAGGCGCTGGACATATACCATCGGCTGAAAGATGAGATCGATCTGGTCATTCTTGACCTGATCATGCCAGGATGCGGCGGCAAAAAATGTCTGACTGATTTACGAAAGATAAATCCCAACGCCAGGGTGTTGATGACAAGCGGTTATTCTACCAGTCAGCAAACGGAAGATTTAATGCTTGCCGGAGCTGCTGGATTTATTAACAAACCCTATCACCCGGAAGATTTGCTTTCTACCATCCGGGAAATCCTTGATACACGCGCCGATCAGCCCGATAAGGGTTTGCTGCCTTTGCAGAGCATCAGCGGCGTGTAAGTAAACCGTCGGGGATCATCCAGGTGGCATATTAAATCCGCACGAAACTGAGAATACCCTCCCGGATACGAGGATTCTATTAAACCGTTAACCGTCTTACCCGCAATCTCAATCTTTTTGGTCAGGTTAAACTTATCGGTATTCTTCATTTTTCCATAAAACAAATTATGCGCCATCACTTCGACGCTGATGTCATTCAATCCGGCATCATAAAGGAAAGAATAAAGTTTACGCCCGATAAACGTATCAAAATTATATTGCTCGTCAATGACATTCATAATTTTGGGAAGCAACGACGCAATTTCCGGCAGAAGTTCGTGATGAATAAGACAGTTAAAGTCCAGATCAAGCAGGCAAAGATAGCCTCCCGGCTTGAGACGATCAATGAGATTTTTGACAATATCAACGGCGCCGTTGCGATGATATTCCAGAACAAATCGAACCCAGATCAAATCAAACTTTTCAAATCGATCCATCGGATCGCGTAAATCATGAAGATCAAATTCAATTCCCTTTTCATTGCCGTAGTGCTCTCTTGCATAATTTATCCGTTCCGGGGAATAGTCCAGTCCGATAACGGTGCCTCCCGGCTGCGCCATTCTATTGAGGACAGATGTCGTAATTCCGGCCCCGCAGCCGCCATCCAAAATGCGCATTCCGGGCTGAACGCCGCACCATAGAGCCTGTTTGTGCACGGCATCCGGATCTGTTTTGACATCGAGGCGAATGGCCTCTTCTTCGCTTTCCATGAAATAATCGTTAACTGCCGGGGATTTCTTCAGGGTTGTCTTGTTTTGCATGATCCGCTCCTGGGGGAAGAATATGAGATATCTATTGCGGACGGCTGATGAAAAAAGCAGTTTCCGCAGCACTCCGTTGCTACTTACTTTTGCTCCGAGTTTTTAACAGATTTGTAATATTTGCACAAGTAAATTGCTGTTCCTGTCTTCAATGCTTCAAAGCGTCGTCAGGTTTTTTCTTGCAATACTCGGGCAGCAATCGCTCTCTTTTTCTGACGATTCGGAGATATTTACCAAGCCCGACGGCATTGAATTGCTCTCCAATGATATAATCCAACGACACCGTCTGATCCTGCCCGGGAGGCAGCATTCGCGGTTCAATCACCAGACGATTGTTAAACTTATGGAAGCTTGCGTAAACAAATTGCACCGCAAGCCGCATGACACCGGCCTGAGTGATATAATTCGCTTCCATGACCATGCCTTCATGAAAAACCATCGTCTTCAGATAGTCTGGCAGCGCAAATACTTCAATGATTCTTTCAGTCAAATAGGTGTGATATTTTTCAATGAATATTTCATCAATCCGTTCGTCATCGGGGGCATGCAGTTTTTTATAAACATGAATGATCATCCGGCCGATTTCAGAAAAGAGGCCGCCCAGTTCAACTTTCTTGGCTGCGTCTTCCCGCATACCAACTTGCTGCGCCAGAACCTTCCCCATCACTGACGAAGCAAAACTGCGCGCAAAAATCGTTTCAACTTCCTCATCATCGCGGGCCAGAAGCTGCAAGGCAAGGATAATGATCAGGGCTTTCGTGTGGCTCATCCCCAGACGCGTTACCACCTCGTAAAAAGTATGAATACTGCCTTTTTTCAGACTGCCGTAATAAACAGAATTGGCGATATTGAATACCCGCATCAAAATATCCTGGCCGATGCGGAATTTAAGCATTTCTATTTCATTATTGCTGGCCTCAACATTATCCAGAATGGCCAGCACCTCCGGTGAAAAGCCAAGCGTTTCCTCATCGAGCATTTTCTCTTCAATGGTATCGAGAATATTCAATATTTCTTCCTGTTGCATCTGATGATTTCCCTTCCATTCGGTATTAGTCGTTTCCCGTCCAACTTCGTCAACTTGTTCTTATTCATGACCATTGAATATGAATGCCGCCCAATCAGACGGTCCATATCCCATTTGAATCATCCCGATCTGAGCTGCCCGTAAGGCATCGGCCGCCCCGCCGCCTTTCTCCAGATTCTTATAAAACATCCCCATCAATACCGCTTTCGTTTTATCATCAACCTCCCAGAGCTGCGTCATGACCTGCGAACTCGCGGAATAAAGCCAGGCGCCCACCAGGGCCGTCATTCCCGGCCCCTTTGAAGATAAACCTTTTCTTGTCTGGCATGCGCTCAATACCGCGATGCGCCCGTTCAATTGCAGATGAAAAATATCGCGAATACCCAGGCATCCCTGACGAGGTCCGGTTGCGACCAGGGGTAAACAGGCATCCCGCGACGCCTCTTCCGTATTATAACAATTCAGGATAAAGTGCATCATGTCATAGTTACCGGTTAACTTTTGCAGATCATCCCCGGATGAATCGTTCTTCACAAAATAATCAGCCTGCGGAAATGTTCTTTTCAGGACATCGATCTCTTTCCTCGCCGATGGGACAAGCCGACGTTTTTTGACACAATGAGCATCGGCAAAGATGATCACCCGGTGCGTAACCGGCATTACTTTCTTCGCCGGCAGATATTTCAGCAGCCCTGCATAGGGTAGATGGAAAACAGTAAAACCGTCCACCAGATAGGAGTTCACATAACGCATCGATGCAAAAGGCAGGTTGTAGAGCGTTCCATCGGGTACAAAGCCCACCCGGTCCCCGTAAACAAATGGAATGACCGGTTTTAAAAAAGTATCGTAAACCTTTTCAGCCAGAGCATCCACTTGACTTTTATTCCTGGACATCAGTGCGCTGAGATAGGCATTGACCAGGCGGTCAACATCCTTGCGGGCTATGCTGATTCTTTCCTGATGAAAACCATTTTTACTGATCACCCAGACATATAAATAATGCGTTGAAACAAAATACGCAAAAAGGGTGGTATTATTATCCAGCAGGCGTTGAAGATCGTCCGCATCGAGAGGGAAAACACCGATGTGAGAATACAGACCTTCGTCTTGCTCTTTAATCCCGGCTGTCAACTTCATATCGTTTCTTCGGGCTCCATCCGTTTTCTTCACTGTATCCATAAAAACGGCACCTGTGCTGACAGGCGATAGCAGCGTTTGGTAATATTTTGTCAACTGCACACGGTTGAAATGCATTTGTTTTAAGCGTTCGCTTACAGCTGGTGTCTTCCCGATTACCTCTTTGGACAACCGGTCGGCCAGCATGGCCGCTTTTGCCCGCTCGGCTGTTTTGAAAGCCATTCTTTCATCGCTCTTTGCCGCATACAGC
Organism: uncultured Smithella sp.; assembly: GCA_964445385.1. Lineage (GTDB taxonomy): Bacteria > Desulfobacterota > Syntrophia > Syntrophales > Smithellaceae > UBA8904. The sequence continues at coordinate 12,380 of CAYULE010000050.1, forward strand.
TCGAGAAGCGCCTCATAGATTACCTGACGTTGAAAAATACCGATTCCCCTGAAGTCCGCATCCTTTGAAAGCCAGGAGCCGTTTTCTTCCATCAGGACCAGCGCCTTGTCCATGGCCTTCATCGTCTGATCAATATCGCCTGTTTCTTTGTAATGATGCCCCAAAATCATGTTTGCCCAGACCGAATAAGAGACCAACTGATAACGTTCAGCGATTTCGGCAAGGACCCGAGCCGCTTTGATCCCTTCAATTCTTTTTTTATCCAGGAGATAAATCTGATTGAGAAATAAAATGCTGTCCGCTTCGCCCAGATGATAACCGTTTTTTTGAGCTATCCCCATAGCGGTTTCAAGATTTTTCAAAGCTGCCGGCATTTTCCCCGCAATGCCGTAGGTCAGCCCGATGAGATTGTACACGTCACTTTCCATCGATGACGGAATGATCTCCGGAAAGTAATGACGGACTCTTGTATTGAAAATCTGTTTATTCAGAGCGGGAACCCGCTCCAGACGAGACAGTCCTTCGGATACATGACGGCTGACATTTTGATAAAAGTTCTCATCAATATCCGTGAAACATAATCGACGGGATACCTCCTGAAAGTAATCCGCCTGAACCAGGGCGATACCATACTGAAACTCGGTATCACGCCTGAGCGCAAGGAAGTCCGGATCATCCGCATAATTCACATTAGTATCCAGGGCTTGTTTGAAATATTTCCGTGCTTTGGCATCATCGCCGTTCTTCAGATGATAATAGCCGTAGTTATAGAAGATAAAAGCATTGTAGGGGGTATCGGACCATTTTTTTTCCATCTCCTTTATCGCAACGCAAGCTATTTGAATGTGGCCAAAACGGATGAGCGCCGATATTTTGCGGCTGAATGCAGATCCTTCACCGGGCGTATTGTTTCGTTTATGAAATTCAACCATGGCGCGGTTGAAGAAATGAATCGAACGCTCTTCATCCCCTTCTGACTCGAAATGGGTCGCCACCTCGGTGAAAACATAAGGCACGGCCCAGTCCAGCATGAAACTGGCGTTTTTGATCTGATTGGCTTCACGGATTGGAATATCCGCGTCGTAAGGACCACTGAGTTTAACCGGGGTTAAAAAAGCAGGAAGCGCCGATAGGCTTTCCATCATGCCGGCGCACCCCCACAGCCCCAGCAGGATTCCCGCCAACAGAAATCTTTGCATCCGGCAGAAAAAAGAATGACGCATGATCAAAACCGTTCTATTACGAATTGGGATGTGCCTTTTACCAGAGCCGGATACACCAGACTATTTCAGGAAGCCTTGAATGATCCGGTTCACCGCCTCGTCATAGGTTAATCCCAGACTCATCAGCTTGGTCAGCTGATCATTCGCAATCTTACCGATTGAGGCTTCATGAGTTAATTCAGCATCGGGATGACCCGCTTTGAGCGATGGCATGGTTTCATTGGTTCCATTATCCATAATGATCGCATCGCATTCAATATGACCGAAACACTTATTTTGCGCGTCCATCATCGCGTAAAATGTTTGTTTGGAATTGCCCTTCATTACAGAGCGTGAAATCATGTTGGCCCGGCTTCCCGCGCCTTTTAAAACGATATTATTCCTGGATACGGCTGTCTGTTCGCCATCCGTTAAAACCCGTTCCGTAATGAGCAAAAGACTGTCCGGCCCCAGCACCGCTTCATTGAGCCGGTCGGCCTCATCGACGCCACTGATCTGGGTTAATTCCATTTCCGCGTGCGCGCCTTCAGCCAGAAAAACTTTGGTTGTCGGATTGAGTGTCCTTCGGCCTTTGCCGTCGCCTGCGGCATAGTGTTTTTCAACATAGGTAACCTTTGCCCTCTTGCCGACCTGAAAATCATGGATACCCGCGTGACCTTCCGGTTCGGACGAACCGCAATGGATGCCGCAACCGGCGACAATCGTCACTTCGGCCTCGTCTCCAATGATAAAGGAATTATAGACAACATCATAAAGACCGGCCTGGCTTAAAATAACCGGAATATGAACCGATTCATTTTTTGTCCCCGGTTTGATATTGACAATAATGCCTGTTCCGTCGGCATTCGTTTCAATGTTGATGTTGGCCGATATCTGCCGGCTCAGGAGTTTGCCGTTTTTTCGTATATTATAGGCGCCTCTGGGCAACCCTTCCAGATCGGCGACCGTTTTTAATAATGTTTTATCTAAAGCATCCAGCATCACGATCTCCTTCACAGCTGTCTCGGTAAGTACACACACTCAAATCATCCAGAAGCGGCAAAGCGCCTTCCAGGTTTCCATGATAGGCAATCCTGCCCGAATTGATAATAATCACAACATCCGCCGCCTCCAGAAAGGCTCGATTATGACTGACGACGATGGTCGTGGTATGATTTTCGTTCAATTCCTTTTTCAGGAGGCTCACCATCGGACCAATCGTCCATAAATCGATCCCCGTGTCCGGCTCGTCGTAAATCGCCAGCTTGGGATTGGCGGCGATGGTTGTCGCCAATTCAATTTTCTTGATTTCACCGCCGGAAAGTCTGGCATCCACCTCTTTATCCAGAAAGGACAAAGGACAAATGCCCACTCTTCCCAGAATTTCCAGAAGTTTATTTTCATCTTCAATCCCGGTGGCAATCGTCAGCAGGTCGCGAAAGGTGATGCCCTTGAAGCGCGCAGGCTGCTGAAAACTGTAAGCGATACCGGTTTTGGCCCGTTCGGTGATTGTCAGGCCCGTAACATCCTGGCCATTGAAAATGATGGCGCCCTGCGATGCAGGATTAACGCCCATAATCAATTTAGCCAGTGTTGTTTTGCCGCTGCCGTTAGGGCCGGTTATGGCGTAAAATTTACCATCTTCGAAAGCAAAATTGATTCCGTCGATAATATTTCGCTTCTCGCCGCCTTCGTCACTCTCCTGTACTGTAAAATACAAATTCTTTAATTCCAGCATGAATCGGATCTGCCTCTTCTCTTATAATATTTTCGCTTTCGCTATATGCCGGTTTTTTTCTTCTGTCAATAGGGAAGGGATCAAGGAGAAAGGATAAAGGAGAAAGGATAAAGGATAAAGGATAAAGGTTCAAGGCTAACCCATGAAGTCAGCACAATACAGAAGGTATGGTTTGTTGGCATTGCA
>CAYULE010000051.1:0-14811 GCA_964445385.1 uncultured Smithella sp.
ACCGATCTCTCGATGCCGCTTGGATGATTACCGCGTGAGCGGTTTAGTTCAACAATTAATATACTTGGACTGGTTTTTTCCGAAATTGCTTGCAATCTTACTCTATTTAAGTCAACATTCAAAGATAAAAATCATCATTAAATCAAACACAATGAAATTTTGACACGAAGCATTTTGCGATAATAAGGACTAAATACCTCGCGAGGTAAAATATGGGAAATTTGTCCAGTGCAAAGAAATCCGACATTCTTCCGGAGTTTCAGACCTTTCTTAGGGATAAAAAAATAGTGCCCGAGAAGAATGCATTCTTTTATGCTTTATGGGCCGGCAAGTATTTTATCTTTGCCCGCAAGAAACAAATATCTTCAGATGAATATCAGGAAACCGCCGTTATCGAATTTATTGAAGAACTAAAAGCAGAGTCAAATATATCTGACTGGCAAATTCGCCAGGCGCATGACGCGATCAGGCTATACTACTTTCACTATCGCGGTCTTAAACCTGACAATTTATCAACCGCAAAACCTGCCGACTTCACCCCTCAACTGCTCACAGAAACGAAACGGCTTATTCGATTAAAACATTATTCATACAGCACGGAAAAAACATATTTACAATGGATCACGCGGTTTCTCGAGTACACCAGACAGACCGAAAAAAAAGAAACATCAATAATGATTGAAGCGGCTGATTGCAAAAATTTCCTCAGTCATCTGGCGCTAAATGAAAGAGTTTCCTCCTCAACACAAAACCAGGCGTTCAATGCCATCCTTTTTCTTTTCCGTAATGTGCTTTGCAAAGATATGGGTGATCTCGCACAAACCGTGCGTGCAAAACGGGGGCAGAAATTGCCGGTTGTATTTTCCATGGAAGAGGTTAAACGATTATTAACCTGTATAGACGGAAAGGACTTGCTCATCGCCGGATTGCTCTATGGTTCAGGCTTGCGTCTGATGGAGTTGGCCCGTCTGAGGGTCAAGGATATTGATATGGATTTCAATACACTGACCGTGCGCAGCGGCAAAGGAGACAAAGATCGAACCACGATTTTACCGGCAGCAGTGAAAGATCAATTACAGGAGCATTTAAACGTCGTCAAAAAGCTGCATGAAAAGGATCTCTCCCTTGGTCATGGCGAAGTCCATCTTCCCGATGCCCTGAATCGAAAGTATCCTGCCGCGGGAAAGGAATGGGCGTGGCAATACGTGTTCCCGGCCGGCAATCTCTCCGTTGATCCACGTTCAGGTCTTGTGCGCCGCCATCATATCAGCGACTCTGTCATACAGGAGATAATAAGAAAAGCCATCAAGATGGCTGCTATTCCAAAACACGGATCAGTGCATACACTGCGCCATAGTTTCGCGACGCATTTATTGATGAATGGGGTCAATATCCGTGAAGTGCAGGAGTTGCTCGGCCACAAGAATGTGGAAACGACGATGATCTATACGCATGTTATGCGGGATATGTCGCATGCACCGAAGAGCCCGCTGGACGCGCTGCTGGCGGATGCAAAAGGTCAGCATGCTGACTTTTGCAAGTAGCTACTAATATTTTTTCCCGGGACTTTTTTTCCGCTTATTGAAAAAGAAGGATTCGCGGGTTTTGGCGCCTCCCGCATAACGCTTGCCCTGATAACCGCCGCGACCGCTTCTTTCGGCGTAATCGATTCTCACCCGCCGCTGGGCGTACTTTTCCTTGCCGAACCGGGCCATCAGCACTTCCACAAACTGTGGTTCCACTTCAAAGTATGAATTGCAAAGCTCGACATCAACATTGGCAATGTGCAGTTTAGCAATATTGGCCGCCTCCAGCAAATAGGCCGTAAGCTTTTTAGCGTTGAATTTTTCCATCTTCCCCAGGTTAACCGAAAGGCGCGTCAGCCCGCCCTGCGTGGACCTGGCGTGCGCGGGCGCCGCCTTACCCTCTTTTTTATGCGACACATTGATATCGGCTGCGTCGCGATAGTAACTCAGGAAGTGGTTGAACTCCTGTGAGACGAAACGCGCGATAATATCTTCCTTGCTCAATGTTTTAAGCTGATCTATCGCGGCGGGCAGGAATGGATCGATATCCGCATGCTGAATTTCCGTGTTTTTGAGTTTCTCCACCAGGTGCAGCAGTTGCCTTTCACACACCTCCGCGCCGGTAGGGATTTTGGCCTGTTGGAATTTCTTGCCGATCTGTTTTTCGATCTGGCCCACGCGAAACACTTCCTTGATATTGACGATGACAATCGAAATGCCTGTTTTGCCCGCCCGTCCGGTGCGGCCGCTGCGGTGGGTGTAGTTCTCAATATCGTCCGGCAAATTGTAATTGATGATATGCGTCAAATCGACCACATCAATCCCGCGGGCGGCAACATCGGTCGCCACGAGCATTTGCAGATTGCGGGTGCGGAAACGATTCATGACGGAATCCCGCTGCGCCTGCGACAAATCGCCATGCAGGGCGTCGGCGTTATAACCGTCTTTCATCAGCATGTCGGCCACTTCCTGCGTTTCGGTGCGTGTGCGGCAGAAAATGATGGCGTAAATGTCGGGATTATAATCGGCAATGCGTTTGAGCGCGAGATACCGGTCCTTGGCGTGCACGACATAATATTGATGGGAAACATTTTCCGCGCCGGTATTGCGGGAACCGACGGTAATTTCCATCGGCTTTTTCATGTAACTGTGCGCGATGGTTTCAATGCCGCGCGGCATCGTGGCGGAAAAGAGCAATACCCTTTTATCCTGGGGGGTTGAGGCCAGCACGCCGTTCAGCTCTTCCTTAAAACCCATGTTGAGCATTTCATCCGCTTCATCGAGCACCAGCCAGTTGATCGCGGATACATTCACTTTTTTCCGGTTGAGCATGTCCAGCATCCGCCCGGGCGTAGCGACGACGATTTGCGCGCCGGCGGCCACCTGGTGAATCTGAGTAACAATATTGGCCCCGCCATAGATCGGCACAATGCGTAAATTTTCGACATACTTGGCCATATTGGTCAAATCGTCCGTGATCTGGAGGCAAAGCTCGCGGGTGGGGGCCAGGATCAAAGCCTGGGTTAATTTGGATTTCGGATCGATTTTTTGAATAATCGGGATCCCGAAGGCCGCGGTCTTACCGGTTCCGGTATGGGCCAGAGCAACTAAATCCCTTGTCTGGTTGAGCAAAAAGGGAATGACCTGCTGTTGAACCGGCATCGGAACTTCAAATCCCATTTCGGTTATCGCCTTTATTATCCTTTTATCAATGTCCGACTCACTGAACGTTGTCATTTTTGTGTTCATAATCCGCCCTTGTCTTTCTTCTATTTCCTTTAAAAATAATATGGTTTGACTATATCTTATTTACGGATTCCACAAGAAACTTTTTCCGCGGGTAAAGTCTTCCTTTTATGCCCTGTTTTTTCACTTCCGCAAAACATTCTATTTAATTAAATTAAAAGGTGAAATTTTCTTGACTACCAGTTCTCTAAACCATATAATGCGCGTTGTATAGGATCGTAACAGAAAACTTAAAAAATATAGGAGGATGTTTTATGTCGTTAAACCAGTTAGTTGATTCACGTGATGTTCGTTTTACCCTTTTTGAAATGTTGGAGCTTGAAAAGTTAAACCGTTTTGAACGCTTTCAAGATTTTGACCGGAGCGTGTATGAAGACACACTCAATCTGGCTGAGAAAATTGCCATTGATCAGTTTTATGCATCCAATGCCGAAGGCGACAAGACCGGTCTGCAATTCAATGCCAAGACCAATGAAGTCAAGGTGCCCGAATCCTTCCACAAGGCATTCAAAGCCCATACAGAGGCCGGTTTCCACACCCTGTCCTTTACGCCGGAAGAATACGGCGTTGGCATGCCTTCCGTTGTTTCCATGGCCGCCGCGGAGTATTTTAACGCGGGCAACACCTCGCTGACCATGTATTGCGGTTCGATCACCGGCGCCATGCATATCATTGCGGCTCACGGGACCAAAGAAATTAAAGAAACGTACCTTCCCAAAATGGCGACAGGCGAATGGGGCGGCACCATGTGCCTGACCGAACCGTCTGCCGGTTCCGATCTTGGAGCGCTCAAATCAAAGGCCGTCAAGCAGGCCGATGGCACTTACCTGATCACCGGTCAGAAAATATTCATCAGTAACGGCGAAAATGACATGGTTGCCAATATCATTCATCCGGTGCTGGCCCGCATCGAGGGTGATCCTGAAGGAACAAAGGGAATCTCCATTTTTGTCGTGCCGAAGTTTCTCGTGAATAAAGACGGATCGCTCGGCGCACGTAATGATATGGCCTGCACGGGCATTGAACACAAGATGGGTCTGAAGGGCAACGCCACATCGTCCCTCAGCTTCGGCGAAAACGGCAAGTGCGTCGGCTATCTTCTGGGAAAAGAACGCGAAGGCATGAAGATCATGTTCCTGCTCATGAACGCGGCCCGCATTCATACGGGCGTTCAGGCCGAAGCTCTTTCCAGCGCCGCATACATGCACGCCGTGACTTACGCCAGAAACCGCGTCCAGGGAGAGGCGATGCCCAAAGGACCGAAATCGCCCATTATCGAACACATCGATGTCAAGCGCATGCTGCTTTACATGAAGAGCACTGTCGAAGCCATGCGTTCGCTCTGCTTGTTTTTGGCCATTCATGAAGACATTATGCATACGTCTCCGGATGCCGAGGAGGCTAAAGAAGCAACCGCCATCGTTGAAATTCTTACCCCCATCGTTAAAGCCGGTATTTCCGATGCCGGATGGCTGGTAACAGCGGAAGCCATGCAGGTCTATGGCGGATACGGCTATTGCCAGGAATATCCCGTTGAACAGTATGCCCGTGACTGCAAGGTTCTTTCCATTTACGAAGGCACCAACGGCATCCAGTCGCTCGATCTTCAGATGCGCAAAATCCTGATGAATCCCCAGCAGTATAATTTAGCCATCCTGAAAAAACGCATGACGGAAACCATCGCGAAAGCCAAGGGAATCGTTGATGACAAATATATTACCCCGGTGGAAAGGGGCTTACAGAAGTTTGATGAAATCATCACCATGATGACGACTCAGCTGATGGAAGGCAAGATTGCCGCTCTCTTCGCCAATTCCACCCCGCTGCAGCAAGCCATGTTCCCGCTGATCTCCGCCTGGCTGCACCTGTGGAGCCTGACGATTACCATTCCCAAGATGAAAGCCCTGGTGGGCGATGCTAAAGGCGCGGACCGCAAAAAGCTGCTGGCCGATAATGACGAAGCAGCCTATTATTCCGGCCGCGTGTTATCCGCTCAGTTCTACATTGCTTCGGAATTCCCGAAGTTCTTCGGCAAGGTCGAGTGCATCATGAACAATGATATCTCCGCCATTGTGGCCTCGTCTGATATCTTTACGGGCGCGCTGAAAGAATAGAATTAAGCACCTGAAAAAGTGTTGTCACAAAAAAGTCCGGAGGGAGTCATTCCTTCCGGACTTTTATTTTTTTATAAGGCTAAGGTGATTTTTTTTATTTCGTCATCATCCGGACCGCCATCTCAGGCCAATCCGAATTTCTTCATCTTCCGGAATAATGTCGTTCGTGAGATATTCATTCTTTCAGCGATTTGATTTTTGGGAAACTTCAGATTTAACATCCGTCCGATCAATTTCTTTTCCGTATCTTCGGGGGATTCCATCTCCATCTCCAGGTCCGGACCGGGGACATGACGGGTGTTGAGAATTTCCGGCGGAATGAGATCAGCCGTTAATTCATCAGAACGGGTATAATTCATCATCCGTTCCATCACATTCTGCAATTCCCGGACATTACCGGGCCAGGAATAGCGCATAAAGGCGTCCATGACTTTCTCGTCAATGTGCCGGATACTTTTGCCCAGGGTTTTCCCGTATTTCTTGATAAAGACATCCACCAGGAGGGGAATATCATCCAGGCGTTCCGTCAGGGGCAGCATATGGATGGTGAACACGTTCAGGCGGTAATACAGATCCTTTCTGAAATTTCCTTTGCGGACTTCTTCGAGAAGGTCTTTGTTAGTCGCCGCAATGATGCGGGTATCTACCGGCCGGACCCTGCTTCCTCCGATACGGACGATGGATTTATCCTCGATCACGCGAAGGAGCACCGCCTGTAATTCCAGAGGCGTTTCAGCGATCTCATCCAGAAAGATGGTCCCGCCGTCAGCCAGTTCGAATTTACCCTGATTGCCGCCGCGGCGCGAACCCGTGAAAGCCCCTTCGGAATATCCAAAAAGTTCGCTGGTGATGAGATCCCTCGGAATGGCCGCACAGTTGATCGCCAGATAAGGTCCGTCTTTCCGCATGCTGGCATTGTGAATAGCCTGCGCGAAAACATCTTTCCCCGTGCCGCTCTCGCCCAGCAGCAGGGCATTGGAGCTGCTTTGCGAAATCAGGCGCGCCTGTTCCATCGTCATCAGGAAACGGGGATTCCGACCGCAGATATCCCCAAAACTGATATTGGCCTTGGCTCCCATCATTTTGGTTACCAGGGTTTTGATCCGCTTGATTTCGGAAAAGATAAGGATCTTTCCCATCATTTTCCCTGTAGGCGTTTTGATGGGATTGCAGGTCAGCGTGTAGTCGTTGTAACCGTGGTGGGTGAAAATTCGGACATCGGCATCCGTAAAGGGTTCGTTCGTCTCAATCATGCTGAGGAAATGGTGATTAATTTCTTCACTGATCTCCCGGATATGCTTCCCCTCAACATTTTTTCCCTCAAGATAAAATTTTTCACGGGCTTTATCATTGATAACGGAGATATATCCTCTGCTGTCGAGGGCAATCAGCGCCTCGGGAATGAACTCGATAACCGTTTTTTGCAGGCTGTAGGCTAATTCGGTTTCCTCGAAGGCTGCCTTGCTCTCTCTCAGGGCTTTCTGTGCGCGAAGCTCGTTTTCAATGGCCAGTGCCGCGGCAACCGCCATGCCCAGCGTATGAGGATTGGTCGCGTAGTAATATGCGGTCAGCGCAATGCCGCCGATTAATCCCCCGTCTGGATCGAAAATGGGAGCGCTGGAAACGGTCACTTTATGAAACGTCTGATTATAATGCTGGGTCCCGAAAATGCGGATGGGTTTCCTTAACGCCAGAACGGTCCCCGCCGCGTTGTTTCCCGCGCTTTTTTCATCCCACCGGACACCCGGAATCCATTGCAGATCGAGATCTTCTTGCTTTGCTATATCATAATCCTGCATGGTATCCAGAATATATCCCTGACGATCAATGAGACCGACGCCAAATCCGGACCCTTTCACAAAGCGGTAAAGATTGTGTAAAAAAGGTTTACTGATTGAAATAAATTCTTTGTTGTCCGCGAGTAATGCTTGAAGTTCACTTCCCGTTAATATTTCATGGTCCGGTTTGCCTAAAGGATCAACGCCCAATTGAGAACAGCGATTCCACGATTCCAGGATCTCTTCAGGGACAATAGCCGGGTCGACATTTTTATCCCCGTTAATATATTTTTTCCATTCCAGAAATGTTTTTTTGTAGCGTTCCTCATAAATTGCGGACAAGCGAACAGCCTCATTGGACAAAGAATCTTTCATCCCGGGGTTTTGAACCACCATCTTTTATTTCCTCCCTTGATGCCTTCATATCGTTCTATGGTTTCAGTCACGTTGCTGTTTTGTTTCGTCAGCGAACCACCAATGAAACAGATGTGAAACATATAGGACTGATTAAATCAAGTCAAATCTAATAAGCTAAATATATCCAATGACATAAAAAAAATTTCAGGATTGGTACGAAGAGTGCAAAAGGCTCAAGTGCTTCAACAAAAGCTGAAATCAGTGCGGATATCATCAAGCAGTGATTAATGGAGGAGGTAGTTCCTGTTGGAACCAAGATTTTGGCTGAAAAATTATGATTATAATGTCCCCGCCACGATTCGTTATCCAAAATTCCCCATCCAGAACTTGGTTCATCTGGCGGCAGCACAGTTTCCTCATAAGACAGCCGTAGATTTCTATGGATCGAAATTAACCTTCAGACAGGTGCGCGATCAGCTTTTACGCCTGGCCAATGCCTTCATTCGTTTCGGCGTGAAGAAAGGCGACCGGATCGGCATCGCTCTGCCCAACTGTCCCCAGTATATCGTTGCCTATTATGCCGCCCTGTCCGCAGGGGGTATTGTTGTTAATATCAATCCCTTGCAAACCTATGACGAGCTTAAATTCATGATGGAAAACACTGGCCTGGAAACGCTGGTGACCTATGACGGCGCCCTTTCCACAATGCGGCCTTTGGCCTTTGAACTGGGCATCAAAAATGTGATCATCACAAAGCTGACAGACTATATCAAGGCGTTTGATTTGAGTACGGCCAAGGAACTGGAACTGGAAAAGGGATGGCATCATTTTTCTGAGATTCTGTCTTGTTCCAAGGATACCAAGATTCCCCGGATTGCTTTCAGCCCTGATCATCCGGCGCTCATTCAGTTTACCGGCGGGACAACGGGTCGACCCAAAGGAGCGCTCCTGTCCCACGGCAATGTCATAGCCGCGACCTTCCAGTGCCTTCAATGGGGAAATTCGACCATTCCGTACACGCCCCATGAGCAGCGGACAGTTCTGGGCATTCTCCCCTATTTCCATATTTACGGCAACCTCTGCTGCATGAACTGGGCGTTTTTAAGTATGGCCACACAGATTCAGTTGCCCCGTTTCGACATGGATGAACTACTCGGCATCTTCGCCCGCTTCGATCAAATCACGTTTTTCCCGACGGTCCCGACAATGATTACGGCCATTATCAATCACCCCAAAGCCCATGAGATGAACCTTCCGGAAAAAATCCGTTATTTCAATTCCGGGGGAGCCCCGATGCCTGTCGAACTGATTCAGAAGGTAAAGGATATGGGAATCTTCTTCAGTGAAGGATGGGGGATGAGTGAAACGACATCCATGGGAATCAGCAACCCGGCCCTGGCTCACAAGACGGGTTCCATCGGTGTGCCGTCCATCGATAATGATGTCCGCCTGGTTGATCTGGGAAACGGAACAAAGGATGTAAAGCCCGGAGAACCGGGAGAGATCATTATTAAGGGGCCCACCGTGATGAAGGGTTACTGGAACAATCCCGAGGAAACCAACAGCCAGTTGAGAGGCGGTTGGCTTCGCACCGGAGATATCGGCCGGATGGACGAGGACGGCTATATCACGATCGTAGATCGGAAGAAGGACATGATCACGATCGGGGGAGGCAATATCTATCCCCGCGAGGTGGATGAGGTCCTCTGCCAGCACCCCAAGGTGGCCAGGGCGGTCACGGTGGGAATTCCCGATCCCTACCGGGGGGAAATTATCAAAGCTTTCGTTGTTTTGAAAGAGGGTCAAACAGCCACGCCCCTCGAGATGATCAACTTCTGCAAGGAAAAACTGGCGCCTTACAAGGTGCCGACGCTGGTAGAGTTCCGCGGCAGCATTCCGAAATCGGCTGTCGGCAAAATCCTGCGTAAAATTCTGAGGGATGAAGAAATGGTTAAAAATAAAGGAAATAGAAATTTAATAAAGGAGGGAACAGGATTTATAAATTAAAGTAACGGGGGTTTTAGAAAGGAATCATATGAAAAGTTTAAAACAATGTATCAAAGCTTACAGAAAGGAGTAGAGAATACAAATGTCAAATGAATCAAGTATAGGCGGGGTTGTAGATCCCGCAAAGTTTAGGGCAAAAGTGCTGGCGATTTCGATTTTAGGTTTTGCCTTTGATGGAATGGATATTTGGGTTTTAGCTCTTGCCGCACCTTTGTTATTAGAGGCATGGCCCTCTCTCACCCTGGTTCAGATCGGTGTCGTTGCCACAAGTATGTTGCTCGGTATGAGCGCAGGCGGTTATGTTTTCGGCCCTCTTGCCGACAAATATGGCCGGAAAAGAGCGTTGGTCTGGTGCATTGCCTTCTTTGGCATTACCACCGGTCTGACCGGTTTTACGACAAATTACATTCAATTGGCTGTACTGCGATTTCTCGCGGGCTTAGGACTGGGCGCGGAATGGGCGCTGGCCGGCACGCTTTTACAGGAATTTACAGAGCCCGCCAAGCGTGCGAAATACAGCTCCTACATGCAGCTGGGTTGGCCGTTGGGCATCGCTGTAATCGTTCTCATCAATTGGTTTGTTGTCCCGACTTATGGCTGGCAGGTTCTTTATTTCTTTGGCGCGACAGCCGTTTTCCTTGCCATTTACATCCAGTTTGCCATTCCGGAATCCCCTGTCTGGCTGAAAATGTACCATGACCGCCAAAAGGGTATTGATGCCGGCACACCGGCTGTGTCGGTTGGCACCAAGGATCTGTTCAAAAAGGAAAATTTTCGATCCTTTTTCTATGTCGTCGTGATCTGCACCTCTCTTATGTGTACCTATTGGGCCGTCAATACCTGGCTGCCCACGATTCTGGTCAAGGAAAGAGGCATGGCCCCGAAAACACTTTCTTCCTTCCTGCTGGCCTTGCAGTTTTCGGCGGTTGCGGGTTATGTCGTTGCCGGCTGGGCTGGTGACAAATTCGGTAAACGTCCGACCATGGCGATCAGCGCGTTTCTGGCAGCCATCACCCTGTTCCTGTGGATGGGGATCGAATGGGAAAACGAAAATATGTTCTATATTCTGGGCGTCATCGCCTGGTGCTGCCCCTCTGTCATCTGGGCGATTCTGGCCGCTTACCTGGTTGAACAATTCCCCACGAATATCCGCGCGGTGGGCGTTTCTACCGGATACTCGACAGGACGTCTGATCTCAACCATGCTGCCGCTGGCGATGGGCGCCGTGGCTCAGCAAGTCGGGATGACCCTGGTGATGGCCGGCATTTCCGTCTTCTACATCGTTTGTATGTGGGGCGTTCTGATGCTGAAAGATTCAAAGGCTCATATATAGAATAAGATGATGTTTTTAACGAGGTTAGTTTGCTTTTTACCTAAGCAAAAAAATTGCACCACAATTTAAAAAGGAGGAGTTTGTAATGAAAAGATTAAGTTTGTTCGTTGTTTGTTTGGTTGTTATGGGTTTGGTAGCATCGGCATCGCTGGTTCGGGCGCAGGCCCCGGTGAACGTCACCGGTAAATGGACCATGGAAGTTGTGACTCCGAAAGTCACCGGTGTTGCCGTATTCACCTTGAAGCAGGACGGCGAAAAATTAACGGGAAAGTATGCCGGCTCTTTGGGAGAAGCTCAGGTAACAGGCACGATTAAGGGCGATGTTGCCGTATTCCAGTTTACAACGGATCCCAAGAAAGGTCCCGCGATTTACACAGGCAAGGTCGGGGCTGACAGCAAAACCATGGCCGGCGATATTAATTTCGCTAACGTTGCCAAAGGCACCTTCAAAGGCAAAAAAGTTAAATAAATATTTACAACGAGTGTTGTGAAAAAAATAGTTGCTAAATAAATGCAGTAAATGTTAATAACCCACCATGAAGAATGGGGTGGCAGGTTGCACCTGACGCCCCATTCTTTCAATCGCCAATCTCCGGCGCCAGAGTCAGCACCAGAGTCACACCTGAGTAAAGAAAAAGTACCAGAATTATAATTTAACAAATGTAACAAGTATTTAGGGCAGGTCAATATTCAAGAAGGATAAGGATGTGGATGGCTTTGTTCTGAATCGTATTTATAAAGTTATTACCCAAGAAACCCTCGGCATGCCGGAATGATGCATGGAGTCCGGCATGCTTGCTGATCTTCCCGTACCCCAAATCCGGGAGAAGGCACGGAGGGGAAACTTGATCAAAAGACATGTGAAGAATAGTACAGCAAAAAAAAGAAAGGGAGGAGGATGTTGATTTGCAGTAGCGGCGGTGTATCAGGCGCAAAAAGCACTGATTATTTAATCACAGTCATTACGATCAGGGAGGGTATTACATGTCCGAAGTTTCTAGTGGAGCTATAGTAGATCCTGCAAAGTACAGGAACAAAGTGTTGGCAATTTCGATTGGGGGATACGCTTTTGATGGTATGGATATTATGGTTTTCGCGCTGGCCGCGCCATTATTATTAGATGCCTGGCCATCGCTCACACTGGTTCAGATCGGTGTTGTTGCAACATGCATGTTGCTGGGCATGAGCTTTGGCGGTTATATTTTCGGTCCCATCGCGGATAAGTTCGGACGGAAAAGAGCGCTGGTCATGTGCATTGCCTTTTTCGGCATTGTCACCGGTTTTACCGGATTTACGACAAATTATATCGAAATGGGAGCATTGCGTTTTCTGGCGGGACTGGGTCTGGGCGCGGAGTGGGCGCTGGGCAGCACGATATTGCAGGAATTCACGGAACCTGCAAAGCGCGCAAAATTCAGTTCCATGATGATGCTGGGATGGCCCATAGGCTATGGTATCACCGTATTGATCGGTTATTTTCTGACGCCGATATTCGGTTGGCCGGTCCTTTATTATGCGGGGGCTTCTGCTGTTTTCCTGGCCATCTACATCCAGTTTTCCATTCCGGAATCACCCATGTGGTTGAAAATGTACCATGACCGGCAAGCGGGTATTGCTGCCGGCACACCGACAGTATCGGTTGGCACGAAGGATCTGCTCAATAAAGAAAATCGCAGATCTTTCTTTTATGTCGTTGTGATTTGCACGTCGTTGTTGTGCACCTACTGGGCCGTCAATACCTGGCTTCCGACAATTCTGGCCAAGGAAAGAGGCATGAGCCCCAAAGCTTTTTCCACATTACTGATGGCCTTGCAGTTTATGGCGGCGGCGATGTATTTTGTCGGCGGCTGGGCCGGCGACAAATTCGGCAAGCGTCCGGTTATGGCTATCTGCGCTTTCCTGTCTGCTATTTTGATGTATGTATGGTTGGGCATCGAATGGGAATCAGACATGGTATTCAATATCCTCGCCGGCATCGCCTGGGGTATTTCATCAGTGATCTGGGCAATCCTGAGCGCTTATCTGGTTGAACAATTCCCGACCAATATCCGCGCTGTGGGTATTGCCGCCGGATTTTCCACAGGGCGTTTGATTGCAACCGTGATACCGCTGATTATGGGCGCGGCTGCTCAGCAGATCGGGTTAACTGTCGTCATGTCCGCCGTGTCGGTATTCTATCTTCTTTGTATGTTTGGTGTTCTGATGTTGAGAGATACAAAGGCCCATATGTAGAAGCAGGGAATGTTAAATACTTTTCCGGGTTGATTTGTTTTAAGATAAGTACTAAAATGACATTATAATGCAAAAAAGGAGGAGTTTAGATGAAAAGATTAAGTTTGTTGGTTGTTTGTTTGGTCGTTATGGGTTTGGTCGCGTCGGCATCATTGGTTCAGGCACAGGCACCATTGAACATCACCGGGAAATGGACCATGGACGTTACGACTCCGAAAGTAACCGGTATCGCGGTATTTACCTTTAAGCAGGACGGCGATAAATTGACGGGGAAGTATGCCGGCTCTCTGGGAGAAGCTCCGATAACGGGCACCCTGAAAGGCCATGATGCCACCTTCAAATTTTCAACGGATCCCAAGAAAGGTTTCGCGATTTACACAGGCAAGGTTGGCGCTGACGGCAAAACGATGACCGGTGATATCGATTTCGCAGGCGTTACGAAAGGCACCTTCAAAGGCAAAAAGGTAAAATAGATTTCATTCTGGCCACTTGAATAACTCAAGTTGCCTTCAGCGATTGCCAGTCAATTGCAATGACAATGCCTAAAGAATGGGGCGGCAGGGTTAACCTGACGCCCCATCTTTTGATTCAGGCGTCTATTAATGAAAAGCATCTGAAAAATTGATCCGTCAGAAACGTCTGTCATTGGACCAAATCGCCCGCCGTTGGCCTCGGCTTTTTTATATGCATTTATTTTTTATGACAAATATGAAAATAATCTATTTGCCGTTAAAGATTTTGTCAGAATAAACCGATTAATCAATCGCTACAGAAACGTGCGTCGACGGCTTAATTTACCGGCAAAGGCACCCAATGATACCTAAATCACATTCAAATCAATCTTCTTTATTGACTCGAATGTAATGTTTGTTCGGCAAAAAACTTTTTTTTCGACCTTATTATGAATTAATGAGCATGACGGCCACAAGTGAGGAGATAATAGCACATGAAAAAATTCAGCATCTTTCAAAAAATCTGGTTCAGTGTGGGTATCCTGGTTCTGGGATGTTTTATATCCTTAATGCTGGGATTTGCTTTCAGCATGCAAATGGAAGACAACATGAGCAGGGTATCCCACTTCCTCTATCCTGCAACCAATCACAGTCTAAGCGCAAAGAACGCTTTCAAAGAACAAGTCAGTCTTGGAATGGAAACTCTCAAAACCGGCGATCCGGAAAAAGCCAAACTGGTGCAGGAAAAGGCAGATGAAGTACAGGAGAAACTCGACACGATTTTGTTGTTGAAGAGGATCGAAAGTGTATTTGCCGAACCCGTCAAAAAACTGATGGCCGATCACAAGGCTTACACGGAGGAAGTTCAAAAAATCAGTGCAGCCGTCAGCAAAGGCGACAAAAGCATGACGGACAAAGCCGGTGCTTTAACCCAAAAGGGTGAAACCCTTATGAGTGATTTGGATACGGCTCACCTGTCATTTAAAAATACTCTCCAAACGGAGCAGTTAAGCTTCATTACCGATAGTGCGAATCAGCGAACCAGAAGTTTGGTGATCTTCGCGATTGTGATCATCTTATCCTTGATTATCATGTATATCATCATCAAGCGTTCTATTGCCCTTCCTCTTAAGCGTGTCACTGTTGCTGTGAACGAAGGAGCCGTAAATATCGCGGAAGCGTCACAGCAAGTGGCCCGATCCGGTCAGGCGCTTTCCGACGGCGCGTCAAATCAGGCCAGCGCCATCGAAGAAACGTCGTCGTCTC
>CAYULE010000052.1:0-4362 GCA_964445385.1 uncultured Smithella sp.
TGATAATTCGACTTAGGAAATTTTGAGAAAGGAGGATTAGTACTATGTCAGAAGGAAAAGTAAAGTGGTTCAACGAACGCAAAGGCTTCGGCTTCATCGAGCAAGAGGGCGGCACGGATATTTTCGTACACTTCAGTGCGATTCAGTCCAGCGGCTTCAAGACGCTGAATGAGGGCCAGCAGGTCAGTTTTGACGTTGTCCAGGGCAAAAAAGGCCTGGAAGCGGAAAACGTCAGAGCAGTCTAACGGTTCATTAAGAAACCCAACAAAAGCGCTCCGTGGACATGGTGTTCCGGAGCGCTTTTTTATTTGTGAACATCCCCAAGCCTTAATATTTCTTGACAAAAACAGAACATTTGAGTTAGTGCCTGAAAGATCTTTGAGGCTGGCAATCCTATTGTGGTTCCTCTACCAACAACTATAAAAAAGCAGGAAACGGTCTTGCCACCCGCAGGTATGGTCGTGACCGTTTCTTCACTGCTTACCGATCAGGATGACAGTCTGCAGAATAACTTCAAACAACAGGGGGCAAAAATTGTATTTTTCGGATAAAACGCAAGGAGCATCTCAACAATTAAACGAAAAATGGCAAAGTGAAGTTCAAAAGGCGACAAAAAACCATCCCGATCAGAAAGACCGTTTTTCTACCGTTTCCGACTTGGATATTAAAAGGCTTTACACACCCGATGACTTAAAGGATATGAATTTCGCCAATGACATCAGCGTTCCAGGCGAATTCCCTTACCTTCGCGGCAATCAGGTCACCGGTTATCGCGGACGACACTGGACATTCCGCATGTTTTCCGGCATGGGCAGCGCGCAGGATACCAATGCCCGCTGGCAAATGCTGTTACGCGAGGGGCAGACGGGTTTGAGCACCGCTTTCGATTTCCCAACCCTCATGGGCTATGACAGCGACTCGCCCCGATCTCTGGGAGAGGTGGGCAAATGCGGTGTGGCTATCGACACCCTGGAGGATTTTCTGGCGCTGATCGACAATATTCCGCTGGACCAGGTGACCACCTCTATGACGATCAACCCCCCGGCTACCGTTTTGTGGGCGATGTATTGCGCGGCAGCCGACACCAAAGGTGTGCCGCTTACCAAAATCGGCGGCACGATCCAAAACGACATGCTCAAGGAATTCATTGCGCAAAAGACATTCATGTGCCCGCCGGAACCCTCCATTAAGCTCATCAGCGATACCGTGGAATTCGGCGCCAAATACGTTCCCCGCTGGAACACGATCAGCATCAGCGGCTATCACATCCGCGAAGCAGGTGCGACCGCCGTCCAGGAACTGGCCTTCACGCTCAGAGACGGCATTGAATATGTTGAAGACGTTATCCGCCGTAAAAAAATGAATGTGGATGATTTCGCTCCGCGCCTGTCGTTCTTTTTCAATTCGCACATCGACTTTTTTGAGGAAATCTGCAAGCTGCGCGCTGCGCGTCGCATCTGGGCCAAGGTGATGCGCGACCGCTTCGGCGCCAAAAATCCCCGTTCGCTGTGGATGCGCTTTCATACGCAAACCGCCGGTTGTTCGCTGACCGCGCAGCAGCCTTACAACAACATCATCCGCACCACCGTGGAAGCGCTGGCCGCCGTCATGGGTGGAACACAATCGCTGCACACCAACTCACTGGATGAAGTATTCTGCCTGCCGTCCGAACACGCGGTGGAAGTGGCGTTGCGCACGCAGCAGATTCTGGCCGAAGAAACAGGCGTGGCCAACACAATCGATCCGCTGGCCGGTTCGTACTTTATTGAATCCCTGACCAATGAAATCGAGGAAAAGACCTGGGAATATATTGAGAAGATCGATGCCATGGGCGGCATGATTGCCGCTATTGAAAAAGGCTTCCCCCAGATGGAAATCGCGGATGCGGCTTATAAATTCCAGCGGCAGATTGAAGCCAAAGAAAAAATCATGGTCGGCGTCAACAAATATGTTACCGAGGCGCAGCACGCAATGCCTCTGGTAGAAATCAATGAAAAGATGGGCGAAGAGCAGATCAAAAGGCTTCAGGATGTCCGCCGCAAACGCGACAACCGCGCCGTGCAACAATCGCTTACCGACATCCGCACCGCATGCAAATCCGGTGCGAACGTCATGCCGTATTGCATTGAAGCGGTCAAGAACCTTGCCACAAAGCAGGAAATCTGCGACGTTTACCGTGAAGTTTACGGGGAGTATCGGGACCCGGGATTATACTAAGGAGATTGTTTTATGTCGGAAAGAAAAATTCGAGTGATGGTGGCTAAACCCGGCCTCGATGGTCACGACAGGGGCGCCCGCATCCTGGCCCGCTGTTTTCGCGACGCGGGCTTTGAAGTGATTTACACCGGCTGTCATCAAACCCCGGAACAGGTTGCGGCGGCGGCCATTCAGGAAGACGTGGACCTGCTGGGACTAAGCTGTCTGTCAGGCGCGCATCGCATTTTGTTTCCGCGTGTGGTGGAACTGCTCAAGGAAAAGAACGCCTCGGACATCACGGTGATTGGCGGGGGTATCATCCCCGAACCGGATTTTCAGATGTTGTATGATGCGGGCATCAAGGCAATCTTCACGCCCGGCGCATCACTGGACTCCATTGTGGAATGGATTCGCGCCAACATTAAAACCAGAAACTAACGAATGCGTCGGCAATCATAACTCATGGAATCTACTAAAAAAATACGCGCGGGCGATGTCCGCTCGGCCTCGCGTCTGATCCGGGATCTGGAAGATAAACTGCCCGACGCCCGTCCCCGACTCAAACAGCTTTTTGCTCACACAGGCAAATCCTTTATTATCGGCATAACCGGCGCCCCCGGCGCAGGTAAAAGTACACTGACCAACGCGCTCATCGGCGAATTCCGCAAACAAAAAAAAACTGTCGGCGTTCTGGCGGTTGACCCGACCAGCCCTTTCTCCGGCGGCGCAATCCTTGGCGACCGCGTACGCATGCTCAAGCACGCAGAGGATGAAGGCGTATTTATCCGGTCGCTTGCCACACGCGGCGCATTGGGCGGACTCTCACAGGCCGCGGGCGATGCGATCCACGTCATGGAAGCCATGGGGAAGGATGTCGTTATTGTCGAAACCGTCGGCATCGGTCAGCAGGAACTTGATATTATTCACCACGCGCACAGTGTCATTGTGGTGCTGGTACCCGGCATGGGCGATGAAATCCAAACCATGAAAGCCGGCATTATGGAAATCGCCGATGTATTCGCCATTAACAAAGCAGACCGCCCCGGCGCGAAGCAATTGCAAACAGAACTGGCCTCCCTGCTCAACGCCTCTCCCTTAACGCCGGACGCATGGCGACCGCCCATCGTGAGCATCGGCAATCTTTATGAACCGGCAGGCTTTGCCGAAAAAACGGCCGAACTAGCAAAAAAAATATCAGAGCATCACGCGCATCTGCTGATCAGCGGACAACTATCTGAACGCATGGAACGAAAAGCCCTGATGGAAATAACCGATGCCTTGCGCGCCTGCATTCTGGAACCGGTGCTGGGTCAACTCATGGACAGCGGTGAGTTGAAAGCGATCACCGAAAGAGTGAAAAATCGTGAAGTGGATCCCTATACCCTGGCCGAAGCCATTGCCAATCGTTTCCTTAAATGAGGAGAAATGACATGACGCTGATTAACGAAAAAAGTAACCGGTCGAAAAATCCGGTAAAGAAAAAAACGACCGCATCAAAGAAATCCGCCAATGCGACGGCACCTGCAACCCGCGGTCTGGTCATCGTGATTACCGGCAATGGCAAAGGCAAAACCACCTCCGCGTTCGGCCAGGCGTTGCGCGCTGTCGGTCAGGGTTATAAGGTATTTATTTTACAGTTTATGAAAGGCCGGGACTACGGCGAATTTGTGGCCGCCGAAAAATATCTGCCGCGCCTGACCATTCGCCGCTCAGGCCTCGACAGCTTTGTCATGCGCGATAATCCCGCCCCGGTGGATATCGAACTTGCCCGACAGGGTTTTGAAATGGCGAAAAAAGCCATCACCTCCGGTAAATACAACATGGTCATCCTTGATGAAATCAATGTGGCCATTGATTTCAAACTTATTGAACTGGAAGATGTTGTCCGTTTGATTAAAAGCAAACCGGCAGCGCTGGATCTGATTCTCACGGGCCGTTACGCGGCTAAAGCCATCATCAAACTTGCCGATACGGTCAGCGAAATCAAGGAAATCAAACATCACTATGCCGCCGGCATCAAAGACCGCGCGGGAATCGAGTATTAGTTTTCAGGAGAAAGATTATGTTTGCATGGTTTGCCAGTCCTGAAGCCTGGATTGCTCTCGGAACTTTGACCGCCCTGGAAATTGTTCTGGGCATCGACAACATTATTTTCATTTCCATTCT
>CAYULE010000052.1:4462-14793 GCA_964445385.1 uncultured Smithella sp.
TGACCGCCCTGGAAATTGTTCTGGGCATCGACAACATTATTTTCATTTCCATTCTGGTGGGGCGCCTGCCCGCAGAGAAAAGAAACCTAGCCAGAAATCTGGGGCTTGGCCTGGCCATGCTCTCCCGTCTGGCGCTTCTATTTTCCATTGCCTGGCTAGCCAACTTGACGCAGCCCTGGTTCTCCATCCTGGGGCAGGATATCTCCGGACGCGACCTCATTCTCATCGTCGGAGGACTATTTCTGCTGGCCAAAGCAACCCATGAGATTCATAACAGTCTGGAAGGTATTGAAGAGGATAAACCGAAATTAAAAACCACGAAGATGGGAGCGGTGCTTTTTCAAATCGCTATTCTCGATATTGTATTCTCGCTGGATTCCGTCATCACCGCGGTCGGCCTGGCCCAGCATATTTCAATTATGGCGATTGCCATTGTTGTGGCTGTTGGAATTATGATGTTTGCCGCTAAACCGATTGCCAACTTTGTCGATGGGCACCCGACCATAAAAATTCTGGCCTTGTCCTTTCTGATTCTTGTGGGCGTCACCCTGATTGTCGAAGGCTTCGATGTGCATGTCCCGAAAGGCTATATCTACTTCGCGATGGCATTTTCCGTGGCGGTCGAGATGCTGAATCTGCGGTTGCGCAAAAAACAGGTCAAGCCGATCCAGTTAAGAAAAGAAATCACAGAATAAAACGACGAGGGGAAACAAGAGACGGCTGCATGGGAAAAGGGATCAGCACTCGTATTGTTCCAGAAAATTGTGCAGTGCGGTTTTCAGCCAGGCAAAAGATTCTTCGCTGGTGACGATAAAAAGATAACCGCTGATATTTTTTTCATTAAATTCAAAAACGGTTCTTAAGACAATCGCCAGATTGTCTTTAGCAAAGAGGCTCTCCGAAATAATACCGCGCTGACTGCGCTCCACCACCACCCTGGGCGGGGAATAGGTGATGACATCCCCCAGCAATTCAGCGATCTTCCCGATACAAGCGCCGATGAGAATATTGCCAATTTCCCGGAAAGTTTCTTTTTCCAGTTCATAGATGGGATCCGATTCAAAATATTCTTCCGAACCGTCGAACATGGACAGGATTTTTTTACCACTGTCCGCGGGAAATACCAGAAAAGCGCTTCCCTTGAATTTCCCCCAAAAGTTCTGCTCAACCAGAGAAACCTTATCGTAGTCTTTAATCTCGGCACTGATGTAAGGAGGAAGATCCGACGAGCGTAACAGTTTAATAAAAGGAACACTGAGGATCACAAAGATATCAATATATTCGGCAAGATCGGACGCGGCGCGACCAAAGGCGATATTCATGATTTCCTGTAGAATATCTGTTTCTTCCTCTGTGATCATTGTTTCTTGATTCTGGTAATCCATAAATTATCCCCGCTCCTTAAGCGCTTCTTCAGCTTCTGAAATTGCGGCGGCGATATTAACTTTGGTCGGCGGTTTTTTAACAACGGAAAAAGCGCCCAGGTCATGCGCTCTGGCAATGGCCTTGACTTGAACATCGGCGGTGGCGATGATGACCATCGCCCGCTGATCCAGCTTCATGATTTCCTGCAGGGCTTCAAAACCGTTCATCACCGGCATGGTCAGATCCATAAAAGTCAATTCCGGTTTGATCTGCGTGAACATTTCCAGACCAATCTGACCGTTGGCCGCATCAAATAATTCATAGCCTTGATCCTTGGGAATACAACTTTTCAGAATCTTGATGGAAACCGGCGAATCGTCAACAATCAATATCTTTTTTATCATGATCGTCCTCGAACACAGACCTATACTATTTCATTGTCAACACTATCATCTTTAACCGAAATGCAATATCTTTTCAAAAATTGATATTTCAGTTGACAACCTCTATCCGATTGCGGCCCGAATTTTTCGCTTTATACAGTCCATCATCAGCATTTTTCAACAGACTCTCGGGGCTTGTTGTATTTGGGCTCATGGTGGACACCCCCAGACTGATCGTAACGCGGGCAGAGACGTCCTGGAATTTAAAGAGATGCTCGGCAATTTTTTTTCTGAACCTCTCGGCAAGGATTGCGGCGGCTGAAATCGCTGTTTCCGGCAAAAGACAGCAGAACTCCTCACCGCCATAGCGAGCCAGAATGTCTTCGCTGCGTATGGAGGAGCTGATTAACGCGGTAATCTGTTGCAGAATATAATCGCCGCACTGGTGGCCGTAGGTGTCATTGATCTGTTTAAAATGATCGATATCCAGCATGATCAAACTTAAGGGATGACCGTATCTTTTATGCCGTTCCACCTCATCCCTGAGATGCGTTTCGAGACTGCGGCGGTTATTCACACCGGTCAGTGCATCCAGCATATTGAGCGCCATCAGCTTCTGCTCAAAATTGACCGTTTCGGTTACATCATGTACTGCAATGAATAGATGGGTAATCTCACTTTTTCCATCGCGCAATGGCCCCATGGTGCAACTTTGCTGCATATATTTAAAATCGGAATCAAAAGAACTGATCGGCTTAAACGGAAATAAATATCGGTGAAGCTTTTGAGAAAAAAAGCAGAAATTACCAAAAGTAAAAACCGCTTTGCAATTATTTAAAAAACGGGGGCGTTTTAAGTTGGGGAAAATGTCACAAACAGAAGATCCAATGATTCTTTCAGGCACGATATCACTATGAAGTTGCATCCAGCGGTTCCAGTATTGCACGCGCAAATCACGATCCAGAATCACCACGCCGATATCCACCATGTCAAATACCTGTGAGAATATAATGGAATCGATACTTTGCTCGTTCGCGCCTTCAGGGGATGACTTCATAGATTCAATAGGTAATATCCTCTTTATTCGAATTGATGAGCAGCCTACAGGAATTTACAATGCTTTTCAAGTCAATTTCACCACACTCTCAGGCAATAGGATCGGAATAGTCCTGTTCTTTATTTGGGCGGCATCCGCAAGGCGCCGTCCAAACGAACGCAGCAGCCATTGACCATCGGATTTTCAATAATATGCAGAACCATCCGGGCAAATTCCACCGGTTTTCCCAATCGTCTGGGGAAAGGAACTCCCTGAGCCATGCCTTCTTTGACAGCGGGCGGCAAACCGGCCATAAGCGGCGTTTCAAACAATCCCGGGGCAATTGTGGCCACCCGGATGCCATAGTCGGCGCATTCCCGCGCGATCGGTAATGTCATACCCACGATACCGCTCTTGGACGCAGCATAGGCAGCCTGACCGATCTGCCCGTCAAACGCGGCAATCGACGCGGTATTCACAATCACTCCTTTTTCGCCCTCAGCGTTGGGTACATTATTCACCATTTGTTCAACAGCCAGGCGAATCACATTCAGGGTTCCCACCAGATTGATTTGAATGACTTTGTTGAATAATGACAGTGACAGAGGACCTTTCCTGCCCAGTATTTTACCCGCGTCCGGCACCCCTGCACAATTTACGGCAACATTGATTTTACCGAATTGATCAACAGCTTTTTTAATGGACTGACGGATAGCGTCTTCACTGGTTACGTCGGCGTGGGCGAAAAGAACATTCTCCGGATTGGCGGCTGCCAGACATTCGCCTTTTGCCACATCCATGTCAATGATGACAACCTTAGCTCCGGCGCCAGCCAACGCCAGCGCGACGGCTTCCCCTAAACCCGATGCTCCGCCGGTAACCAAAGCGACAACTTCCTTGTTATTCATCGTTCCTCCCTTTGATCATTGGTAGATATAAGTTGATAATGGACTTTTGCTTAACATAAGAAAAAAAATCTGACAATAAAATATGCGGCAGTTTTTCTTCAGGAAACCTTAATCCGATCACGCAAGAAATGCATAAGCAACGAATTGCCCGTCGTGGCTCAGGCTGATATCGATGTCCTTTTTAACGCCATCCAGATATACAGCCGGCGGCTGAAGTTCCCCGTTTTTTTCCTGAGCCCGGAAAATGGTAATCTGCTTTTGATCGTACCGAAACAAACCGGATAGAGCATGGGCCAGGCATAATCGTGCATAGACAGAAGCATCTATATCTTTTTGTTCCTGGCCTCCGGGCAAAACGTCAACGCGCCAGATCACCTTATCCAGAACATCACAATGGTCAGCGGCGAGGCAATGAACATAAGACAACGAGGAAAAGAGATAAAAGAAAATACTCTTTTTCTCTGAAATCGAAACATCTCCAGTGGCAAACATTGCTGATTTTCGATTATCGGATTGCATTGCGGAAAGATGGGCACTCTGATGTTCAATAGCCGGCAATGGACGCCGGAAGCACACAGACCA
Organism: uncultured Smithella sp.; assembly: GCA_964445385.1. Classification (GTDB taxonomy): domain Bacteria; phylum Desulfobacterota; class Syntrophia; order Syntrophales; family Smithellaceae; genus UBA8904. Next base: position 8,737 of record CAYULE010000052.1, read on the forward strand.
GCGGTGCGGCACAAAGGCCGCATCGCCGGTCTGTTTTTTTAATACTTTATACGCAGCTTCCTTACAGGCCCAGAGGGACCACAGCGTAGCATCCGGATGATCACTACTGCCAACCTGCGCAATTTCAGTATCGGTGAGGATTTTCTTCAGAAAGCGAGAATCCATGCTTTTTTGCATGTTCGCCGGACTCATTAAATCCACGACATCGTTTCCGACGTATGGCAAAATACTCTTCCTCCATCTGCGCCAGCCGGTTAATGATCTGTGCCGCATATTCTCTTTGGGCGCGCAGCCCCGTCTGTTCCACCGGCGCCGGTTGAAATACCTCAACCTGCGCGTAAAACTTGTCTCCCCAGGCCGGAATTAATCCATACCGGCGCTGCTTATCACCGCGTAGATAAATGCACATGACCTTGCAGTTTTCCACATCCTGAATGAACCGTCCCACACCGTAAGAGAAATTCTCCTTATCGACCCGTCCGGTGCGCGACCTGCCCCCTTCAGGAAAAATCATCACAGTATGGGCATTGCGTAAAAGATAAATACATTTGTCAAGCACTTCCTTCATCTTCTGACGGGACCCGCCACGATCGACGGGGATACATTTGGACAGGTAGCATAAAACGGCCAGAAAAATGTTGCGCTGAAAATTGCGTCTTTCCGGCAAATTCCAAGGCAATCGCTGATAATGCGTAATGTGCCGGACCAAGTTGAATGACGCATAACTCAGAAGGAAAGAATCAATCATTGTTAAATGATTGGCACACATAATCCACGGACCTTTGTGAGCGGAGAATTCCGCAGCGCATCGGCGTCGGAGTTCCCGTAAATTTCTGATCCGGTAGAACATGACCCGTGCGGCTAAAAAATAAAACGGCGCGATCAGAAAAATGGTCAACCGACCCAGAAGATTCTGCAGATACAGAAAAATACCGGATTTCGTATCCATCATCCTTACCCGAGTTTTTGTTTGACGATCCCTACCGCATCGCCGATGGTACGAATCTTATCCGCCTCATCATCATCAACGGTAATGCCGAAAACATCTTCACATTTAATAATCACATCGACCAGACGCGCGGAATTGACTTTTAAATCATTCAATATGTGCGTATCCAGTGTCGCCTTCTCCAGAAGCGTCGGGTCTTTGGTATAAACTCTTAAGATATTTACCATTTCATCAAAAATTTTCTTGTCATCCATTATTCAAACTCCTTATAATATTATTATTTTTCTTCCCATTTTTTAAATATGATACAACTATTCACATCCCCGAAACCGAAACCGGCCTTGGCCAGATATTTCAACTCGGGAAATTCCACACATTTCTGCGGTATCTTCGCCGCATACGGCGCGATATCCGGATGAACATCTTCACTGTTGATCGATGGATGAATAAAACCCCGATAAATCTGAAGGACAGACGCCACGCTTTCAATAGCCCCGGCAGCGCCGAGACAATGACCAATCATCGATTTTGTCGAATTGATATATGGAAAATTGTCCGGTGTTCTTTCCAGCGCATCGGCCCAATTTTTGACTTCAATGGGATCCGCGTAGGTTGCCGTCAGATGGCCGTTAACGGCATCCACCTGGTGAGGATCAATTCCGGCATCAGCGACTGCCAGACGAATGCATCTTTTCACGCCCTCAGGGTTGGGAGCGGTCATCGATCCGCCCATCCGCTGACCGCCGCTATTGACGGCGCCGCCGACGACTTCCGCGTAAATTCTCGCTCCACGGGCCAGAGCCGTCTCCAGATCTTCCAGGACCAGCATGGCACCGCCGGAACCCGGCACAAAACCGCAGGCTGAAGCGGACAGCGGTCTGGAACCTGCCGCCGGATTGTCGTTAAACTTGCGGCTCATCACGCGCATGGCGTCAAAGCCGCCCCAGATATAGGGTGTTGCCCCTTCCGATCCTCCGGCGATCATTCGTTTGGCAAGGCCTATTCTGATTCTCCAAAGAGCGTCAATAATCGCCTCGTTGCCTGTGCTACAGGCTGCTGAATTAGACGTCACCTGATTACCGGCGCCAATGAGTCCGCCGATGCGGGCGCTGGTGCCGCTGTTCATCACCTGTTCCACAACGCGGCTGCCTAAACGTCTGACCCGGCCTTCATTAACCATCGGCACAACCGTTAACGCGATCGTGTCCATTCCGCCGATACCTGACCCGGCAATAACACCCGTATCCCAATCCACAGTATCATCATTGCCCTCTGGCATGTTGAAACCTGCGTCCGTCCAGGCATCCACGGCCGATACCGACGCGTAGCCGATATTGTCATTGATGGACATCAGTTTTTCACGATCAAAATAGCTTTTGCGAATGGCATCAAAATCTTCCGGAACACCCGCGATCTGACAACCAAACTTCAGTTCCTCCAATTGAGGAATAAAGCGGATGCCTGACCGGCCTTCGCGCAGCGCCTGTTCAAAATTATCCAGACCATGAGCGTTAGGGGCAGCAACTCCCATTCCTGTAATGACTACTCTTTTTTTCATGTTTCCACTCCCATTCCAGCTAATTTACCCATACAAACGACTTCGCCATTTTCTCTTTCCATACTAACATCCACTTTTAATGCCCCTTTGCGCATATATATTTTTTTCCCTCTGACGATCACTTTCTCACACGGCAACACAATACCCTTAAATTCGATATCTTCGGCCAGTGAAAAAAGACTTAAGGGACCCTTCATCTCACTCGGCCGCACATTTCTCTGACAGGCCAACAGATACATCCCGTAAGCCACCACGCCGATCTGCGCCATCGATTCCACCAGAATCACGCCCGGTGTAATCGGTCTGCCGGGAAAATGTCCCGGGTAGAAAAACTCGTCTTTACGAAAACGGTAGGCCCCGACAATTTCCTCCTCATTCAGACGTAGAATCTCATCAATGAAACGGAATGGCTTTTGCTGCGGCACCAGCGCCAATACTTCCTGTATGATGGTATCATCAGCCTCCATAAAGGCCTCCGTTAACGTGAATCACCGTGCCATTAATGTAACTTGCTTTTTTAGCCAGGAAAGCAACGACTTCTGCGATTTCCTCAGGTCTGCCGATACGACCCAGCGTAATGCCCGACATAATTTTTTCTTTTATTTCCACCGGCAGTTCTCCGGTCATATCTGTTTCAATAAAACCGGGAGCAACGGAATTCACCAGAATATTGCGTCCGGCCATTTCCTGCGCCAGCGATTTGGTAAAGGCATCAAGCGCCGCCTTCTCCATAGTGTAGGCGATTTGTCCGGCATTGCCGGTATGCCCCACCACACTGGAAATGTTAATAATACGGCCGGCAGAATTCCGAATCATAAATTGCCGCAGAATCCTTTTGGTCAGATACCAGACACCGCGCGTCAGCGCTCTTTGCTCGTCAAACTGTTCCACTTTCATCGATAAAATATCAGCATTGATCGACTGGCCGGCATTGTTAACCAGGACATCCACGCGTCCCGCCGTTTCTTTCATTTTTCCAATCATCGCATCAATCTGCTCGATGCGGGACAGATCGGCCTGAACAAGAAAACCCTCCTTGATTTCAGTTAGCAAGACCTGTGCCTTTTCTTCGCTTTTGCGATAATGAATACCGACCCGAAAGCCATCTGCTGCTAAAGCCCGAACGCACGCTGCACCAATGCCCGTGGCGCCTCCTGTTACTAACGCGACTGGTTTATCCATTATTTTGATCCTCTACTTTCAGCATCATGTGCGCCCAGGTTAGACCTGCTCCGACAATGGACATGGCCACACGGTCACCCGATTGAAGTTCATTCCAGTACATGGAAAGCACCGAAGGCGCGCCGCAGCAGCCGGTATTGCCGAATTGATCAACATTATACCTGTGATTAGCAGATATAATGCCTGTGCGTTCGCAAACCGTTGTGAGCATACAGAGATTGGCCTGATGACCGATAAACATAAATCTTTTCGCCTCGGCGGCGTAAATGCCCTTAAGATTTCGGACGCCTTCACTTGTTTTGCGAATAGCAAACCCCTGCACGGCGTTGCCGTCCTGATCAAAACGCCACTTCCAGTCGATGCCGACTTTCTCCCATCCTGACGGACGGGAACCGAAACTGCAATTCACAAACGCGGCACGCGACGGGACCTGGGTCGAGACAATCGCAGCGGCGCTGCCGTCGCCAAACAAAACGGCCTTGGTGCGATCGGAATAATCCACAGATTTCGTGAGTGTTTCGGAATCCACAACCAGCACATAAGGCGGCAATGTATCCGCCTGCATCTTAGAAAGAAAATTCATCTGCATCCCAAAAGAACTGCACGCCGAATTCATATCCAGACAGGGCACTTCAATCCCAAGTTCGGCGGCAACGGCTGACGACTCCGCGGGTGCGATGTTGTCCGGCGATGAACTGCCAGCAATTACCATGCCAATATCTTCGAGTTTCAGCGATGTGCGTGAAATCGCCATACGGGCAGCCGCCGCGGCCATCTGAGAATTTTTATAAAGCCGTGCATCAAACGCCGCACGGAAATCGGCATTTTTAGTATTTTTTATATAATCCAGAGGGAGAACCGTCCGCCGATTGACGATACCGACACGTTCGAGAATCCAATCATTGCTGGTCCCGATATCCAAATCTTCCAGCAACTTATTGGAGATGACGTTCTCCGGGTTAAAATGCCCCATGGCATGCAGGTACAGCATATCTAAACAATCTCCCGTCCGATAATCATGTTCTGAACTTCGCGGACCCCCTCATAAATATCAATGATATGAGCGTCGCGAGCCAGTTTTGATATTTCGTACTCCGTGGTAAAACCATAACCGCCATGCAGATGCAGCCCTTCGGTGGAACAAAAGACGGCCGCTTCCGCGCAGGTGTTTTTTGCCAGCGACGCATAGATCCCGGCGTCTTTTGCTTTTTCCTGGATTTTACAGCAGGCTTTCACCAGGGACAATTCCGCCAGTTCGACTTTCTTCCACATGGTGGTGATCATATCCCGGGCCACCGGCAGATCGCAGAGACGCTGGCCGAATTGCTTGCGTTCGCGGGTGTAGGCAAGCGTCACGTCGAACGCTCTTTTGGCTAGTCCCAATCCGATAGCGGCAACCATTGGTCGCGCGAAATCAAGCACATCCACGATATATTTGAAACCGAAACGTCGATCCCCGATGATCTGGTCAGGCTGAATAATAACATCCTCAAAAGTAACACTGGCCGTGTTGGACAGCCTTTGCCCCAGTTTGTCTTCCGGCTTGCCGATTGTAATTTTGCCACCGGTAGGCAGATCAATCTCCCGGGTGGAGCTTCCGACATCCGGAAGATCGGCAGATGTCACATGAGGAACGGGAATGACCACGCACGCCATAAAGTTGCTGGTGGGCTTGCCGACTTTGCACAAAACAGTAAATTGAGAGGCATACGAAGCATTAGTAATGAAGCACTTGGAACCATTTAGCACGTAAGTGCCGTCGTCACGCTTCAAGATAAAACTGGTCATCATGGAATTGTCGGAACCGGCGCCCGGCTCGGTCAAACAAAAAGACGCCAGAAGCGGCTTTTCGACAAAGGGGCGCAAAAATCGTTCTTTTTGCTCCTCGGTTCCATGCTGGCTGATCACAACGTTGGCCAGATCGTTGCACATGGCGGACGTGGAAATACCCGTATCTCCATATGATATTTCCTTAATGATCAATGCCGAGGAAAACACATCGACATCAAACCCTTTGACCGATTCCGGAATACACAAATTGATCACACCCATTTCCCAGGCTTTATTGATAATCGGCCACGGGAAGCGATGCCCTTTTTCCAATTCCAGAATATGAGGTGTAATTTCGTTTTTAACCAGCTTGCGCACGGTCTCCAGATACATGAGTTGATTTTCACTGTAACTTAAATCCATAGTTCGACCTTTCGTTTTCTTCTTGATTAAAAAAGTTGTTGTTTGTTTATTGTTTAAGCTTTTACAAAGATTTTTTCCGCCGCTGACAGTCCGGTAATCGACTCACAAGTCACCCCGATGCTTTTAAAGAAGTCGCGCAGAGGGCGTCCTGGACCAATCTCATAAACCCGGGTAG